>JBGVLV010000001.1:0-36582 GCA_045124465.1 Candidatus Scatosoma sp.
AAGGGACGTTGTCCCTTGACCCTTAACCAGGACGGGGAAAAAGGCACGGCTCGCGCCGTGGGTACGCCTGTCGGCGTGGGGCGCGACTTGCAGTCGCTTTATTTGGGGGCTTTATGCGAGGGCTTTTCTCGGGCAAAGCAACGTAAACTTTTCCCTCGGTCAACGCTCGGACGAACTATGTCCTCGCTCATCTCGCCCCTAAAAAGCATTGTCAATGCTTTTCTTAACGGGTAGCTCGTCCTCAACCTCCCGCAAGGGACGTTGTCCCTTGACCCTTGACTTGGGACAACAAAAAACACAAAAAACAAAAAATAAAAAACAGGAGAAATTTTTATGATTACTATCGAAACAGCGGATAACGCATTGAAAACTTTTTACTTGGACGCGGTGACGGAGGCGCTTGATCTTAAAGCAAATCCTTTGCTCGCGCAAATTCAACGTTCGACTGCCGACGTCGTCGGTAAGGACGTCAGAAAGCTCGTCAAATACGGTGTGAACGGGGGGATCAGCGCGGGGAGCGAAACGGGGGATCTGCCTACCGCCGCGGAAAGCGACAGGGTACAGTTTATCTCTACCCTCAAAAACCTTTACGGTACGATCGAGATCTCCGATAAGGCGCTCCGCGCCTCCGCAAATAACGAGGGCGCGTTCGTCAATCTGCTCAACGACGAGATGCAGTCGCTGATCAAGAGCGCGGCGTTTAACTTCGGCAGAATGCTCTACGGCGACGGCAGCGGACGTTTGGCGGTCGTTGAGGAGGTCGCAGACGATAATCACGTTTATCTCAGCGACGTAAAGGGCTTGGTGGAAGGTATGCTCGTCGATTTCGCGACGGAAAACGACGTCATCATCAGCGGTGCGACGGCGCGTAAGGTGCTCAGCGTGGACAGAGCGGAAAAGTGCGTCGTTTTCGACGGCGCGGACCTGATGGAGAACGTACCGATCGACTGCTACGTGTATCTGCACGATTGCAAAGGATACGAATTGACCGGCCTGAAAGCGTTGTTCGGCGACGGCGAGCTTTACGGCGTGGACAGAACGAGTTCGCCGATGATGAAACCGTACAAGAAAACGGGCGTGGGAGCGATCTCCGAGAACGTTATTCAAAAGGCGATCGATACCATCGAGGAGAATTCGGGAAGTCAGGTAAACTTCATCGTCTGTTCGTGGGGCGTAAAACGCGCGCTCGCGGAATACTTCCGTCAGTTCACGACCGTGATGCCCACCATCGAGTTTGCGGGCGGGTTCAAGGCGGTAAGCTTTAACGGTATTCCCGTGGTGGCGGACCGTTTCTGTCCCGACGGCACGATGTATCTGCTCAATACCGACGATTTCAAGATCCATCAGCTTTGCGACTGGAAGTGGTTGGAGGGCGAGGACGGGAAGATCCTCAAACAGATCCCCGGCAAGCCCGTCTATACGGCTACCCTCGTCAAATACGCGGAGCTTATGTGCGACCGTCCGAACGGGCAGGGCGTGCTCGAAGGCATTACCGAGGCGTAAAGCGCGGCGGGCATAAAGCCCGCGAATAAATAAAACGGAGCGCCCGTGTACGAGATGAACGCGTATGCGGGCGCAAAAACAAAAAGGAGGTCATAGAGAAAATGACGGTGTTGGAAATTATCCGAGCGGCGGCGACGGAGCTTGGCATTGCCGACGACGTGGACGATTATTTGGAGGGCGTTTCGTCGGTGGGCGAGGCGGATACGGAAAACCTTTTGCGGTGTTTCAATCTGGTGGAAAACGAGCTTGCGCTCGACTATCTGCCCTTATACGCCGAGGAAGAATTCGAAACGGAAACGGGCGTTATCTATTTTTCCGAGTTCTCCCGCGCCGCCGTGCGGGTGGTCAAGGTCACGGACGGGTACGGGAACGAAACGGCGTTCAAGCTCTTTCCCGAATACCTGAAAACGCAGGGCGGGAAGGTCGTCGTGCGGTACACCTACACGCCGACGGCGAAAACACTGACGGACGAGAGCGAGTTCAAAACGCTTGCGAGCGTACGTTTATTCGCGTACGGGATCGCCGCCGAGTATTCGCTCGCGAGCGGGCTGTTCGAGGAGGCGGCGGTGTGGGATAAGAAATACAAAGAGGCGATCGCCTGCGCCTACCGTTCCCGTCCGAGCAAAAAAATAGCGTCGAGGCGGTGGGTATGACGTTGGGATACGAAAAGAGCTTACTCGGCGTTACGGCGAAAACGGAGCTTGTCCGCTACGATACGTTCTCGGTCGAGGAAAACGGGAAAGGCGGAGGAAAGAGCGGCGCGCTCGTGGGGACGGAGAGCGAGAATTGCGATCTGACGGACGGCGTTATCAGAGCGGGGTTTGGCATTACGCCCTATCTTTTCGACGACGGAACGGAGCTTAGCGGCGCGTCGAGCTTGCCTGAGGCGGACGCCTATTTCACGTTGGCGGAAAAGCAAGAGGACGGAACGTACGCGGAAAAGCTCGGATTTATCACGTTGACGGGCACGGTGTTTTTATACGACGAAACGACGGGAACGATGAAGAGCAAGTACGCGTTCGGAACGAGAATGAAAGCGGTCGCGGCGATCGACGGGGAAGAACGGACGGGCGTTGTGTTCGCGGGCGAGGCGGGCGTATACTTTTACACGGAAACGGACGGAATGGTCGAGTGCGGTCCGACCAAAGCGGTCGCGGCGGCGTGCGTTTGCAAAGACCGCGTATTCTGCGCCGAAGAGCCGTTCGCGATCCGTTATTCCGCGCCGTTACAGCCGACGGATTTTTCGGAAAGCATCGAGGACGGCGGCAGGATCGTCCTGCCTTCCGTTTCGGGAAAGATCGTCGCGCTCGTAACCTTTCAAGGGGCGGTGTACGTATTTTACGAATACGGTATTTCCAAGCTGGAAACGGCGGGCGGCGCGCGGGAGTTCAAGCTCGAAAAGCTCGGCTACGGCGGCGGGAAGATATTCGGGGATTCGGTGGGCGTATGCTCGGTCGGCGGGGAGAAAGCGTTCTTTCTCGCCTCGGACGGGGCGTACGTATTCGACGGCGAAAATGCGGAACGGATCTGCGAAAATCTGAAAATACAGCCCGTTTGCGAGGGGCAGGTATGCGGTCACGCGGAATTCGACGGGAAATATTTCCTGCGGTTCGTCGATACGGACGGCGAGAAACGGGGCTTGGTCGTGGACGCGGCGACAAAGACGGGCTATCGCGCGTTCGCGCCCAAAGGCTTGTCCGCTTGTCGGGGCAAAGGGATATGTTTCGCCGATTCCAAGCTGCGTCGGCTGGAAAAGGACGGGAGCTTTCCTTCGGGAACGACGTACGCGTTTTCGGCGGCTAAGACGGACTTTGGCATAGCGGGAAAGAAAACGTTGGAGAGCGTACGGTTTTTCGGCGAAGGACAGATCGTCGTAACGGTCGGGAACGGCAGACGGGAAAAGACGGTCAAAGTAAAGTTCGAAAACGGCGAGGCGAAAATGCGGGTCTGGCTGCGCGGGGAGTATTTTTCTTTACAGATCGTGCTGAAAAAGGGCGCGTCGGTGAGCGGAGCGGTCGCGAAGATCGTACGGCTCGGCTCGCGGGAAAAGAGCGCGCTCGGCAGGAGAAAGGAGGGATAAAGCGGAATGGATATCGATATTATTTCGTATACGGACGCGCAATTTGCCGCGCTCACGGAAGAACAGATCTTGGAAGTGAAATCGGCGCAGCTCAAAAAGGAAAAACTGGATTTACAGCTGGAAGAGGATATTTTAGAGGAAAAACGCCGACTGATCGACAACGGGATATTTCTTTCGAATATCTGGGAGCTGTGCAAAGCGAAGTTGCAGACGGAACACGATCTCGAAGTGGAAAATCTGCGGGATTCTCTGCTTTTCTATCTGCAATTCGCGGCGCGGAGCGAGGAATCGAAGTGGGAGGACGTAGGGTACGTCGTGGACTACTCGCTGTCGATGGCGGACCGTTTTATTCGGGTACGCGATTATTATATGAACAATTACAGCGACGCGGAGGCGAGATTTTCGGCGTTCAAAGCCGACGAGGTCGCCGTGCAGTATCTCGGCGAGAGATACGCGACGTTGTATGATTATCTGTTGAGTTTTACGTAAAATGCGGGCGGGGAGGCGTTCCCCGCTTGCTTTTTTCGTCGGTATCTGTTATAATATTGTAAAATATGCGAATTTTCGGCATTTTGCCGAGAAGAAGGAGTTATCGATGCCTGTTATTGCCGTTAAGAAACTGAACGAGAACGCCGTGTTGCCTACCTACGGTTCGGAATTTGCCGCGGGAGCGGATCTGTACGCGCTTGCGGACGGGGATATTGTTTTTGCGCCCGGAGAAACCAAACTTATCCATACGGGGCTTGCGATGGAGATACCCGTAGGGTATGCGGGGCTTATCTACGCGCGGAGCGGGCTTGCGACGAAACGCGGGCTTGCGCCTGCGAACAAGGTCGGGGTGATCGATTCCGATTACCGCGGCGAGATCATGGTCGCGCTCCACAACCATTCCAAAACCGAACAGGTGATCGCCGCGAAAGAGCGGATCGCGCAACTGGTCGTGACCCCGTTTTTGAAAGCGGAATTCGAGCTTGCGGACGAGCTTGCCGACACCGCGAGGGGCGAAGGCGGGTTCGGGAGTACGGGCAGGAAGTGAGGACGGACGAGTTATGTCGATGAGAATGAGAAAAAAGCGGAACTTCGAGGCGAGAATGGAGGCGTGCGGAGATCTTTTGCTTGCGCGCGGAACGAACGGGATCTTGAATATGAAAGAGGCGGCGGAGCATTACCGCGCTCTCGTGGACTTATCGGCGGCGTTCGGGAATAAAAATCCCGTCGCGCTCGAAATCGGTTGCGGCAAGGGCGGGTTTGTCTGCGCGTTGGCGGAAAGAGAGCCGAACGTGAATTTTTTGGCGCTCGAAAAGATGAGCAACGTTATCTTGACCCCGTTGGAGACGGTTAAGCAACAGGGAATACCGAATATCCGATTTCTGAATATCCGCGCGGAGTGTTTGCCGTGCTATATTCCCGAGGGAAGTTTGGACGCGATCTATCTCAATTTTTCCACGCCTTTGCCCAAGCTCGGCTATGCGACGCAACGGTTGACCCATAGGAATTTCTTGGAAGTATACAAGAAACTACTCAAAAAGGGCGGGCGGATCTTGCAAAAGACGGACGATCGGGAGTTTTTCGAGTTCTCGTTGGGGGAATACGAGGCGTGCGGGTTCGCGCTTGAAAACGTGAACTACGATCTGCACGAAAACGGCAATCCCGACTGGAACATCGTCACCGAATACGAACAAAAATGGGTGGAGAGAGGTCTGCCCATTCACCGCGTGGAGGCGGTATTTTGGGGTTGATTTCCGTTTCACGTGAAATGTTCTTCGCGGAAAGGGGAAATTTGACGAAAAAAAGATATGCCCGTTTACGCATACGTCGAAAAAAGGTATATTTCTACAAAAACGCCGCGTATCCGCGGGGCGGGCGGGGCATAGAATAATAGTTTGGAGAGAATGGATATGAAAAAAAGAGCGTTGGGGCTTGCCGCGGCGTTGGCGGCGGTCTTTGCATTTTGCGGCGCGGGGTGCAAGGACGGGAAAACGGAAGATATAAAAGTTTATATGCCCGACGGCGCGCCCGCGTTGGCGCTTGCAAAGCTGATGTGCGAGGACAAAGAGGACGACGGCGTGCGTTATTTCGTGGTCGATCCCAAAGAGATCAAGACCAAGGTCACGTATACGGACTTGGACAAGAACGCCGATTTATGCGTTCTGCCCCTGACCGCCGCGACGAAACTGCTCGGCAAGGGCGAGGAGTATCGGATGCTCGGCGCGGTCACGCACGGGAATTTGTATCTGCTCGGCAAGGGAACGGAAACGTACGACGAAAGGAATATTTCCGAGCTTTCGGGAAAAACGGTGGGCGTGTTACAGCTCAACGACGTGCCGGGGGTCGTGTTTAAAACGGTACTCCAAAAATACGGGTTATCCTCGTCCGTAACGCTGAACGCGCTCACGGGCGCGGGGGACGTGGACGCGACGGGCGCGGATTATTACGTTCTGGGCGAACCAGCCGCGAGCGCGCAAAAGGCGAAAGGGTATTCCATCGTCGGGAATTTGCAGACGTTATACGGCGGGGAGGACGGTTACCCGCAAGCGGTTTTGGTCGCGAAACGTTCCATAATAGAGGAAAACGGGGAATGGCTGACCTCGTTCGTACGGAGCGTAGCGGCGGGCGCGGCGTGGCTGGAAACGGCGGGCGGCGAGGAGATCGTTGCGGCGGTGACGGCGCATTTGGAGGACGAAGGGTATTCCACGACGCTCAAACCCGCGTTATTGACGGCAGAGGTACTCGGTCGGTGCGGGGTGCGGTTTGAACAAGCCAAGGACTGCAAGGGCGCGGCGACGGCGTTTTTGGCGAGCGCGAGAGAGATCGGCGCGAAGGCGGTGACGCCCGACGACGGGTTTTATTATACGGAAAACATTCTTTAAGCGGGAGAAAGAGCGTGAAGAAAAGGCTGATCAAAAACATAGCGCAGGCGTTCGGCGCGATCGCGTTTCTCGTCGGCGTTTGGATCGCCGCGTGGGCGGCGGTGGGGAACGAATTGCTCGTTCCCTCCTTTTCCGATAGCGTGAAAGCATTTTTCTCGTTGTTTATAAACGGCGGGTTTTGGAAAGGATTTTTACAGAGCTTATCGCGGGTCGCGATCGCCTTTTGCATTTCCTTCGTTTTCGCGGCAGCGTTGGCGGTCGTCGCGTACCTGTACCCCGCATTTGCGAAATTTTTCGCGCCGATCGCCGCCGTGATCAGGTCTATGCCCGTGTTGGCGGTGCTGCTTATCGTGCTCGTATGGACGGGCGCGGGCGTTGCGCCCGTGGTCGTGGCGTTCCTGTCGTTGTTCCCGCTGTTGTATACGGGAACGTTGTCGGCGCTCAAAGGGATAGACGGGGAACTTATCGAGATGAGCCGCGTATACCGCGTGGGTTTGAAAACGCGGATCGCGGCGTTATATTTGCCGAATATCGCGCCGCAGACGTTGCGGCAGGCGGGAGCAGCGTTGGCGTTCGGGGTCAAGCTCGTGTTGTCGGCGGAGGTGCTTTCGCGGACGGCGGGGAGCTTGGGGAATATGATGCAGGACGCGCAGATATTTTCCGAAATGCCGTTATTGTTCGCGCTGGTCGCCGTCGCTTGCGCGGCGGGATTTTTATTCGAAACGGCGGGCGAGGCCGCGGCGCGGGCGTTGGAACGGAGGTGGAGATGAAAGCTGTCGTTTCGAAAGCGTACGGGGAAAAGGTCGTGTTCGAGGGGTTGGAACTCCAACTCGAAGAGGGGGAAGTTACCTGTATCTTGGGCGCGTCGGGCGTGGGCAAGACCACCCTTTTGAATATCCTTGCGGGGTTGACCGATTTCACGGGAGAGCTTACGGGCGTACCCGATCGGGTGGGGTACGCGTTCCAAACGCCGAGGCTGTTGCCGAACCTGACGGTGGAGGGAAACCTTATATACGCGGGGGCAAAGCGGGGGAATATCGACGTTTTTTTGCAAAAGGCGGGGATAGCCGAGCTGAAAAACAGATATCCGAAATCGCTTTCGGGCGGTGAGAAACAGCGGGTCGCGCTCGTGCGGGCGTTTTTGTCGGGCGCGCCGTTATTATTGTTGGACGAGCCGTTTTCCTCGCTCGATCTTGCTTTGAAGGTACGGCTTTGGAAAACGTTCGCGGAGCTTTGGGAAGAACAAAGACCGACGGTAGCGCTCGTGACGCACGACGTCGAGGAGGCGTGGGCGCTCGGACGGCGAATCGTCGTTTTGCGGGGCGGAAAGATCGCCGCGGAGATAAGAAAGACGGGGAATACGGCGTTTCCCGCGCCGTACGGAGAGGGGAGCGAGGAAAAAGCTCGGCTCGTGCGGATATTGTTAAACGAGGAATAAGCGGTCATACTATTTAGGAACAAAGAGGAAAGGAGAAAGTATGAAAGACAAGACGGTGGAAAAGGCGGAGGAGAAAGAGATCTCCAAAGCGGCGCAGGCGAGAATGCCGTTATATCTACATTTTTTACAGGAAGAAAATTCTAAGGGCGCGCAATACATTTCTTCGACGGTTATCGCACAAAATATTTCCGTATCGTCGGTACTTGTGCGAAAAGATCTCGCGCTGGTATCCTCCGAGGCGGGACGGCCGAGGCTCGGATTCGCCGTCAGCCGTCTGATCGTCGATATCGAGAAATTTTTGGGTTACGACAACCTTTCCGACGTGGTCATCGTCGGCGCGGGCGGGTTGGGTCGTGCGTTTTTGGGCTACGAGGGCTTTAAAAACAACGGTCTGAACGTGGTTGCGGCGTTCGACGTGGACAAGGCGTTGATCGGAACGCGGGTGGCGGGGAAAGAGATCTTGCCGCTCGAACGTTTGACGGAGTTCGTCAAAGAACACAAGATCCGTATCGGGATCATCACCGTACCCAAACACGCGGCGCAAGAGGTCTTGAACGCGCTCGTGGCGGCGGGGATAAAGGCGGTGTGGAATTTCGCGCCCGCGCCCCTTCGCGTTCCCAAGGATATCGTATTGAAAACGGAGGATCTGGCGGCGTCGCTTGCGATGCTCGCGGGAAAATCGTACAAGACCGACTGATCTCGGCGCGGCTCCCGTTTCGGGGCGTGAAAACGCGCCGCAAGGGGGGAGAGTATGTCGGAAAACAAAACGCAAAAAGAGTTATTATGCAGAGTGCGCGCGGCGCAGTCGGAGTTTTCAACGTTCACGCAGGAGCGCGTGGACGCTATTTTTAAAGCGGCGGCGACGGCGGCGAACGCCGCGCGGCTCGCGCTCGCGGAAATGGCGGTTGAAGAAACGGGTATGGGCGTGTTCGAGGACAAAGTTCTGAAAAACCACTACGCCGCCGAGTATATTTACAACCGCTACAAAAACGAGAAAACGTGCGGGGTCGTCGAACGGGACGAGGCGGGCGGGTATACCCGTATCGCCGAGCCGATCGGGGTCGCGGCGGCGATCGTGCCGACCACGAATCCGACTTCGACGGCGATCTTTAAAGCGCTTATCTGTTTGAAAACGCGAAACGGGTTGATCATATCGCCGCATCCGCGTGCGAAAAACTGTACGATCGCGGCGGCGAAGGTGGTTCTGGACGCGGCGGTGGCGGCGGGCGCGCCCGAAAATATCATCGGTTGGATAGACGAGCCGAGCGTGGAGGCGTCCGCGTGGCTGATGAAAGAGGCGGATATTATTCTCGCTACGGGCGGACCTGGAATGGTCAAGGCGGCGTATTCGTCGGGAAAACCCGCGATCGGGGTAGGCGCGGGCAATACGCCCGCGGTGATCGACCGTTCGGCGAACGTGAAACTCGCCGTATCCTCCGTGCTCCATTCCAAGACGTTCGACAACGGTATGATCTGCGCCTCCGAACAGGCGGTAGTCGTAGCGAAAGAGATATACGAGGAAGTGAAAGCGGAGTTTAAGGCGCAGGGCGGATATTTCCTCGACGAAACGGAACGGGAGAAAATGCGCGAAACGATGTTCGGCGGCGGAAAGCTCAACGCCGCGATCGTCGGTCAGACGGCGGAAAGCATTGCAAAGCTGGCGGGGATAACCGTTCCCGAGGATACGAAAGTTCTGATCGGGGAAGTGGAGAACGCGGGAACGGAAGAACCGTTCGCGCACGAAAAACTTTCGCCCGTACTCGCGATGTACAAGGCGGAAACGTTCGAGGACGCGCTCGACAAGGCGGACTTGCTCGTTCGAGGCGGCGGGCTTGGGCATACGGCGGCGATCTATATCGACGAACACGCCGCGCCCGAGCGTATGCAGGCGTTTTTCGAGAGAATGAAAGCGTGTCGGATCCTCGTCAACACCCCCGCGGCGCAAGGCGGGATCGGGGATCTGTACAACTTCCGTCTGACCCCGTCGCTCACGCTCGGTTGCGGATCGTGGGGCGGGAACAGCGTTTGCGAGAACGTGGGAATTAAAGAGCTTATCAACGTGAAAACGGTCGCGGAGCGCAGGGAGAATATGCTGTGGCTGCGCGTACCCGAAAAGTTATATTTCAAACGCGGGTGTCTGAAAACGGCGTTGCGGGAGCTTGGGGACGAGGTGTACGCGAGAAAGCGCGCGTTCGTCGTGACGGATAAATTTTTATACGAGTCGGGGCTTTGCAAGAAGGTCACGGACGAGTTGGACGGATTAGGGATCGCGCACGCGGAATTTTTCGAGGTCACGCCCGATCCCACGCTCGCCTGCGCGAAAGAGGGGGCGAGGCGAATGGCGGAGTTCGCGCCCGACGTCGTCGTGGCGGTGGGCGGTGGCTCGCCGATGGACGCGGCGAAGATCATGTGGGTGTTATACGAACACCCGAACGTGAAGTTCGAGGATCTCGCGATGCGGTTCATGGATATACGCAAGCGGGTGTTCGGGTTTCCGAGAATGGGCGAAAAAGCCATGTTCGTGGCGATACCCACGACGGCGGGTACGGGGAGCGAGGTCACGCCGTTCGCCGTCATCACCGACGAGAAAACGGGCAAGAAATATCCGCTCGCCGATTACGAGCTAATGCCGACGATGGCGATCTGCGACGTCGAACTGACGCTCGACATACCGCCGCGGCTCACCGCGTTTTCGGGGTTCGACGCGTTTTCGCACGCGATCGAGGCGGCGGTTTCCGTCGTTGCCTCCGACTATACGAACGGGTTTGCGTTCGAGGCGATATCGTTGCTCGTCGAATACCTGCCCCGCGCGTTCGAGAAAGGGCGCGGGGACGTCGAGGCGAGGGAGAAGGTCGCCAACGCCGCGACGATGGCGGGTATCGCGTTCGCGAACGCGTTCCTCGGCGTGTGCCATTCGATGGCGCATAAGCTCGGCTCGTACTGGCATTTGCCGCACGGTATGGCGAACTCGTTGTTGCTTGTCGAAGTGATACGGTTCAACGCGGCGAAAGCGCCGAAGAAGATGGGTACGTTCCCGCAATACGCCTATCCCGACGCGTTGGCGCGGTATGCGCGGATCGCGCGGACGATCGGTTGCCAAGGGGATAGCGACGAGGCGTTGAAAGAGGCGCTCATTGAAAGGATAGAGCGGTTACAGCGGACGTTGGGTATGCCCAAGACGATCAAAGAGGCGATCGGCGACAAGGGAACGGAAAGCGCGTTTTTAGCCTCGTTGGAACAGATGAGCATAGACGCATTCGACGATCAATGCACGGGCGCGAACCCGCGATACCCGCTCGTTTCGGAGATAAAGGAAATGTATTTACGGGCGTATTACGGGAAAGATTGACCTGTGGGCGGCGAAGAAATCGAATAAATAATCAGGAAAGGGCAAACGGCGCCCTCGAAGGATTGACAAGCGGCGGGAAATAGGGTATAATAGTACGCGAAAGAAAAAATAAATGAGGTAACAGCGAAAGATGAGAGGACTGGAAACGTCGGTCGTGAAACTCCGTCACCGCGTATTCAAAGAGGTGGCGAGAGTGGCGTTCGAGGAAGAACCCGAAAAGGTAAACGACGCGATCGAGGCGATACCCTATATCATTTCCCCCACCGAAGAACCCGTTTATCGGGAGAATATATACCGTGAACGCGCGATCGCCGCCGAACAGGTGCGCTTGGCGATGGGTATGTCGCTCCGACCTGCGGATAAGCCCGTGCATATCACGGCGGGGATAGACCAGAGCGATATTTCGGACAAATATTACGAACCGCCGCTTATGCAGGTCATTCCGTCGGCGTGCGACAAATGCCCTGACAACGTGTACGAGGTCAGCAATCAATGCCGCAGCTGCGTGGCGAAAGCGTGCGTGGCGGCGTGCCCGCGGAACGCGATCTCCGTCGTGAACGGGAAAACGGTCATCGATCAGGAAAAGTGTATCCGTTGCGGCAAGTGCAAAAAGGCTTGTCCGTACGACGCCATCGCGTACAAGGAAAGACCGTGTTCGAAGGCGTGCGGTATCAAAGCCGTTTCCACGGACGAGCTGGGCAGAGCGAAGATCGACAACGACAAATGCGTGGGTTGCGGTCAATGTATGGTGAGTTGTCCGTTCGGGGCGATCGCCGACAAGTCGCAGATCTTCCAGCTCATTCGCGCGATCCGCAAGGGCGACTACGTAGTGGCGGAGGTCGCGCCCGCGATCATGGGGCAGTTCGGAGAAGGGATCACGCCCGCCATCATCAAAGGCGCGCTGATGGATATCGGATTTAAAGAGGTGCACGAGGTCGCGAGCGGCGCGGACGTGGCGGCGGCGACGGAGGCGCACCATTACGTGGACGAGGTGACGAGCGGAAAACTTCCGTTCCTGCTCACTTCCTGTTGTCCCGCGTGGGCGATGCTCGCGAAGAAACAGTTCCCGCAGCTCATAGACAAGGTGTCGCAAGCGCTTACGCCGATGGTGGCGACGGCGCGGCGTATCAAACAGCGTACGCCGCAGGCGCGCGTGGTGTTCATCGGACCTTGCGCGGCGAAGAAGTTGGAGGCGTCCCGAGCCTCGGTGCGCAGCGACGTCGATTTCGTCATTACGTTCGAGGAGCTTGCGGGGATCTTCGACGCGAAAAACATCGATTTTTCCAAATACCAGGGCGAACGCTCGATACACGAGGCGACGGGCGCGGGGCGCGGTTACGCGGTCGCGGGCGGCGTTGCGGCGGCGATCGAAAAGTGCGTAAAAACGTACTATCCGGGCGTGGAAGTCAAGATCGAGCATGCGGAGGGCTTGGAGAACTGCAAGAAAATGCTCCTGCTTGCCAAGCTCGGCAAAAAAGACGGCTGTCTGATCGAGGGTATGGGCTGTCCCGGCGGGTGTATCGCCGGTGCGGGTACGAATATCTCCGTGGAAAAGGCGGCGGCGGAGGTCAAGAAGTTCGTGGAAAACTCCACCAAACCTCTGCCTGCGAAAGACCTGTACGAAATAGACCTGCCGTAAGCGGTGAAAAAGGAAAGGAAGGACTTGGTTTTAGCCAAGTCCTTTTAAAATGCGGTTTTCTTCGCGCGCGCCCGCGAACGGGAATATTCGACGGATAAAGTGCGAAAAAGTTCTTGCATATTTTTTTCGTTCGTGGTATACTAAAAGTATGAAGGACTTCGGCAAATACAACGGAAAACGGTTGTGCGTAGCGACGTCGGGCGGAGCGGATTCGACGGCGCTTTTGCATTTCCTCAAAAACCGTGAAAAGGAGTTCGGTTTTTTCCTTTCCGCCGTGCATTGCGAACACGGTATCCGCGGCGCGGAGAGCGTAGAGGATATGCGGTTTGTCGAACGGTTTTGTCTGGAACGGAATATCCCTTTGTATATCTTCCGCGAGGACTGCCCCGCGCGGGCGGCGCGGGAAAAAATAAGCCTCGAAACGGCGGCGCGGGAGTTTCGGCGCGAGTGCTTTTCAAGGCTCGTGCAAGAAAATAAAACGGACTTTATCGCGACCGCGCACCACAGCGGCGACGAGGCGGAAACGGTGCTGTTCCGTATCGCGCGCGGTTCGGCGCTTGCGGGTGCGTGCGGTATGAAAGAGGAAGAGGGGTTTTATCTGCGGCCGTTTTTGCGTTGGTCGAAAGCGGAAATCCTCGGTTACGTAAAAGAAAACGGACTGGATTATCGCGAGGACGGAACGAACGCCGATCTCGCGTACACCCGCAACAAGCTCCGTTTACAGGTATTTCCCTTGCTCGAAAGCGCGGTGGCGGGCGCGAAAGACAATTTCGCGCGGTTCGGGTTTCTTGCCGCCGAGGACGAGGCGTACCTGAAAAAACAAAGTGAAAAGTTACTTATTCCCGATCCTGAAAACGGGCGGATAACGGTCGCGTTTTGCGAGGAAAAAGCGTTGTTCCGTCGGGCGTGTCTTGCGGCGATGCGCTCGCTCGGCTGCGATCGGGATTACACGTCCGCGCACCTCGAAAGCGCGTTCGCGTTGCAAAAAGCGGAGCGCGGCGCGAGGCTGGATATGCCCAAAGGCGTGGCGGCGGAAAAGACGGAAACGGGCGTTTCGTTTTACCGCTTGGACGAACGGGAGATATTCCCGCCCGTCGAAAATACCGAAAAACCTTTCGGGGAAAGCGGGTTCGACGGGGGCAGGTATGCGGTGAGTGTGGAAAAAGACCCGCCGAAAGAGGACGGGGGCGTTTGGAAGATTTTAAGGCTGGACAAGGACAAATTGCCCACGGACGCGGTGTTCAGGTTTCGGCGCGAGGGCGATCGGATCGAGAAGTTCGGCGGCGGGAGCAAGAGCTTGAAAAAGTTCTTCAACGAGAAAAAACTGCCCGTCGAGGAACGGGCGTATCTGCCCCTCTTGGCGGCGCGGGACAGCGGCGAGGTGTACGCGGTGTGCGGCGTGGAGATCGCCGAGAAGGTCAAGGTGACGGCGGAAACGGAAAACGCAGTATATCTGTTATTACGAAAGAAATAAATTAAAATAAAATAAAAATACCAAGGAAGGAAAAAAATTATGATCGAAACGAATCCCGACGTGGAATACGTCATGTTGACGGAAAAACAGATCGCCAAGCGCGTGAAAGCGGTGGCAAAACAGCTCGACAAGCTGTACGAGGGCAGAACGCCCGTCGTCGTATGTATTTTGAAGGGCAGCGTCGTGTTCTTTACCGACCTCATTCGGAATATGAAAACGGCGATCACCATCGACTTTATGTCGGTATCTTCGTACGGCAACGGTTCGAAATCGTCGGGCGAGATCAAGATCAAGAAAGATCTTTCGACGGATATTGCGGGTCGCGACGTACTTATCGTCGAGGATATTATCGATTCGGGGAACACCCTGTACAACCTCAAAAAATTGCTCCATTCCCGCGGACCGTCGAGCGTGAATATCGTGACCTTGCTCGACAAGCCCGCCCGCCGCGAAGTCCCGATCGAACCCGAATACAAATGTTTCGACATCGAGGACGAGTTCGTAGTGGGGTACGGTCTGGATTATGCCGAGCGGTACAGAAATCTGCCGTACGTCGGCGTTTTGAAACGTTCCGTTTACGAGAACGTATAACGAATAATGCAAAGCGGAAAACGGGACCGCGCTTTAAGCGGAGGTCCCGTTTTTGCGTGCGCGAATATATAAGCTCCCGCAACGGAGCGGACAGCTGTGCGCTTTCGCCATAGCCGAGATCCCGACGACCTGGTAGCCGTCCGCTTTGAGGTCGGGCAACAGCCGTTTTAAAGCGGTCACGGTGTTTTCGTAGCCGTCGTGCATCAGCACGATCGCGCCCGAGAACTTGTTCGACCATACGGCGTCGTATATCTTTTTCGCGGGTATGCCCCGCCAGTCCAGCGTGTCGATCGTCCAGTTGAACGCGGGCGTGGTGATGGCGGCTTTCACCTCGTCGTTGATCTTCCCGAACGGCGCGCGGAAAAGGTGCTGCGCCTTCCCGTCCACCGCCGACAGGAGCTTGTCCGTGCTGTCGATCTCCTCGCGGAGCTTGCTCGGGGAAAGGGCGGTCAGATCGACGTGGGAAAAGGTGTGATTGCCCAGTTCGAAACCGAGCGCGTAGGCGGTGCGCAGGGTGTGCGTGGAGGTATTGTCCATCAGATGACCGTTACAGAACACCGTCGCGGTGGCTTTGCAATCGGGGTTATTCTCGTTGAAAGCGGTGAACACCGCGAGGATATTTTCCAGCGTTTTGCTCGGCGCGTCGTCGAAGGTGAACGCGATGAGCTTTCTCGTCAGGTCTATCTCCGAAATATCGATATCGGACACGTCCCAGACCGACGGGGTCGTTTCGCCGAGCAATTCTATCGGGTCGAACGGATCGAACGGCGAAAAATCGTCGGACGGGGACAACGGTCGGATCGGCGTAGTCGGGATCGTGGGCGTGGCGGGCGCGGACGGGTCGGGAGCGTTTTGCGCGGTATGGCAGGCGGGACAAAGAGCGAACGCCGCGATCGCGGCGGTAAGTAACGAACGTTTAAAAAGGGAATGTTGCATAGAAAAAGTATTTGTAAACGGGACAGGTTTTATGCGCGAAACGAGGATCGGCGGTATAAACCGCCGATCCTTAGCTTTTATTGATACGGAAGAGGGTCATCACGATCACGCCCAAGTTCCCGCCGAGTACGATACCGATAGATAAGCCTAACCAAAACATAGTGTTGTTCCCCCTTAAAAACGCTTATATAAGTATCTTCGTTTCCGTTGCGGAATATACCGCGCGAAAAAAGTTCCTTACTATACTATACGCTTGCGCGCGGGGAAATCGTCACCTTTTCGGCGGCGTTTGGGTATAATAAAGGAGAAGGAGGAGCGGTATGCGGATTTGTTTTGTCAGTAAAGGCACGCTCGGCGAGTTCAGGGAGCAAACGAAAGAAACGAAAGAAACGGAAAATGAAACCTTATCGGAAACGGAACGGGCGGATATTGTCTTATTCGGGTTCGGCGGCGGCGTGGAAGTGAGCTACGAACGGGAACTCAAAGGCGAGACCAACTATTTCGAGGAGGCGGCGTTGCTTTCGAAGTCGGGCAAGAATATCGTTGTCTGCGGGTATACGACGAACGCGCGCGGGCATAAAAGAAGATCCGTTCTCGTGGCGGAGAACGGACGGCTTGCGGGCGTGTCGGATATGCTCAACGTGATAGACGGCGAGTGCGCGAGCGGCGCGGCGCTGCGCGTTTACGAAACCAAGGCGGGGCGTATGGGCGTGGTCGTCGCGGAAGATCTGAACTTTCCCGACGTCGTGCGTTCGCTCGCGATCTGCGGCAGCGATTTTATCGTCTGTCCGTTCGGGCGGTCGGAAAACGTGCATACTTCTCTACTCCGCGCGCACGCCTATTGTTACGGCGTACCCATTTTCTTTTGCGCGGACGGGTATTGCATGATCGCCGACGTTTCGGGTGCGATCGCCTTCGCCTCGCCGCAAAGCCCCGTTTTCGCCGATTTCAAACCGCGAAAGCAGTATCACTTAGTGGAAACGCGGCACCGCGGATTATTTAGGGAATGAAAGTCTTATATACTTCGTAATACATCGTTGCGCTACGTTTTCCTCACTCGTGTACTAAACGTACATCTCCTGTCGGAAAGCCTCGCGCGCCTCGTCTTACTCGTATCTAAGCCTTTCGACGAGTGGCGTACTGTATCGAACTTCGACGGGCGAGCGGAAATCTCCCGTCGAAAATGCTCTTTCTTCTTGTCTTGCTCGTATCTAAACCGTTCGACGAGTGGCGTACTGTATCGAACTCTTTCAACGAGTAACGCTTTGTATCTAAATCGTTTGATGAGTGGCGTACTGTATCTAAGCCTTTCGACGAGTGGCGTTCTGTATCGAACTTCGACGAGTGGGGCTTGCTTAAAATCCCGCGTTTTTGATCTCGCGATCGACGGAACGTTTCACGTCGCGGTCGGCGAGCGCCTGTTTCTTGTCGTAAGTATGTTTGCCGCGGCAGAGCGCGACTTCCATTTTCACGAGCGCGTCTTTGAAATACAGTTTGAGGGGGACGAGAGTATAGCCCTGACGGTTGATCTTGCCCGCGATCTTGGCGATCTCGCTCTTGTGCAGGAGCAATTTGCGGTCGCGGCGGGAGTCGCGGGTGCTGAACGCGTCCGATTTGTCGTATAAGGCGATATGCATATTTTTCACGGAAACTTCGCCCTCGCGGAGGAAACAGAAACTGTCGTTCATATTCACGTTCCCGAGGCGCAGGGATTTGATCTCGTTGCCTTCGAGCACGATACCCGCCTCGTATCGTTCCTCGATAAAGTATTCGAACGTCGCCGTTTTATTCGTCGCTATGATCTTCATACGTTATTCTCCGTTTGTGTGGCCGCGGCTTTGCCGAGCAGTCGGAACTCCGTTCTGCGCCGATAGAAATCCACGTCCACGACCTTGACTTTTAAAACTTCGCCGATCGTGTACGTTTCCGTCCGACCGACCAGTTTGAATCTGTCGGGGTCGAATTTGAATTCCCCGTACAGCGTTTCGATGGGTATGAACCCCTCGATGGTGTTGGGCAGTTCGGCGAACAGCCCGAACGAGGTCACGCCCGAAACGACCGCCTCGTATTCCTCGCCGATACGTTCGCTCATATACATCGTTTTATAGAGATCGTCCACGTCCCGTTCGGCGTCCGCGGCTCTGCGTTCGCGTTCGGAGGACTGCGCCGCCGCGCGTTCGACGAAATCGCCGTAACGCTGTAAAGCGCGTTCGTATCCGCCGTGGAGAACCTCTTTGATGATACGGTGTATGCACAGGTCGGGATAACGGCGGATAGGGGAGGTGAAATGGCAGTAACATTCGCTCGCCAAACCGAAATGCCCCAAGTTCTCGGGCGAGTAGCGCGCCTTTTGCATAGAACGGAGCATTACGCGGTTGAGAACCGCGTACGCGGGGTGGTTTTCCGCCGCGCGCAACAGGTTCTGATAGTCGTAGGGCTTGACGTCGCTTGCCGAGAAACGGGCGGTAAGACCGAGGCCTTGCGCGAACGCGCGGAAGGCGGCCGCCTTTTCCTCGTTGGGCTTTTCGTGGATACGGTAGACGAACGGCGCCTCGATGGACTGCATATATTCCGCGACCGTTTCGTTCGCAAGCACCATAAACGCCTCGATGATCTGATAAGAGAACGCGCGCTCGTAGTCGGGAATACTGATCTCGTTCGTTTCCTTGTCGAAAAGTATCTTCGCCTCTTTGACGTCGAGCGTAACGCTGCCTTTTTGTTCCCGCTTTTTCTGTAAAATGCGGGTGAGTTCGGCAAACAGGAATACCATGTCTTTGACGTCCGCGTATTTTTCCGTCGTTTCCTTGTCCCCGTCGAGTATTTTCGTGACCTCGCGATAGGTCATTTTATGCGCCGAACGTATCACGCCCTCGACGATCTCGCTGCTTTTGACCGTGCCTTTTTGATTGATACGCATAAGACAGGAAAGGGTGAGCCGATCTTCGCCCTCGTTCAAGGAACAGATCCCGTTGGACAGGGCGCGGGGGAGCATAGGCAGAACGCAGTCGGGGAAGTACACGCTCGTACCGCGTTCGAACGCCTCCATATCCAAAGGCGAACGGTAGGCGACGTAGTGCGAAACGTCGGCGATATGCACGCCGAGGAGATATTCGCCGTTCTTCTTTTCAAGGGAAACGGCGTCGTCGATGTCCCGCGTGTCCTCGCCGTCGATGGTGACGATCGGTAGACCGCGGAAATCCCGACGATTTTCAATATCCTGCGGGGAAATGCCCTTGTTTTGTTGTTTTTTCGCCTCTTTCTCCACGTGCGGCGGGAACTCCTCGCGAAGATCGTACGAACGTATGATGGAGAGTTCTTCGGCGAAAAAGTCCTCCTCCTCGCCGAGCACTTCGACGATCTTGCCTCCGGGCGCTTTGCCGCGGGGATAAGAATTTATCTTCGCCACCGCTTTCACGCCGTTCGGTATATTGAAACAGTCGGAAAGAGGGATATAGATTTCCGTCGAGAATTTCTTTTCGTCGGGGAACAGATACCCCGCGCGGTTGTCGCGGCGGAACGTGCCGACGATCTGCGGATAACCGCGTTCGAGGATCTTGACCACGCTCACCTCGTCGCCCTCCGCGCCGTACGTTCTCATCGCCAGAACGCGGTCGCCGTGGAGCGCGCCGCGCAGTTTTCTGCGGGGAATGAAAAAGTCGTCGGGGTACGTTTCCCTGTCCTCGGGCATAAGGAATCCGAACCCGCGCTCGTTGCCCGAAACGACGCCCTTTATCAAACCGAGTTGCTCGCTCGTCCCGTATCTGCCCCCGTCGTCGAGGTAGAGTTTTTCTTCCTCGACAAGCTCGTTTAAAAGGTCGGTAAGACGGGCTTTTTCACGATAGGGGAGCTTTAAAAGCTTGCATATTTCGCTCGCCGTTTTCCCCGCGAGCGTACCGTCGAGGAAACGTTCGAAAATTTGTTCTTTTGCGCTCATAACAGCACCTCCGAAAAATATGTAAAGAGGTTTTGCAATAAAAAAGGCGGCTTAAAAATCCAAGCCGCCGAAAAAGTTCGTTTTTTCTTAAGTCCAAAGAGCCTCGATCTGCAATACGTAGAACGCGATGGAGAAGATCACGAGTACAACCAGACAGATCCACGTCCATTTCTTCATCTTCGCCTCGATCGACTTGCCTTTGTTCTTGCCGAAGAACGTTTCGCTCGACCCGCCGAGCGCGTCGATACCGCTCGAATTGCTCGGTTGCAACAGAATAAGTACGACCGCCGCGATCGCCGCGACTGCCATCACCGCGATCATCGAAATGCTCAACGCCATACGCAGCGTATAATATGCCTCGCCCTTAACGGGGATCAATAAATTCACTAAATTCAACATTGTATTTCAGTCCTTTTTAGCCGTTTTTCTTCAAAATACTAATTGATTATAGCATACTTGCGAAAAGAACGCAAGTATTTTTTACGCGCTTTTGCGAAAAATTTCAGTTTTCTCTCCGGTTTCCGCTTTTTAAAAACTCTTTCGGGGTGCAACCGTAGAATTTTTTGAAATGCAGATAGTATTGCTGAGGACTGTTAAACCCGCATTCGTAGCACACCGCATAGACCTTTTTCGTTCGCAGAAGGGGTAACGATTTACGCACGCGGATCCCGTTGAGGTATTGCGGAAAACTCGTTTGGAAATGCCGTTTGAACAGCCACGAAAAATAATTCGGGGAATATCCGAACCGACTTGCGAGCGCGGAAAGGGTAAGCGGCTTGCCGTACTCCTCGTCGATATATTTCGCGATCTGCACGCCGTTTTGCGCGCGCTCGTAGCAATGTACGCAATAGGGAGGGCAGAGCATAAAATCCCCCGTTTGCAGATCGTAGCGTTTTCCGTTCAGCCACACCCGTTTTTCGCCCTCTACTACGTATAAAAACTCGATCGAGCGGTGCATGTGCGGGGCGCAAACGTTGTCGTCTTGCCGATAAAAAATTTCGCTGTCCCGCGAGGTTTCGAAATACGTCATATCCGTATGATAAACGATCCGACGGCGTTTGTCAAGTAAAATCGTAATATTTATGATAAAAACAGGAAAATAAACGACAAAAACCGTTGAAATTATGTTATAATAGACTTACAAAACTTTTTTGGAGGCACTTATGACGCGCTTATCGGAACATTTGACAGCGAAAACGCGACCGCAAGCCAACGCCGCGCGGACGGGTATACGCGGTTTAACGTGTGGATACCCGAAGGCGTTTGGACGGATATTTTCACGGGGAACAGATACGTTTCGCCCGCGGGCGGAAGTAAGCGCACGCTTTTGCGCCCGCTCGATTCCATTCCCGTACTCATTCGCGCGGGCGGCGTGTTGCCGCTTTCCGCGGATAAGGGAAATCATTGCGATAATCCCGAACGCCTCGACGTTTCCGTCTATACGGGCTGTGGAAAATACGCCCTCTTCGAGGACGGCAGAGAGCGTGAGGATACGCGCGAGGTATTTACCGATTTTCAAACGGAATACACCGAAACGGAAGGGGCAGGTATGCAAATACTCCGTATTTCCGCCCGCGGGGAGATCGGCGTTATCCCTGAAAACCGCGTGATCCGCGTTTTGTTTAAGGATATTCCCGACGGGGAAGTAGAGGTGTACGAAAACGGACAAAAGCTTTCGTTGAAAAAGGAACTGACCGATTGCGCGGCGGCAAAATTTGTTTTCGATCCGTCGGCAAGCTACGAAATAAAAGTGCGTTTTGCTTTGAAAACGGAGCTTGAACGGCAAAAGGAACGCTCGCTTGCCGTACTGTTGCGCGCTTGCGGGAACAACGGACGGAAATTCCATTTGTATAGGGATCTGCAAAAGGCGCAAACGCTCGACGAATACGTAAGCGTTATAGACGGATCGGACGTCGCGCCCGTCGTCAAGCTCCTCTTAAAAGAATCGCTGTAAAGTCGGAAGTAGAATAAAATTCAAAAATCCCCCGCTACGCTTTGTGCAAAGCGTAGCGGGGGATCGATCTTTTACCGTTTATTATTTACTTGATCAGGGTCTTACCCGTCATTTCCTTGGGTTGCGGTACTTTCATAATATCGAGCAGAGTGGGCGCAAGGTCCGCAAGCACGCCGCCGTCGCGAAGGGTAACGTTCTTGTATTCCTCGGAAACGAGGATAACGGGAACGGGGAAGGTCGTGTGCTGAGTGAACGCCGTCTTGCCGTCGTCCGCGATCATCTGATCGGCGTTGCCGTGGTCTGCCGTTACGATCGCGCTGCCGCCCATCGCAAGGATCTTGTCCGTTACTTTCTTTACGCACTCGTCCACGGTATGCACCGCTTTCACCGCCGCGTCCATAACGCCCGTATGACCGACCATATCGCAGTTCGCGAAATTGAGGATCACGACGTCGTATTCGCCTTTGTCGAGTTCTTCCAGAACCTTGTCCGTGACGAGGTACGCGCTCATTTCCGGTTGCAGATCGTAGGTCGCGACCTTGGGGGAGGGAATGACGATACGCGTTTCGCCTTCGACGGGCGTTTCCAACTTCGCGTTAAAGAAGAAGGTCACGTGCGCGTACTTTTCCGTTTCCGCGATATGGAGCTGTTTCATGCCCAAAGAGGAGATATACTGGGGCAGAGTGTTGGTGATCTCGTCGGGCGGGAACGCCACGCCGACGTTCTCAAACGACGAATCGTACACCGCGAACCCGACGTACGTGGGAGCGAGGAAACCCGTCTTTCTTTCGAAACCGAGCGTCGCGCCCGTCTTTGCGTCCGTAAAGGGGAATTTCTCTTGCGAGAACATTCTCGAAATTTGCCGCGCTCTGTCGGGACGGAAGTTGAAACAAACGATACTGTCGTTCTTTTCGATGAGCGCTACGGGCTTACCGTTTTCCGTGAGGTTGGTGGGGAGCAGGAACTCGTCCGTAACGCCGTTTGCGTAGGAGGCTCTCGCCGCGTCCGCCGCGCTGCCCTCGAAGGGAACGCCCGTGCCGAGCGTCAGCATATCGTACGCCTTTTCTTCGCGATCCCAGTTATTGTCGCGGTCCATCGCGTAATATCTGCCCGCGACGGAGGCGATCTTGCCGAAGTTCAGCTCGTCGAGCTTGTTTTGCAGGTCTTGGAGGAAGTCCGCGCCCGAAGTGGGAGCGACGTCGCGCCCGTCCGTGAACGCGTGGATATATACGTTGTCCAAGCCTTCCTTTTTCGCCATTTCCACGAGCGCGTACAAATGCTCGATATGGCTATGCACGCCGCCCGTCGAAACCAGACCGAACAGGTGCAGTTTTTTGCCGTTGTCTTTCGCCGCGCGCATAACGCGGAGGAGTTCGGCGTTCTTGAAAAATTCGCCGTCGCGGATATCTTTCGTGATCTTGGTAAGATCCTGATACACGATACGCCCCGCGCCGATGTTCAGGTGTCCGACCTCGCTGTTGCCCATCTGTCCGTCGGGCAGACCGACCGACATACCGCTTGCGCCGAGGAGGGCGGAGGGATAGTTCTTTTTGAGTTCGTTGACGTACTTACTGCCGTCCGCCAAAATAGCGTTTCCCTTTTCGTCGGGATTGACTCCGTAGCCGTCCATGATGATGATAGCGTAAGGTTTTTTCATTGTGTTACCTCTATGAGTGGATTTGTGCTTTAACGAATGGATAAACGGAAAACGGCGGGGGAGGTAACGCGTTCAACGCATACCTGCCCCCGTGTTTTTTCTTGTCCGTCTTACTTGTCGAAGTTGACGATGGTCGCGAAATCGTTAGCTTTGAGCGACGCGCCGCCAATCAGACCGCCGTCGATCTCGGGCATAGCCATAAGCTCTTTGCAGTTGCCTGCGTTCATACTGCCGCCGTACTGGATACGGAGCGCGTCCGCGCACTTCGGGCAGAACATTTCGCCGACCGTCTTACGGATAAAGCCGATGGTTTCGTTCGCCTGTTGCGCCGTAGCCGTCTTGCCCGTTCCGATCGCCCATACGGGTTCGTAAGCGATGACGATCTTCTTGATATCTTCGATGTCTTTCAAGCCCTCGCGGATCTGCGTGGCGAGTACTTCTTCCGTCTTGCCCGTTTCTCTCTCTTCGAGGGATTCGCCGACGCAGACGATGGGGGTAAGACCCGCTTTCAAAGCGGTGAGCGTTCTCTTGTTCACCGTTTCGTCCGTTTCGCCGAAATACTGACGGCGTTCGCTATGACCGATGATGACGTATTCCACGCCGTATTCGAGCAGCATCGCCGCGGAGATCTCGCCCGTGTACGCGCCTTTTTCCGCGAAGTGTACGTTTTCCGCGCCGAGTTTGACGTTCGTGCCTTTCAAAGCCTCGCTCACGGCGGGGATATCGATGGCGGGAACGCAAACGACGACGTCGCAATTCGCGTCTTTGACGAGGGGAGCGATCGCGTTGACGAGCGCTACGCCTTCGGAGGCGGTGTTGTTCATTTTCCAGTTACCTGCGATAATGGGTTTTCTCATAATAACTCCTGTTTATATTAAAATCTAAAATTTCGTGTAGATATACGTTACAGCGCGCAAGGGCGAATATCTCATCGCCCTCGCAACCGTTTCGTTACAGATTATTTGTCGTTCAGACAAGCGATACCGGGAAGTACCTTGCCCTCGAACAGTTCGAGCGACGCGCCGCCGCCCGTCGAGATGTGGGTCATCTTATCCGCAAAACCGAGCACCTGCACCGCCGCCGCGCTGTCGCCGCCGCCGATGATGGTCGTAGCCTTGCCGTATGCGTTCGCAAGCGCCTGCGCGACCGCTTTCGTTCCTTCCGCAAGGATAGGGTTCTCGAACACGCCCATAGGGCCGTTCCAGATGACGGACTTCGCGTTTGCAACGACTTCCGCGAACATTTTCTTGGTTTCGGGACCGATATCGAGACCCATCATATCGTCGGGGATCTCCATAGAGGGAACGACCGTCGTTTCGATGGGAGCGTCGATGGGGTTGGGGAATTCTTTCGCCGCAACGGTGTCTACGGGAAGAACGAGCTGTTTGCCGAGGGATTCGGCTTTCTGCATCATTTCCTTGCAGTATTCGACCTTTTCGTCGTCCACGAGCGAAGTGCCGATCTTGCCGCCTTTCGCTTTGATGAAGGTGTAAGCCATACCGCCGCCGATGACGAGCGTGTCGCACTTTTCGAGCAGGTTGGAGATAACGTTGAGCTTATCCGCAACTTTCGCGCCGCCGAGGATCGCGACGAAGGGGCGCTGGGGATTTTCGAGGGTGTCCGCCATAACGGAGAGTTCCTTCTCGATCAAGAACCCGCAAGCCGCCGTCTTGACAAGACCTTCTTCCACGATACCCGCGGTGGAGGCGTGGGAGCGGTGCGCCGTACCGAACGCGTCGTTCACGTATACTTCGCAATAGCTTGCGAGCGCCTGCATGAATTCGGGCGTTTTCTTTTCTTCGCCCTTGTGGAAACGCAGGTTTTCAAGGAGCACGCATTCGCCCTCCTTACATGCCGCGACCTTCGCCTTCGCGTCGTCGCCGATAACGTCGGTCGCGAACGTGACCTTGCCGTCCAAAAGCTCGTTCAGTCTTGCCGCAACGGGCGCGAGCGTGAGTTTTTTCACGTCTTTCTTCGCCTTTTCGAGCGCCTCGGCGGTAGCCGCCGCTTGTTCGGATTCGGGCAGAGCCGCGATCTTCGCTTTCTCTTTCTTGTTGAGTTCGAGCTTTTCGTCGAACACGTTGTGGGGCTTGCCCATGTGCGAGCAAAGCACGACTTTCGCGCCTTGTTCCATCAGATATTTGATGGTGGGGAGCGCGCCGACGATACGGTTTTCGTCCGTGATAACGCCGTCTTTCATAGGTACGTTAAAGTCGCATCTTACGAGGACTTTTTTGCCTTTGACTTCCACGTCTTTTACGGTTTTCTTGTTCATAGAGTGAGAATTCTCCTTACATATTTTTTTTCGTACGTATATATAATACCCGTTTTTTTCGATTTTGTCAACGTTTTGGAAAAATAATCCGAAAAAAGATTTTGTTTTCACGGAAATTTCCCGATTTTTTCTTCCAACCGTTGACGGGAGGGGGAAAAGTATGTTATAATAGTTCTCGAAAAACAAAAAGGCGGTGCAGACGAATGAGCAGAGCGGACGATATTTTCGCGCAGAATATGCAAGACATTATGGACAACGGTTTTTGGGACACGGAACTTAACGTGCGCCCCAAATGGGAGGACGGCGCACCCGCGCATACCGTGAAAAAATTCGGTATCGTCAATCGCTACGATCTGCAAAAGGAATTTCCCATTCTCACTTTGCGGCGTACGGCGTTCAAGTCCTGCGTGGACGAGTTGCTTTGGATATGGCAGAAAAAGAGCAACAATATCCGCGACCTCAAATCGCATATCTGGGATTCGTGGGCGGACGAAACGGGCAGTATCGGCAAGGCGTACGGCTATCAGCTCGGCGTGAAACACAAATACAAAGAGGGCGAATTCGATCAGGTGGACAGGGTGCTGTACGATCTCAAACACAACCCCGCCAGCCGCCGCATTATGACGAATATCTATAACTTCCAAGACCTGCACGAAATGAACCTGTACCCTTGCGCGTACTCGATGACGTTCAACGTTTCGGGCGATACTTTGAACGGTATCCTCAATCAGCGTTCCAACGATATGCTGACGGCGAACAACTGGAACGTGGTGCAGTACGCGGTGCTTTTGATAATGTTCGCGCAGGTATCGGGACTCAAAGCGGGCGAGCTTGTGCACGTGATCGCCGACGCGCATATCTACGATCGGCATATCCCCATCGTGAAAGAGGTGCTTTCCAAGCCCCGTCACGCCGCGCCCAAGCTTATCGTCGATCCGAACGTGACCGACTTTTACGACTTTACGGTGGACAGTTTCAAACTCGTGGACTACGAATACGAAACGTTGGAAACGAAAATACCCGTAGCCATCTGATATAAGGAGAATTTTATGATACGCGCTATCGTACACGCCGACAGGGAATGGGGGATAGGCAAGGACAACGATATGATGTTTTCCCTGCCCAAGGATATGAAATTTTTCCGCGAAACGACGAGCGGACATACCGTCGTTTTAGGCGGCAACACGCTCCGTTCTTTCCCGAACGGGAAACCTTTGAAAAACCGCGTCAACATCGTGCTTTCGAGGGGGCAGGTACGCGACGACTGCATTATCGTCCGCGATTTTGAAACGCTCAAAGCGGAGATGAAAAAGCGGGAAAACGAGGACATTTACGTCGTGGGCGGCGGCGCGGTGTATAAAGAACTTTTGCCCTATTGCCACGAGGCGTTGGTGACCAAGGTGGACGCGGTCGGCGGCGCGACGGTGTTTTTCCCCGATCTCGACAAGGACGGAAATTTCGTTTGCGTGGACGAGGGCGAACGGATCGAGGACAACGGGTACACCGTTCGGTTCACGAGATACAAAAATAACGGAGTAAGACCGCTTTGATCGGAACGGAAAAGAAGTTCCCGCGCGTCGAAAGGACGGTTCGCGGGATTTTTTTGTATTTTTAGAGAAAAATATTCTCGCGCGGGCGTGTTTTTTCTTGTCATTCGCGTGAAAAAGTATTAAAATAATTAAGTTAAAAAGTTTAAAACGTAAGGAGCATTTACCAAAGTGATCAGAAACGATTTGAGAAACGTGGCGATCATCGCGCACGTAGACCACGGCAAGACGACGCTCGTCAACGAAATGTTGGCGCAGGGCGGGGTATTCCGCGAAAATCAACAGGTACAGGACAGAGTTATGGACTCGGGCGATCTCGAACGGGAACGCGGCATCACCATACTCGCAAAGAACACGTCCGCGCATTATAAGGGCGTGAAGATAAACATCGTCGATACGCCCGGTCACGCCGACTTCTCGGGCGAGGTGGAACGCGTTCTCAAAATGGTGAACGGCGCGCTCATTCTCGTGGACGCGGCGGAAGGTCCGCTCCCGCAGACCCGTTTCGTTATGCAAAAGGCGTTGGCGTTGGGGCTTAAAACCATCATCGTCATCAATAAAGTGGACCGTCCCGACGCGCGTATCGCGGAGGTCGTGGAGGAAATGCAGCTTTTGATGATGGACCTCGACGCGACGGACGAGCAACTCGACAGTCCCATCGTCTACTGTTGCGGACGGCAGGGTACGGCGTCGCTCACGCCCGATAAGCAAGAACCCAACCTCGATCCGCTTTTCGATACCATTCTGGAAACCATTCCCCCTATGGATATGGACGTGGACGGCGCGGGACAACTGCTCGTTTCCTGTATCGATTACAGCGAGTTCGTCGGCCGTATCGGTATCGGCCGTATCGAACGCGGCGTGATCCGCGCGAACGAACCCGTTTCCGTTTGCAATTTCAACGAACCCAAGGTACGCACGAACTGCAAGATCGTCAACCTCTATCAGATCGAGGGTCTGGAACGGGTACCCGTAACGGAGGCGAAAGCGGGCGACATCGTCGTATTCTCGGGGATCGACGGTCTGAATATCGGCGATACGGTCTGCGAACCGTCCAAGGTCGAACCCGTGCAATTCGTCAAGATCGAAGACCCGACGGTGGAAATGACCTTCTCCGTCAACGACAGCCCGTTCGCGGGGAAAGAGGGTAAGTTCGTCACCACCCGTCAGCTCCGCGACAGACTGTATAAGGAATTGCTCCGCGACGTATCGTTGCGAGTCAACGACACCGACTCGGCGGACAGTTTCCGCGTTTGCGGCAGAGGGGAAATGCACCTCTCCATTCTCATCGAAACGATGCGCCGCGAAGGGTACGAGTTCCAGGTATCCACGCCCAAAGTGCTGTATAAAGACATAGACGGCGTGCGCCACGAACCCATCGAACGTTTCGTCGCGGACGTGCCCGAAGATATGACGGGACCCGTGTTCTCGGCGATGGGCAACCGCAAGGGCAACCTCATTCAGATGACGGCGATCGGCAACCGTATGCGCCTCGAATTCACCGTTCCTTCCCGCGGACTGTTCGGGTATAAGAGCGAGTTTTTGACGGATACGAAAGGACAGGGTATTATGAACACCATCTTCTATTCGTACGAACCGTACAAAGGGGATATGCAACGCCGTAACACGGGTTCGCTCGTCGCGCACGAAACGGGCGAGGCGGTGGCGTACGGCTTGTTCAACGCGCAGGGCAGAGGTACGCTGTTCGTAACGCCCGGTACGCCCGTGTATCAGGGTATGGTCGTGGGTTATACCAACCTCGCCGACGACATCAACGTGAACGTTTGCAAGACCAAGCACCTGACGAATACCCGTTCGTCGAACAGCGACGACGCGCTCACACTCATTCCCGTCAGCAAGATGAGCCTCGAAGAGTGCCTTGAATTTATCGCGGACGACGAACTTCTGGAAGTCACGCCCAAGAGCCTGCGTATCCGCAAGCGTATTCTGGACAGCGAACTTCGCGCGAAAGCGAGATCGAAAGAAAAGAACAAATAACAAACGAGGGAAAAGCCGTCCGAAAATTCGGGCGACTTTTTTGAAAAGGCGCGGTCAAACGCAACAAAACGGGAGTTTGTGTTGTTTAATATAAGGTAAGGCGGAAGAAACGCTTGCGGCCGCTCGCCAGACGATGGAACGGGCGATCGCGGACGCGGAAACGGCGGCAAAGACCGCGCTCAAACAAAAGAAAGAAGAACTTTTGGAAAAATATAAGCAAAAGTAAACTTTCCGCATTTGATAAAGAAGACTTGTCCAAAGGGAAAACTTCGGGCAAGTCTTTTATTATATATAATATAAGGAAGTGTATAGAGGTATAAAAACACGGAAAAACGGCAATAAACGGACGGAAAATAAGGGGCGCGTATTCCGAAAACGGGAAAATATGCGCGTTTTTCGAAAAAATTCAAAAAATTTTGAAAAATTTCGTTCAAACGCTTGACACGGGGTTGCAAATTTGGTATTATAGTTAGGCTGTGTAATAACGCGGTGTATGGGTTGATGCGGGAAGTTACTGAAATTTCAAGGCAAAAGCCGCCCTGACAGATAATTTCCGTTGACAAAAGTGGGACTTGATTCCTGCGACTAACCGAGGCTTTGCGTAAAAACGCTCGGTATCGAAACGAGAGTTTTTAATTTTGCGTAAGACCTCGATACACACGGGTGAGTTGACACGGTAAATAAAATGTTAGTATAAACGGTAAAAGGAGTAACACAAATGGCAGTACAGAAAATCAGAATCAAGTTGGCGGCGTACGACCACGAACTCGTTGACGAGGCGGCAAGCCGCATCGTGGAAACGATGAAGAAGAGCGGAGCAAAGATCTCCGGTCCTATCCCCCTTCCCACGGAAAGAGAGATCGTAACGATCCTTCGTTCCCCGCACAAGTATAAGGATTCCCGCGAACAGTTCGAAATGAGAACGTACAAGAGAATCATCGACATCTATTCCCCCAACGCGAAGCTGCTCGATTCCATTCACCTCCCCGCAGGCGTGGACATCAAGATCAAGCTTTGATCGGGAAATAACTAATCAGCCGAGAAATACTTTTAAAGGTATTCGAGATAAAAAAATTTAAGGAGTGAACTTTATCAATGAATAAAGCAATCATCGGTCGCAAAGTTGGAATGACCCAACTGTTTGCAGAAGACGGGAAGTTGATCCCCGTCACGGTAGTGGAGGCAGGTCCCTGCCCCGTAGTGCAGGTAAAGACGGTGGAGAAAGACGGTTATGCGGCTTTGAAACTCGGATTTATCGAAACGAGCGAAAAAGCGCTTACCAAACCCGAACTCGGACAGTACAAGAAAGCGGGCGTTAAACCCCACAAAGTGCTTAAAGAGATCAGAGTGGCGAACGCGGAAACGTACGAAGTCGGCGCGGAGCTGAAAGCGGACGTGTTCGCGGCAGGGGACAAGGTAGACGTATCGGGCGTGACGAAAGGTCACGGGTTCACGGGCGTAATCAAGAGATGGAATCAACAGAGATTGAAGATGACGCACGGTACCGGCCCCGTACACAGAGAACCCGGTTCTATGGGTTCCATCAGCTCCCCTTCGAGAGTTTTCAAGAACAAACACCTCGCAGGTCAGTACGGTGTGGAAAACGTAACCATTCAGAACCTTGAAGTCGTCAAGGTAGACCTGAACAGAAACGCGATCCTCATCAAAGGCGCTATCCCCGGACCCAAAGGTAGCATCGTTACCATTTCGGACAGCGTGAAGAGCAAATAAGGAGAGTGAATACAAATGGCGGCTATTAAAGTATTGAATATGAGCGGCGCGGAAGTCGGCGAGATCGAACTGAACGACAACGTATTCGGCGTCGAATATAAAGAATCTTTGATTCATCAGGCAGTCGTGACCCGTCTTGCAAACGAAAGACAGGGTACGAAATCCACCCTCACGAGAACGGAAGTAAGAGGCGGCGGTATCAAACCCTGGCGTCAAAAGGGCACGGGTCGCGCCCGTCAAGGTTCCATTCGCGCACCGCAATGGATCAAGGGCGGCGTAGTGTTCGCACCCAAGTCCCGCGACTTCTCGAAGAAGATGAACGATAAGGCAAAGAAAGCGGCGCTTTACTCGGCGCTTTCCAAGAAGGTAGCGGACGGCGAATTCATCGTCGTAGACGAGCTTAAAGTTTCCGCTCCCAAGACGAAGGAAATGGCGGCGTTCGCAAAAGCGCTCGGACTGAACAAGTCCGCGATCGTAGTTATGGATAACGACGATATCAACGTGATCCGCGCGGCGGCGAACCTTCCCAAACTTGCGACGTTGCCTTTGGCGCAGCTTAGCACCTACGAAGTCGTTGCGAATAACAAAGTGGTTATGACGAAAGCGGCTGTCGAGAAATTCCAGGAGGTAAACGCGTAATGTTTGCAGAGGATATTATTTTGAAACCCGTCCTCACCGAAAAGGGCTACGACGGGATCGCGTCCAAGAAATATACGTTCTACGTAAAGAAAGACGCTAACAAGATCGAGATCAAAGCGGCTGTCGAAAAGCTGTTCGGCGTAAAGGTCGCGAAAGTAAACACCGTTACCTGCAAAGGTAAGCTCAAAAGAATGGGACGTCACGAAGGCTATACGCCCGATCGCAAGAAAGCGATCGTCACCTTGAAAGAGGACAGCAAGGCGATCGAATTCTTCGAATCGTTGACCTAATCAGGAGGAAAGAGAAAAATGGCTATCAAATCATATAAACCCACGTCGGCGGGACGCCGTTTCGTAACCGTCCTGACCAACGACGATCTGACGGTCGGCGCAAAGCCCGAAAAAGCTTTGCTCCACGATCAGCGCCACAGCGGCGGCCGTAACAACCTCGGTCGTATCACGACCAGACACATCGGCGGCGGTAACCGCAGAAAATACCGTATCATCGATTTCAAGAGATCGAAGGACGATATCCCCGCGACCGTTAAGAGCATTCAGTACGATCCCAACAGAAGTGCGCACATCGCGCTCCTTGTATACGCAGACGGCGTGAAGTCGTATATCCTTGCTCCCGTAGGTCTGAACGTAGGGGACAAGGTAATGAGCGGCGCGAAAGCGGACATCAAAGTCGGCAACGCTCTGCCTCTTGAAAACATTCCCGTAGGTACGATGGTACACAACATCGAGCTTACCCCCGGCAAGGGCGGTCAGATCGCGCGCAGCGCAGGTATTTCCGCGCAGATCATGGCTGTGGAAGGCAAGTACGCGACCCTTCGTATGCCCAGCGGCGAAATGAGATACGTGCTCTTGAAGTGCCGTGCGACCATCGGTCAGGTAGGCAACGTCGATCACGAACTCGTTTCCCTCGGTAAAGCAGGTAAGGCGAGATACCTCGGTTTAAGACCCGAAGTCAGAGGTTCGGTAATGAACCCTGTCGACCACCCTCACGGCGGTGGTGAAGGTAAGGCTCCGGTAGGTCATGCCGGTCCTATGACGCCTTGGGGTAAACCCGCGCTCGGCTATAAGACGAGAAAGAAGAAGAATGCAACGAACAAGTTCATTCTCAAGAGAATTAACTAATCGGAGGATTTGAAAAATGTCAAGAAGCGTTAAGAAAGGACCTTACGTCGAGGCAAAGCTTTTGAGCAGGATCCAGGCTATGAACAAATCGAACGAGAAGAAGGTCATCAAAACCTGGTCGAGAGCATCTACGATTTTCCCCGATTTCGTCGGACACACGATCGCGGTATACGACGGACGTAAACACGTACCCGTATACGTAACGGAAGATATGATCGGTTGCAAGCTCGGCGAGTTCGCACCCACGAGAACGTTCCACGGTCACACCGCGAAAACTACGACGCCCGGTAAATAAGGAGAAATAGAGAAATGGCAACGAATATGAAGAAAAAGACGGAAAGGGTCGCAGCGAATAAAGAAAAGCGCCCTTATGCGGTCGCTAAATATATCAGAGTTTCCCCTTACAAGGTGAGAACGGTTCTCGCTTTGATTCGCGGAAAGAGCTACAAAGAGGCGAAAGCGATACTCGATTATAGCGTAAACGGCAGCGCCGTAGCGGTAAAGAAAGTTCTGATGTCCGCGGCGGCGAATGCAGAGCACAATATGGGTATGGACAGAAACGATCTGTACGTTGCGGAATGTTTCGCAGACGGTGGACAGATGCTCAAAAGAATGCAGCCCGTTTCCAAGGGAAGAGGGCACGCGATCTTAAAGAGAACGAGCCATATCACGGTTATTTTGGACGTTAAGAAATTGGAAGGAGAAGTATAACAATGGGACAGAAAGTTAATCCTCACGGTTTGAGAGTCGGCGTTATCAACGGTTGGAACACCACCTGGTATGCGGATAAGAAAGAATTCTCCAAATTCCTTAAAGAAGACAACGTGATCCGTAACTTCCTTAAAAAGAAGTACTACGCGGCTGCGGTCAGCAAGATCCTGATCGAGCGCGCGGCGGCAAGGATCGTCGTCACCATCTATACGGCTCGTCCCGGCGTCATCATCGGCAAGGGCGGCAGCGAGATAGAAGTGATCAAGAAAGACCTTGCAAAGCTCACGAACGGCAAAGCGGTAAGCATCAACATCACGGAAGTGAGAAAGCCCGATTGCGACGCGCAACTCGTTGCGGAAGGCGTAGCGGCGCAGCTTGAAAAGCGTATGTCGTTCAGACGTTGTATGAAACAGGCGATCGGTCGTTCGATGAGAGCGGGCGTAAAAGGCATCAAAATGATGGTCAGCGGCCGTCTTGACGGCGCGGAGATCGCAAGGAGCGAGCAATATCACGAAGGTTCTATTCCCCTTCAAACGCTCCGCGCGGACATCGATTACGGTTTCGCAGAGGCGCACACCACGTTCGGTATGATCGGCGTTAAGTGCTGGATCTACAAGGGCGAAGTGATCAAGAGCGCGAAGAAACCCGCGAATGAAGGAGGCGAACAGTAATGTTAATTCCCAAGAGAGTAAAAAGACGCAGACAGCATCGTGGAACGATGAAAGGTAAAGCGACGAAGGGTAACGTTATCGCGTACGGCGAATACGGACTCGTATCCGAAGAGCTTGGCTGGATCAAATCCAACCAGATCGAGGCAGCCCGTATCGCAATGACGAGATTTATCAAGCGTGGCGGTAAAGTATGGATCGACATCTTCCCCCACAAGCCGATCACGAAGAAACCTGCGGAAACGCGTATGGGTTCCGGTAAAGGTTCGGTCGAATACTGGGTAGCGGTCGTAAAACCCGGTCGCGTAATGTTCGAAATGGCAGGCGTGAGCGAGGACGTAGCGAGAGAGGCTATGCGTCTTGCGGCGCACAAACTTCCCGTAAAGTGCAAGTTTGTAAAGAAAGAAGTCGTAGCGGCTGAAACCGAAACGGCAGAAGGCGGTGAACAATAATGAAAGCAAAAGAAGTGAAAGAAATGACGAGCGAAGAGCTTGTAGCAAAGCTTGCGGAACTCAAAAGCGAACTTTTCAACCTTCGTTTCCGCCAGGCGTCCGGTCAGCTTGAAAACCCCGTTTCCATCAGAACCTGCAAGAGAGATATCGCTCGCGTGAACACGGAGATCCGTGCGAGAGAGCTCAAAGCGTAACATCGGAGGACAACGATTATGGAAAGAAATTTGAGAAAAGAAAGAGTAGGACTTGTCGTATCCGATAAGATGGATAAGACGGTCGTTGTGGAAATCAGCGACAAGAGCAAGCACCCGCTTTACAAAAAGACCATCACGAAAACCAAACGCATCAAAGCGCACGACGAGGCAAACGAATGCGGCGTAGGCGACAAAGTGCGTATCGTCGAGACGAGAAAGCTCAGCAAGGACAAGAACTGGCGCGTTGCTGAGATCGTCGAGAAAGCTAAGTAATTAAAGGAGAGAAAGAAGTTATGATACAACCTCAGACAAGGCTCAAAGCGGCTGACAACAGCGGTGCGAAAGAGCTTATGTGCATCAGAGTATTAGGCGGCTCCTTCCGAAAGACAGGCAACATCGGCGACGTGATCGTAGCGTCCGTCAAGACGGCGACGCCCGGCGGCGCGGTAAAGAAAGGCGACGTTGTGAAAGCGGTCATCGTTAGAAGTGCAAAAGGTATCAGAAGAGCAGACGGAACGTTCGTTAAATTCGACGAAAACGCAGCCGTCATCATCGATAACCAAAAACAACCCAAAGGCACGCGTATCTTTGGGCCGATCGCGAGAGAATTGAGAGATAAAGACTATATGAAGATTATCTCCCTTGCTCCCGAAGTTCTGTAATTTGTCAGGAGGACTAAAACAATGAACGTAAAAGTAAATGATAACGTACTTGTAATTGCCGGTAAAGACAAAGGCGTACAGGGAAAAGTCCTTGCCACGTCCCCCAAGGCAAATACGATAGTCGTAGAGGGCGTTCGTGTTCAAAAGAAGCACGAGAAAGCAAGAAAAGCGAATGAAACGAGCAAAATCGTGGAAGTTCCCGGCCCTATCGACGCGTCTAACGTAAAAGTGGTTTGCCCTACTTGCGGCAAAGCAACGAGAGTACACCACAACGTAGTGGACGGCAAGAAGGTAAGAGTATGCGCTTGCGGCGCGGTTCTCGATAAAGCATATTCCAAGAAAGCGGCGGCGAAAGCTGCGGCGGCTGCGGAAGAAGCTCCCAAGAAGAGAACGAGAAAGCGTGCGGCGAAACCCGCGGCAGAAGCTACGGCTACCGAACCCACGGAAAACAAGTAACGAGGTAAGTTGAGATGGCAGAGAAAGTATATAAGAATAGAGTAAAAGAAAAGTACGAAAAAGAAGTCGTGCCTTATCTTATGAAAAAATTCGGATACAAATCCGTAATGCAATGCCCGAAGCTCGTTAAGATTGTTATCAACACGGGTCTCGGAGATATTAAAGACAACGCGAAGTCGATCCAATTGACGGAAAACGAAATCAAACTCATTTCCGGTCAACAGCCGATCTTGACGAAGGCGAAGAAATCCGTTGCAAACTTCAAAGTTCGTGAAGGACAAAACGTCGGTATCAAAGTTACGCTTCGCGGCGAAAGAATGTATAATTTCTATGACAAGTTCGTTTCCATCGCACTTCCCAGACTTCGCGACTTCCGCGGTGTATCTGACAAAGCGTTCGACGGACGCGGCAACTACTCGGTTGGTTTGAAAGAACAACTGATCTTCCCCGAAATCACGTACGATCAGGTAGAAAAGATCAGAGGTATGGACGTAGCGATCGTTACGACGGCAAACACCGATGAAGAGGCAAGAGAGTTGCTTAAAGCACTCGGTATGCCTTTCAAGAAGTAAGGAGAAACGAACATGGCAAAGAAGTCAATGATTAATAAACAGCAAAAGACGCCTAAGTTCTCTACGAGAGCTTATACGAGATGCAGCATCTGCGGAAGACCTCATGCAGTTTT
>JBGVLV010000002.1:0-25531 GCA_045124465.1 Candidatus Scatosoma sp.
AGTTATGGCAGAGAAAAGAGCGGTGACGATGGAAAAACTCGTTTCCCTTTGCAAAAACAGGGGCTTTATCTTCCCCGGCAGCGAGATATACGGCGGTCTTGCCAACACGTGGGACTTCGGTCCTTTGGGCGTGGAGCTTAAAAACAACGTCAAAAAAGCGTGGTGGAAAAAGTTCGTACAGGAAAACCGCTACAATACGGGTCTGGATTGCGCCATTTTGATGAACCCCCGCACGTGGAAAGCGTCGGGACATCTCGGCGGGTTCTCCGATCCCTTGATGGACTGTAAGTCCTGTAAAGCCCGCCACCGCGCGGACAACCTCGTGGAAAAATACGTAGAGAAACACAAACTCAACGTCAAAGTGGAGAGCATGGACAACGACGCACTCGAATCGTTCATCGCCGAGCATAAGATCGCTTGCCCCATCTGCGGCAACTCCGATTTCACGCCTATCCGTAAGTTCAACCTTATGTTCAAGACCTTCCAAGGCGTAACCGAAGATTCCGTGAACACGGTCTACCTCCGTCCCGAAACGGCGCAGGGTATCTTCGTCAACTTCGAGAACGTTCAACGCTCCACCCGTATGCGCGTGCCGTTCGGTATCGGTCAGATCGGTAAATCTTTCCGTAACGAGATCACGCCCGGCAACTTCATTTTCCGCGTCCGCGAATTCGAACAGATGGAGCTTGAATTCTTCTGCAAGCCCGGCACCGACCTCGAATGGTTCGCTTACTGGAAAGACTTCTGCCGCGACTGGCTGTTGTCGCTGGGTATGCACGAGGAACACCTGCATTTGCGCGACCATTCCCCCGAGGAGCTTTGTTTCTACTCGAAAGCGACGACGGACTTCGAATACGACTTCGCGTTCGGCAGAGGGGAGCTTTGGGGTATCGCCGACAGAACGGACTACGACCTCAACCAGCACGCGAAAGAATGCGGTAAAGCGATCGATTATCTCGATCCCGTGACCAACGAAAGATACGTTCCGTACGTCATCGAGCCGTCGCTCGGCGTGGAACGCGTCGTGCTCGCATTCCTCACGGACGCGTACGACGAGGAAGTAGTGGACGAGGCGAAAAACGACGTGCGTACGGTACTCCGTCTGCACCCCGCGCTCGCGCCCTATAAATGCGCCGTCCTGCCCTTGCAGAAAAACCTCTCCGAAAAGGCGGACGAGATCTACGCGCAAATGCTCAAAAAATTCCCCGCGACCTACGACGTCACCGGTTCTATCGGCAAGCGTTACCGCCGTCAGGACGAGATCGGCACGCCCTATTGCTTGACCGTCGATTTCCAGACCTTGGAGGACAACACCGTGACCGTCCGCGACCGCGATTCGATGGAACAGATCCGCGTGAGCGTAGAGGACGCGATCAAGTATATCGAAGAAAAACTCGAATTCTAATGACTGAATATAAAAACAAGCGGGTGCGACCTTGCGTCGCACCCGCTTGTTTTTTGTCGTTTATTCTTATTTTTCGAGAACGATAGAACCGACGATCATATTAAGGGTCATCGTGTCGCCGTCGATGGTCGCGGAATAGGTAATGCCGCCTACGGTGATATTAACGGTGTCGTCTTTATCCTCGTCTTTCGCCCAAGTACCTTCGCCTTCCCAAGACATAGTGCCGACTTTTATATAAACGACCGCAACGTCGTCGCTCTTCAATTCGATGTAGGAGCTATCATCGTCGGAAACTTCCTGTTTAAACCCGCCTACCGTGTAGGAAACTACTTCGTACTTGCCTTTCTCGCCGCAAGCGACAAGGCAGAACAGGCACATAACGACAGCCAAGAGGGATACAAAAAATGCTTTAACTTTCTTCATCGTCTTAAAGACCTCCAAAAATTTTTAGTAGTTGTATTATAGCACACGCCTTTTCGAAAGTCAAGATTTTTTCATACATTTTTACTTTACGGATTGACAAAATTTTCCGTTTTCCGAAAAATGTTTTCATTCGTCAAAAACGGTAACGAAAATTATACGTTCTCTCAAAAAATGTTCCGTACGTATCAAAAAAAACTTTTTTAAAAATTTTCGGGATTTTTCTTTACTTTTTTTCGTTTGCGTGATAAAATATACTCGTGAATCGGTTGAGGAAACCGAGATACGCAAAACAGCTCATCATTTTCCCCCTTATCATATATAGGTAACCGCCTCGAAGTCGCGAGATTTCGAGGCGGTTATCTTTTTCGCCGAACTATCAAACGGCGCGGAAACGTTTTCGTTTCCGCGCCGCGTTTTTTAAAGTAAACCTTCGAGCAATATTTTCAAACCGATCGCGACCAGCACGACGCCGCCGAACAGCTCCGCTTTATCCGCAAGCCTGTCGCCGACGAGTTTTCCGATATACGCCGCGCCCACGCTCAAAAGGAAAGTGATCCCGCCGATGAGCAGGGTCGCGCCCCACGCGCCGAGCGCAAGAGTGCTTTCGGAGATCGCCGCCATTTGCAAGGTCACGCCGACGGCAAGCGCGTCGATCGAGGTCGCGACCGCCTGCACGCAGAGTTTCCCCATCGTCAACGGCTCGACTTGCTCCGTTCGGGGTATTTCTCCGACCGCCGCCGCTTTCCGATATTCGCGCATTTGACGGATCGAGCCGACGATCGCTTTCCCGCCGAGAAAGGCGAGAAGTAAAAAGGATACCCACGCGGAAACGGACTTGAAAACGGAGAGGAACGCGCTTGCGACCACGCCCGAGATAAAGTAACCGATAAGCGGCATCAAAAACTGGAAGAACCCGAAAAAGCCGCCGACGAGAAACACGCGTTTTGCGGGCATTTTCGGCTCGGTCATACCGTCCGTCATCGCCACGGCGCACGCGTCCATCGCCAACGCCGCGCCCAAAAACGCTATTTCCCAGATCTGCATACGTTTCGTCCTTATAAACAGTTTCTTTCTTTCAATATGCGTAAAACGTCCGCAAAAATACCCTCGGGCGACTTCGTTCCGTCCACGCGCACGATCCGATCGGAATATTCCTCCGCGAGCCGTTTGTACCCGTCGTATACCTTTTTATGAAAGGCGATACCCGCCTGTTCCAAACGGTCGTTCTCGTCCGCGCCGTGTTTTCTTTTGAACGCCGCCTCGGGCGTGAGATCGATAAACACCGTTACGTCGGGCGGGTATTTTTCCAACGCGAACGCGTTGATCTTGCCGACGAACTCCACGCCCAGCCCCCGCGCGTACGCCTGATAGGCGAGCGAAGAATCCACGTACCTGTCGCAAACGACGAGTTTTCCCTCGCAAAGCGCGGGTTCAACGCGGTCGTGCAAATGCTGTACGCGCGCCGCGGCGTATAAGAGCGCCTCGCACTCGTCCGTCATCTCCGCGTTTTTGCCGTTGAGCAAGATCTCGCGGATCGCCTCGGAGATCTTCCCGCCGCCCGGTTCGCGCGTAAAGATATGCGCTATGCCGTTCTTCGTCAGATACTCGCTCAAAAGTCGGAGCTGGGTGCTTTTCCCGCAACCGTCGCAACCCTCGAACGTGATAAATTTTCCTCTGTTCTCTACCATTATTCTATTCCTTTATTCGCCTTTATAGACGAAAATCTTATTTTCTTTCAGTCCGTAAACGTTGTCCGCCTTCGCAAGCAGGCCGAGCTTTTCCTCCGTGATCCGCTCGCCCGCGCGCATCAGCGGGGTACAGGGCGGGAACAACCCGCAATCCGCCGCGCAAATTCTGCCCGCCGCCGCGCCGATCTCCACCCATTCCGTTTCCCCGTCCTTTTTGAAAACGAGGGGGGCAGGTATGCGTTCACGAACGTTTTCGACCGCGCGCAAAGGGTATTTTTCAAACAGCGCCGTCAGCGTTTTCGTCAGCGTTTTCCATTGTTTTTTCGTGGTCGCGGGGGAGAGGTAAAAGGTCAATACGTTCCCGTCGCAAAACTCCGCGTAAATACCGCGGCTTTCGAGCCGTTTCTCCACTTCGAACGCCTCCGCGCCGAAAAACGCGCAAAGTTTCGTCCAGTCGCGGTTTTGGTATATCCTGTCCGTATGCGCCCGTTTGAACGTTTCCACCGCGCGTTCCAAAGGCAGATTGCGCGGGTATTTGACGGCGTATTCCACGCTCGCCATAACGGGATAGGAAGGACTGGTGGTGCGGAAAATATCCACGCCCGCGCGAAGGTACTCGGCGAGTTCCTCGGTTCGGGCGGAAACGACCGCGCCCTGCGTGAGCGCGGGCAAGCTCTTATGCACGCCGTCCACCCAAAGATCGGCGTACCCGCCCACATAGTCCGTTTTGTCGAAATGCAAATGCCCGCCGTGCGCGCCGTCCACGATCAGAAGTTTCCCCTCCCGCCTGCAAAGCGCGGCGATCGCCGCAAGCTCGGCTACGTTCCCGTAATAGTCGGGAGAAGTGAGAAAGAGGACGTCGGCGGCTTGCCACGCTCCGCGCGCCACGCCCGTTTCGTCCTCGACGTCCCCCGCCGTCAAGGGCAGGGGTAAGTTGTTTTCGGTATAGTTTTGCGCGAACAGGAGAGGGGAAAGCCCCAACGCCGCGCAGCCGTTGAAAAAGCTCTTGTGCGTGTTCTCGCTCGCGGCGACCGTTTTCGCGCCCGCGCGCTTGACCGCGTACAGCATAGCCAAAACGCCCGAAGTACTGCCGTCCGTGAGGATAAAGCTCTTCTTCGCGCCGAGGATCGAGGCGATATCCCGTTCCGCCTCGGCGATACAGCCGCGGGGAGAGGAGAGGTTGTCCGAAAAGGACAGCTCGGTGATATCCCATTTTCCGATCTTATGTCCGGGCGTATGGAAAGAGAGATGGCGTTTCCGCGCGTGCGTTTTCAACATTCGATATATCCCGCAGGTTTTCAACACGCTCTTTTTCATTGTATCAAGCCGTTTTCGTGCGGCAGTTCTCGATGAGATAGTTCACGTACAAAAGACTTTCGTATTCGAAAGAGTCCTCCGTTCCGCTCATATTGAAGAACATTACGTTCATATTCTTCGCCGAACGCACCGAACGGCTCTTCGTTTCGCCGTCGCTCACGTAGTCCTCCGTCGTCATATAATAGAACTGCTTGGACAGCCCGCCCATCGTGTCCGTGTTCGGACAAAGATCGAGCGCGTACTTGCCTTGTCTTACGGTATCCCCGTTCCCGTTTGTCGCCGCGACTTCGGTAAACGTGACCAAACCTTCGTCGAGATACCCGTAGAACGCCACGAGCGCGTCGCGGTATTTCTTGATACGTTCGACCTCGTCCGCTTTGCCCTGTTCGATCTGCGCCTCTTTTTTGAACCGCTTGTCTTTGTTCTTTTCGATACGGGTCACGAACGCAGACTTGACCTTCTCCTCGTCGAGCGTACCGTTTTCATAGTCCCCGCCGTAGAATCCGTTCAGATAGTTTTCCATCCGCTTGAAATATCCGTCCTCCGCCTCGGGGTCGAGGTTGAACACGGAAGTATAGTAGCCCGAAAAGAACGTTTCGAGATAGGTGCTTTCGTATACCGTTTCGCCGTTCTCGTCCGTCGTCTGCGTGTCCTCGTCGCCGATATTCGGGATAAAGATCACGTCGCCCTCGTCCGTCGAAACGCGCGTTTGCAGGATCGTGCTCGCGTATTCGCCCGAAGTCACGAGATCGTTATAGTTGGTTTCGATGACCTCGTAAGAAAATACGTTGTCGCTAAACGCTTTGGCGTACGTCGCCGAAAAATCGGTGTTGGAAAGCGCGCCGTTACAGTAGTAGTTAAACACCGTAAACTGTTGCGCGGGCGTGATCCGCGTCGCCGTCATCGTAAAGATCAGCATCCAAACGATGATCGCCGCGACCGACAGCGCCACGATCTTGATCCAGTCGTAGGAAAGCATTCCCGCAAGTCTTTTTTTCGTGATTTTCGCGTCCATCTTTTTCTCCGCTTACGTATCCGTTCTTTGCATAAACGAATACGGTTTTTTGATAATATAAGGGGCAGGTATTCGTTGAATGAATATTTTTCCGTATATTCTTATAAAATATACGTTTCGTTTTTCCTGCCCGTAACGTATACGCGCCGACGTGTTTTTCGGACAGATCGGCGCGGAAATATCATTTTTTCGGTTTCATCGTCGGGAAGAGAATGACGTCCCGAATGGTGGAACTGTCGGTCAACAGCATGACCAACCGATCGAATCCCATACCGAGTCCGCCCGTCGGGGGCAAGCCGTATTCGAGCGCGTTGATGAAATCTTCGTCCACCTGCGCGTCGTTGTTGCCCTTCGCGCGTTTCGCCTCCACCTGCTTGACCATACGCTGTTTCTGATCGATGGGATCGTTCAGCTCGGAGAACGCGTTGCCGTACTCGTGTCCGCAAATGAAATACTCGAACCGTTCGGTGAACGCGGGATCGGAGGGCTTGCGCTTTGCAAGCGGCGAATTCTCCACGGGATAGTCGTAAATGACGGTGGGCTGGATAAGCTTATCTTCAACGAACGCGTCGAACAGCTCGATGAGTACCCAACCCTTGGTCGCGTTCTCGTGTTCGAGTTCCACGCCGAGCGCTTTCGCCGCCGCCCGCGCGTCCTCGTCCGTCGCCCAGTCGTTATAGTCCACGCCCGCGTATTTCTTGACGGATTCCGCCATCGTCATTCTCGTCCATTCGCCCATGTGGATCTCCGTGCCCTGATAGGTGATGTCGAGCGTTCCGCAAACGTTCATCGTCACCGTTTTGTACAGATCCTCGATCAGGTCCATCATCGCGAAATAGTCGCTGTACGCCTCGTACATTTCGATCGAAGTGAATTCGGGGTTGTGGTAAGCGTCCATACCCTCGTTACGGAAGATACGCCCCACTTCGTAAACTTTGTCCATACCGCCGACAATGAGCCGTTTCAAAAACAGCTCCGTTTCGATACGCATATACATATCGAGGTCGAGCGCGTTATGATGGGTCTTGAACGGACGGGCGTCCGCGCCGATCTCCAAGGGCAGGAGAGTGGGCGTATCCACTTCGAGATAGCCGCGGGAATCGAGATACGCGCGGATCTCTTTGAGGATACGCGAACGGGTACGGAAGGTATCGCGCACGTCCTTGTTCATGATAAGGTCGAGGTGGCGCAAACGGTATTTCATATCCTGATTTTGCAGACCGTTGTATTTTTCGGGCAAGGGCAAAAGGGATTTGGAGAGCAGGACAAGCTCCGTCACGTGTACGGAAACTTCGCCCGTCTGCGTTTTAAAGACGAACCCTTTAAAGCCGAAGATATCGCCGATATCGTAGTCCTTTTTATAGGACGCATAGTTCTCCTCGCCGATATCCTGACGGGTGACGTAGATCTGAATAGACCCGCTCCTGTCGGAGATATGCGAAAAGGACGCCTTGCCCATAATACGACGGGACATCATACGCCCCGCCATCGTCACCGTTTTGCCCTCGTAGCTTTCGAAGTTGTCTTTGACGGACTGAGAATCCGCGTCTACGGGGTATTTGACCTGTTCGTAGGGGTTTTTGCCCTCGGCAACGAGCTTTGCGAGCTTTTCACGGCGGATACGCGCCTGTTCGATGAGCTGTTCTTCTTCCGTCGCGCCGTTTGCCGCGACCGTCTTGTTTTCCTGCATTCGTTTGACCTCTTGTTTCGTATTAGAAAATTTCTTTGATGACCAGTTTATATTCGCCGTCGGGTGCCGCGACCTTTACGGTGTCGCCGACCTTATGTCTTAAAAGCGCCGCGCCGACGGGGGATTCGTTGGAGATCTTGTTCGCCATCGCGTTGGACTCCGTCGTACCCGTAAGCTCGTAGACCTCTTCTTCGTCGAATTCGGGATCGTAAACTTTGACTTTCGAACCGATATGCACGGTGGTCTTGTCGTTGTTTTCTTCGAGAATAACGGCGTTCTTGATCTTGTAGTCGAGATCGACGATCTCGCCCTCGTTCGCCGCCTGTTCGTTTCTCGCCGCGTCGTATTCCGCGTTCTCGGACAAGTCGCCGTGACTTCTCGCCTCGGCGATGCGTTCTACGATCTCCTGACGTTTCACGGTCTGTAAATACTTTAATTTTTCCACCGCCTCGTCATAACCTTTTTTGGTCATAATATATTGCTGTTCAGCCATATAAAACTCCTTTCGCTCCCTTGCTTTTATTCTTTTCCGCGGTTTTGTCTTTTCGCCCGAAACCCGTTATCATAACGGCGAAAATACGCAAAAAAACCGCCCGACGCGCGGAGCGTTAAAAATGCACCGTGACCTCTTTGCGCAAAAGTCACGGCGTTTGTCATTTCGTAGCCTTATTATATCTCATTTTTTTTCGTTTGTCAATGATTTTTCCGCTTTTTTAAAAGAATTTCACGCGTTTTACGCAAAAATTCGTCGATTTTTCAACCGCGTTTTCCAAATTTCACAGGAATAAAGGCTTGATTTGAGAACGGAGAATTTTTATTTATTCTTTTGCATGAACGCCGCCATGCGCTCAAACGCCTCGGACAGCGAGTTCATACTCGTCGCGTACGAAAGCCGCACGTTATTCTCCGCGAAATCCCCGAACGCGTTCCCGGGTACGACCGCGACTTTTTCTTCTTTCAACAATCTGCCCGCGAACTCCTCGCCGCAAAGCCCGCTGTTTTTCACGGACGGGAAGGCGTAAAACGCGCCCTGCGGTTCGAAACAGTCCAGACCTATTTCTTTGAGGGAATACAGCACGAATTTACGGCGTTTGTCGTACGAATCGCGCATTTCCTCGACGGTCGCGAACCCGTCCGAAAATCCGTCTTTGAGCGCCTCCATCGCCGCGTATTGCGCCATCGTCGGCGCGCACATAATGCCGTACTGATGGATCTTGAACATCGCCTCGTCGATCTCGGCGGGCGCGCAAACGTAACCGAGCCGCCAACCCGTCATCGCGAACGCTTTGGAAAAACCGCTGATATAGATCGTGCGTTCTTTCATTCCGGGCAGGCTCGCAATAGAGGTATGTCTGCGCCCGTAGGTGAGTTCCGCATAGATCTCGTCGGTGATGACGAGCAGGTCTTTCTCGACGATGACTTTCGCGATCTCTTCGAGCTGTTCTTTGGTCATGATCGCGCCCGTGGGGTTGTTGGGATAGGTCAGAATGATCGCTTTCGTTTTGTCCGTGATCGCCTGTTCCAGATATTCGGGGCGTAAAACGAAATTATCCTCCTCGCGGCATTGCACGGCGATAGGCACGCCGTCGGACATCGCAACGAGAGGGGAATAGGATACGTACGCGGGATCGGGAATAAGCACTTCGTCGCCGCTTTCCACGCAAGCGCGCAAAGCGAGGTCGATCGCCTCGCTGCCGCCGACGGTGACGAGAATGTGCGCGGGATCGTATTCGAGCGAAAACCGCTCGTTTAAGTAACGGGAAATAAGCTGTAAAAGCGCGGGCAGACCGCGGTTGCCCGTGTACTGGGTGTAACCCCGTTGCAGAGAGGTGATCGCCGCCGAACGCACTTTCCAGGGCGTGACGAAATCGGGTTCGCCCACGCCCAGCGAGATCGCGCCCTCCGTTTCGCGGACGATATCGAAAAATTTCCGTATTCCGCTCGGCTTTATATTTTTGGCTTTTTGATTTACAAAGTTACGCATATTATTAAAATACCTTTTTGTCGAAAGGGGTTAGAAGTCCGATACGGAACGCCGTCCGTCGAAGTTCGATACAGAACGCCACTCGTCGAAAGACTTAGATACAGTACGCCGCCCGTCGAACGGTTTAGATACGAGTAAGACAAGGAGAAGGAGCATTTTCGACGGGAGTTTACCGTCTACCGCTTACTTGTCGAAGTCCGATACGGAACGCCACTCGTCGAAAGGCTTAGATACAGTACGCCGCCCGTCGAACGGTTTAGATACGAGTAAGACAAGGAGAAGGAGCATTTTCGACGGGAGTTTACTAATCGTAAACGAGCGAGAAAAGCGCACCTTCGACGATGTATTACGAAGTATATAAAGCGTTCTTATTTAAGCTTGGATGCAGATGCGGTTGTCCGCCCCCTCTCTCTCCGTCGCTACGCCTTCGATCTTGTATTTTTTCAGGATAAAGTGCGTGGCGGTGCTGATGACGCCGTCGAAGGTGGAGATACGCTCGGAAACGAACCTCGAAACCTGTTGCAGAGATCTGTCCTCGACGAATACGGCGAGATCGTACGCGCCGCTCATCAGATAGACGGACTTGACTTCGGGGAAAGAGGCTATCTGTTTCGCGATCCCGTCGAACCCTTCCTTTTTCTTGGGCGTTACCTTGACTTCGATGAGCGCCTCTACGAGTTCGTCCTCCGCCTTTTCGTTGTTGACGATCGCGGTATATTTGACGAGCACGCCGCTCTTTTCCATACCGTGTATGCATGACAACACCGTTTCCTCGTCCACGGAGAGCATCGCCGCGATCTTCTTGGGCGCGATACGCGCGTCGTCCGTGAGAATATTCAGAATATCCTTTTCCAAAGCCGTCATAATCTTTCCTCCTGTACTTTAAATCAGAGTATAGTTATAGTATGTTTTCCAAAAACAAATGGTCGTAGCCCAAACTTTCCACGAAGTCGCGCGGAAGGAACTTCACGTGATTGAATTTCGCGAAGTTGAAAATATGCGTTTTCGTCAGAACGGGAGTGGGAATATCCAGTTCGTGACAAATCTCGGTGAGGTAATCGAAAAAATGCGAATACGTCAGTTTTTCGGGGTTTTCGTATACGTACTGCTTGCGTATCCTGCCGCCCGTCATCAGTTTTGCCCAAATTCTCATACCCGTATTATACACGAAACGCCCGAAAAAGTAAACTGTTTACAAGGGTCAAACGCGGATTTTTCCTCGGCATATTCCTCGGTATATTCCTCCGCGCCGCCGCATAAGATAAATCACGTTCGCGCCGCTCCCCCAAAACCCCGAACGAAATGGAGCGTTTCGACAAAAAAATACGTATAGCGCGTTTTTTATCGAAATTTCGATACCCGTAAACCGCTATTATGGAGGTCAAGGAACTATGAAAAAACGCGGAAAGGGAATTTGGTCCAACCTCGCCGTCTGCTGCTGTCTTATCGCCGCCGTCTTCGCCGTCGCCGTTACGAGCGTTTTCGTCGTCAAGACCCGCTCCGCCGCCTCGACCGAGGCAGCCGCAAGCGGCAGATCGCTGCCCATCTATTCCGTCGATCGGGACGGTCAGGAGGACAAAAAGGTTTCCATCAGTTTCGACTGCGCGTGGGGGGTCGAGTACACCGACAAGCTTTTGGACATTATGGAGAAGAACGACGTCAAATGCACCTTTTTCGCCGTGCAGTTCTGGGTGGAGAAATACCCCGAATACGCCGCGAAGATCGTCAACGCGGGGCACGAGCTGGGCACGCACAGCCGCACCCATTCGTATATGAGCAAACTCTCCGAAGAGGCGATCCGCGACGAGCTGACGACCTCCACGGCGGCGATCGAGAAAGCGACGGGACAAAAGACCTGTCTTTTCCGCGCCCCGTACGGGGACTACGACAACCTGCTCATCGACACGGCGGCGAGCATGGGGCTTTACACCATTCAATGGGACGTGGACTCCCTCGACTGGAAAAATCTGTCGGCGACCGAGATCGCGATGCGTATCGTCAACGGCGCGAAAAACGGCTCCATCATTCTCTGTCATAACAACGGTCTGCACACCGCCGAGGCGCTGCCGCTCATTTTCTCCACCCTCAAAAACAGAGGCTTTACGTTCATTCCTATCGGCGAACTCATCTATAAAGAAAACTACACGATCGACGCAAACGGCAAACAACACGCCGCGAGCTGATCCGTTCAACGCGTACACGGGTAGCCCGTTCGCGCGTTTCGCGACCTTGCGCGGTCGCCTGCATTCGTTATAAAAAACAATTTTTATATATTACGGTTCGGAGGTATAATATGAACTACGTTACGGAAAAAAACAACAAGGTCTACGTGATGGGCGAGATCGTGAGCGACGCCGCGTTCTCGCACGAGGTATACGGCGAGGGATTTTACGAATTTTTCGTCCGCGTTATGCGCCTGTCGGGTCAGGCGGACATTCTGCCCGTCACGCTCTCGGAACGGCTCATTCAGGGCGGTATGCTCTGCAAGGGCAAAACGATCTGCGCCCTCGGTCAATTCAGGAGCTACAACAAGATCGAAAACGGCAAATCCCGTCTTATGCTGACCGTGTTCGTCCGCGAACTTTTGGACGAACTTCCCGGCAAGAACCCCAACAGTATTCTTTTGAGCGGCTATATCTGCAAACCGCCCATCTACCGCACGACCCCGTTCAATCGGGAGATCGCGGACGTTCTCATCGCGGTCAATCGCGCGTATAACAAATCGGACTATATCCCCTGTATCGCGTGGGGGCGGAACGCGCGGTTCGTGAAAAACCTTTCCGTCGGCGACAAGATCGCGGTGTCCGGTCGGATACAGAGCCGCGAGTACCAGAAAAAACTCTCCGAAACGGAAGTCAAAACGATGACGGCGTACGAAGTTTCGGTGTCCAAACTCGCCGCGTTCGATTCTGCGGAGGAATTCGACATCGACAGCGAGTTCGACCTGTACACCCTGCAAAACAAACAGCCCGCGGCGGAAATGCCCGCCGCCGCCAACGCGGATTTTTGAACTTACTACTCCTTGTAAACGCCCCCGCGCGACGGTACGCCGCGCGGGGGCGTTCCGCTTGGACGGTTTCGACAAAATACGCCGCGGAAATTTACGGCGCGGGCGTTCTGAAAAGAGGAATACCCTCATACAATAGAGTAAAGCCAAAAAGAGAAAGGCAAGGAGAATTTGTATGAACGAAGAAATCGAATATGCCGAAATGCTGGAAATCCCCGTATCCACCGTCAACGTGGTACGCAAAAAACGTATGCGCAGCAAGCGCAAGAACGAACAACCCGCTCCCGTAGCGGCGGAAGAACCGCGCTCCCCCGACCTCAAAGAATCGGTCATCGCGCAGGTCAACGACAAACTGCTCGGCGACGACAACGAACAGATCACCGCAGAGGCGGACCTGTTCGCCGAAAGCGCCAACAGCCAAGGGAGCGTGGACTTCAACGACTATCCCGACCGTATCGACACCGTTCGCCTTTATTCCGCGCAGGAACACGCCTCCAAGCGTCGGGATCTGCGTTTGGAACCGGACGACTACGCGCTCGACAGCGCCGATCCCGCCGATACGGAAAACGAAGGGGGCAGGTATTTGACGAATACCGAAACGACCTCGGAAAAGCGCGCGCGTATCGTTTTGGGCGCGGAATTTGCGGTCGCTTGCGCGCTCTGCGGCGCGATCTTCCTGACCAACGTGTTTATGCCGGGCAGCGCGATCAACACCTTCTTCCGTTCGCTCGGAGATCAGAACACGACGGCGACGGACGCGCGTACCTACGCCGACTTCACGCTGTCGAACGTGGTGAGCGAGCTTTCGGACGCGGAACTGAACATCTCGCCCGCAGGTATCCTTACGTTCACGTCCGAATGTTGCGTATATCCCGCCGCAGACGGCACGGTGAGCGACGTCACGAAGAGCGACGACGGCACGTACACCCTGAAAATTTCCCACTCCGACTCTTTCACGGGCGTGATCGGCGGGCTGGACGTCGTGTACTATCAGGTGGGCGACGAGGTGAAAGCCAACGTACCCGTCGGGTATACGGACGGGGAAACGGAGGTGCAGGTGACGATGTACTCGAACGGCGAGCTTTTGAATTGTTTCGAACTGACGGAAGAAAACTGCCTTGCCTGGATCGAACAGAAATAAACGGAACGGGGTGCGGCTGAGGCTACACCCCCTTTTTCTTCTCGTGGGCGCGTGGTATGCGTTCACGGGCGAGCTGTTCCTGTTTTTGATGAGCTGTCTGGTCGCCCTGCAACACGAGTGCGCGCACGCTTTCGCGGCGGCAAAGCTCGGCTATAAGCTCAACCGTATCGTTCTGATGCCCTTCGGCGCGGTCATCGACGGCGACCTGCGCGGGATCTCTCTCAAAGACGAGATCTACGTGGCGATATGCGGACCGCTTTGCAACCTCGTCACGGCGGCGTTCTTCGTCGCCGTGTGGTGGTGCTACCCAGCGACCTATCCCTACACCGACTCCGCCTGTTATTCCTCGCTCACCGTCGCGCTCGTCAACCTCATACCCGCTTACCCCCTCGACGGCGGGCGTATCCTCAAATGCGCGCTCGTGCGGGCTTTGAGCGGCGGTAACACGCATATCGACGCGGAGAAACGCGCGGACGGTCTTTGCCGCGCGATCACCCTCGTTTGCGCCGCCGCGCTGTTCGTCGGGTTCGCGACCGTCTGCGTAAGGGGGGAGAACAATCTCACCTTGCTCTGTTTCGGGATCTTCCTGCTCGTCGGCGCGTTCGGAAACCGCGACAAGACCGCCGTGTACGATAAGATGGACTTTTCCTGCCGCGACGCGCTCCGCCGCGGCACGGAACTGCGGCGGATCGCCGTTCTCGCCACCTGCCCCGTCAAAAACGTACTGCGCTACGTAAGCTCGGGTTCCTATCTCGTACTCGAAGTGTTCGACGAAAAGGAACGTCATCTGTTCGACCTGCCGCAAAACGAGCTGTCCGAACTTTTTTTACGCGCGCCGTCGCCGTACACGCCTTTGGGCGAGCTGGTAAACGCGCCGAAAAAAGGCTAAAAACACGCGAAAACTGTCGAAAAATGCCGATTATAGCGCAAAAAAGCCTTGCAAAATCGTTTTTTTTGTGTTATACTATGTATGATGTACACCCGCAACAGCGCGAAATTTTCGGAGCGCGTTTTTGCCCGTTGTTATAAGAAAAATTTGGGATAAACGAAGACTCTGATGAAAAAGGAATGGTTTTTCGACCGTTATTGCGGTCAACAATTTGCCGCCCTGCTGGAAGACGGAAAGCTTGCGGAATTCTCCTCGGAAACGGAACAACGCGGGGAAACGGTCGGCAATATTTATAAGGGGAGAGTGACCAACGTTCTCGCGGGTATGAACGCGGCGTTCATCTCCTGCGGTCTGAATAAAAACTGTTACCTTTCGATGGAAGAAACGTACACGGACTATACCAAGTACGACGGTACGCCCGTAGCGACGGACGCAAAACCGCTCGACTTGAAAGAGGGCGACGAGATCGTCGTGCAGGTGACCAAACCCTCTCGCGGCAATAAAGGCGCGAAAGTGACCACCCACCTCTCCTTCGTCGGGAAGTGCCTGATCTATCTTCCCAACACCGACTTTTTGGGTATCTCGCGCAAGATCACGGACGAGACGCAACGCGCCAAGCTCCTCAAAGCGGCGGATAAAATGCGTACCCGCAAAGACGAGGGGTTCATCGTCCGCACCAGCGCCCCGCTCGTCACGCAGAAAAAGCTGAAAGCGGAGGCGGACTACCTCAAAAAATTATACGCGCAAATGCAAAAAAACGCGGAGGACGCGCACGTCGGCGCGCTCTTGTACGAGGACGAGGAACTGCCTATGCGTATCATGCGCGACAGTTTCGGCGAGGACCTCGCCGCGATCCACGTGGGCGACGAGGAACTCTATCAACGCCTGTTGAGCCTTCTTCGGTTGCGCGGGGATATTCCCGAACGCAAACTCGTCAAATACACGGGTCCCCGCTCGATGATGAAAGAATACGGGATCACCCCCCTCGTCTACGACGCGGCGCGCCCGACCGTCCCCCTCGACAACGGCGGCTATCTCGTCATCGACCATACCGAGGCGATGACCGTCGTGGACGTGAACACGGGCAGTTATATCGGTCGGGACAATCTGGAAGAAACGGTGTTCGCGGTCAATCTCGCGGCGGCGAAAGAGATCGCAAGGCAGGTCCGGCTCCGTAACGTAGGCGGTATCATCGTCGTCGATTTCATCGATATGGTAAACGAAGAACACCGCCTCGCCGTGACCGAGGAGTTGCAAAACTGCCTCGCCCGCGACAAGGCGAAGTGCAACGTTCTGCCGATGAGCGAGTTCTGCCTGACCCAGTTCACCCGTAAACGGGTAGGGAACGAGGCTCGGACCTTTCTCGTCAAGCCCTGTCCGCATTGCGCGGGGATGGGGTACGTGCACGACGATATTTTCGTCATCACCCGTTTGCGCGAGGCGATACTCGACTGTTTCGCGGACGGCTACACGTCGGCGATCATCGACCTCAACGAAGGCATTATGAAAAAGATCCTTACCGAGGGTATGTTCTCGATCGAGGCGAAAAACCGTTGGCGGAACAACCGTATCTATTTCGTACCGCATAAAACGTACAAAGAGGAACACTTCACCGTCCGCGGCGACAATTCGGGCGTACTCAATCTCCCCGACAAAGCGCAGATCCTCTACTAAGCAACGCATTAAAAAACGCCCCGCAGGGCGTTTTTCTTTTTTGCTCTTTATCACTCCATAGCCGCTATTTTCTTGACCGCCCGTCTTAAAAACAGGTAGGAGAAAACGCAGGTGAGGATCTCCGCTATGGGGAACGTCCACCACACGAGCGCAAGCACGTTTTCGGACAGCGTGAACAAAAACGCGACGGGGAAGGTAAACAGGATCAACCGCAAAAACGCCAACACGAGCGGTTTTACGGCGTATCCGAGCGCTTGCAGGACCATAGATACGATCATCGGCAGTCCCATTTTCCAAAACAGCCTTTTCATCGGCTCGACCGCCATTTTGTTCTGCGTTGCTTGTTCCATATTTTTTTACCTTCCTTTTATTCGTAAAAAAACGCGTAAATCCAAAACTGGATTTACGCATTTTTTCTTATGCCACTCGTTAGCTTGTGTATTATAACACGTTTTTCCGAAAAAATCAAACGATTTTCACGGAAAAATTTATTCTTCTTCGATACTTTCTTCCTCGGCGTTCGGCGCGTTCGCCGTATCTATGACCGTCCGTATCTTTTCCAAGACCTCCGCTTTTCCAAGCCCCGTCTGCGCGCTCGTCGCGAGCAGGTTGCCCTCGCCGAGATACAGATCGGCGGCGATGGCGCGGATATGCTCTTTGAGTTTCATTCTCGACAGCTTGTCCGCTTTCGTCAAAACGATGGAAAAGGGCAGGATATGATAGTTCAAAAACTCGATCATCTGCACGTCGTCGGCGGTGGGGTCGTGACGGGAATCCACGAGCATAAACACGTGCGAAACGTGCTGTTTATTCTTGAAAAACGCATCCAGCGTTTTCGCCCATTTCTCCTTCTCGCCTTTGGACACCCGCGCAAACCCGTACCCCGGCAGATCGGCGAGAATGAACTCTCCGAAATCGAAATAATTCACCAACCTCGTCCGTCCCGGTTCGCTGCTCGTTTTCGCGAGCTTTTTCCGATTTGCGAGCATATTGATGAACGAGCTTTTGCCCACGTTCGACTTCCCGCAAACGGCGATCATCGGCTTATTCGGCGTGATGAACTGTTCCGCCCGCGCCGCCGAAGTGATAAACGTAGCGTTCTTGACCGTCAGCGGGCTTGTCCTGTTGTTTTTATCCTTCGTCTCGTACATGGTCACCTCGTTTCGCAACGCACGCCTTCCCGCTCCGCAGGCTCGGAAGGGAGTACGGGCATAGGTTGCGCCTGTTTTTTACGCGGCCGAGCGGGTTTACCGCCGCCTTTTACGATCGCGAGATCGAACACTTCCTTGACGTCCTCGACGGGTACGAATTTTACGTCCTTTTTCAAGACCTCGGGAAGTTCCGCCAGATCCTTTTCGTTCCCTTTGGGGATAAGTACCGTCCCGATACCCACCCGTCTTGCGGCGAGCGCTTTCTCTTTCAGACCGCCGATCGGGAGCACTTTGCCCCGCAACGTGATCTCGCCCGTCATAGCGACGTCCCCGCGCACGGCTTTGCCCGTCAACGCGGACAGCGCCGCCGTCGCGATCGTGATCCCCGCGCTCGGTCCGTCCTTGGGCGTCGCGCCTTCGGGTACGTGGATATGCAGATCGGTCTTGGCAAACCGCTCCACGTCGATCCCGTATTCCTCCGCGTGCGCGCGGATAAAGGACAGCGCGGCGAGCGCCGATTCCTTCATCACGTCCCCGAGCTTGCCCGTCAGCTTGACCTCGCCCTTGCCCGCAAGCGCGCTCGCCTCCACGTTCAGCGTGACCCCGCCGACCGCCGTCCACGCAAGCCCGACCGCCGCGCCGACCTGCGGCGCGAGCGCCGCCGTATCGATGGTAAATACGGGCTCGCCGAGGTATTCTTTGACCTTGTCCGCCGTCACTTCCACGCGGGGCAGGGTCTTGTCCGCGGCGTATCGTACCGCGATCTTACGGCATACCGAACTCACCGTACGTTCGAGCGTACGCACGCCCGCCTCGCGGGTGTAGCCCTCGATAAGCACGCGCAGCCCCTCGTCCGTGAACGCGGCGTTCCCGTCCGTCAGACCGTTCGCCGTCAGTTGTTTGGGTACGAGATACCGCCGCGCGATCTCCGTCTTTTCTTCGAGAGTATAGCCCGAAAGCTCGATGATCTCCATACGGTCGCGCAAGGGCGCGGGGATCGTTTCCAAACTGTTCGCCGTCGTGATAAAGAGGACTTTGCTCAGATCGTAGGGCGATTCGATGAACCGATCGCGGAACGTGGAATTCTGTTCGGGATCGAGCGCCTCCAACAGCGCCGCCGCGGGGTCGCCGTGCATATCCGAAGTGATCTTGTCGATCTCGTCGAGCAGGAACACGGGGTTGATCGAACCCGCGTTCTTCATACCGTACATGATCCGACCGGGCATCGCGCCGATATACGTGCGCCTGTGTCCGCGTATCTCCGCCTCGTCCTTGACCCCGCCGAGGCTCATTCTCACGAACTTCCGATCGAGCGCCCGCGCGATCGAACGCGCGATACTCGTCTTGCCCACGCCGGGAGGACCGACGAAACAGAGAATGGGCGCTTTCATGTTCCCCGTCAGTTTGAGGACCGCGAGGTATTCCACGATACGGTCTTTGATCTTTTCCAAGCCGAAATGGTCCTCGTCGAGTACCGCCTTGCACTCGTTCAGCGATTCCCGATCCTGCGTTTCTTCCGTCCACGGCAGCGCGATCACCTGATCGAGATAGTTGGTCACGACCGTGTATTCGGGCGAAGAGGTCTGCATTTTTTCGAGTCGGTCTATTTCTTTCAGACACTTGTTTTCCAGCTCGCGGGGCAGGTTTTTGGCGAGGATCTTCGCGCGGTAGTCGTCCTCTTCCTTTCCGTCGTCGCCAAGCTCGGTGTGGATAGCTTTCAGCTGTTCGCGGAGGAAGTATTCCTTTTGCGACTTGTCAATGTTCTGCCGAACGGCGGCGTTGATCTTCTTTTCGATCTTGGAAATCTCCAACTCGTCGTTCAAACACCGTTCGAACAGTTTCAACCGCTCGACGATATCCGTTTCTTCGAGGCTCTGTTGCTTGATCTCCAACTTCACCCGCATAACGGACATCGCGACGTCGATATACTCGTCGGCGTCGCGGCATTGTTCCAACTTCAAAAACGCCTCTTTCCCGATCTTTCCGTCCGTCGCCATCACGTCTTTCACGAGCGCTTTCGCCGTTCTGAAATACGCCTCTTCGAGCGTTTCGTCGCCGCTCCGCCTTGTCGTAAGCTCGTCGCAAACGGCGTAAAAATACCCGTCCTCGCTCCCGAACTCGCGCGCGCGGGCGCGGTAAAGCCCCTCGCATACCACCCGTACGATCCCGCCGGGCAGCTGCGCCACCTGTTTTATGCGTGCAACGCACCCGACCGAGTAAAGATCCCCGGTCGTGATCTCGTCCTTTTCGGTCACTCGTTGCGAGCAGATAAGCACCAGTTTTTCCCCGTCGGCAGAGGCGCGCTCAACGGCTTTCAAGGTCATTTCCCTACCCACTTCGAAAGAAATGCTCGCGTGGGGGAACGCGACCTTACCGCGCAACGCGATAACGGGGAGTATATTCGTTCTTGTCATTGTTTTATCCATATATTTATTATTACCCAAAAACCCGCGTTTTCAAACCGCGCGGGGAAGATTCTTCACTTCGGCTCCTGCCTCCCGCTCCGAGGGAGGTGGCGGCGTTAGCCGTCGGAAGGAGTGGCAAGTCGAGAGGTCGAGGAACTTAGTTCCTCGCGGGGTGCAGGGGCAGCGCCCCGCAAATAAGCCCCAAACAAAGCAACCGCAGGTTGCGCCACACGCCGTAGGCGTACTCACGGCGCAAGCCGTGCTTTTCAAGCCCCAAACAAAGCAACCGCAGGTTGCGCCACACGCCGTAGGCGTACCCGCAACGCAGTTGCGTTTGGAGATTCCTCCCTACAAAAAAAGGCGGAACGTTTCCGTTTCGCCTTTGCGTTTTCCGTTATTGCTCCGACGGGGCGTTTCCCGCGGTCGGACTTTCGTCGACAGACGAGTAATAGTATTCGTACTTTTCGTATTTCCCGTAACCGCTCTTGCCGCTTATCGACCGTTCGTTGTAACCGTTCACGACCACGCCCAACACGTTCGCCTTGGCAAAGGACAGGGTATTCAGCGTTTTCGCAATATCGCTCACGTACGACGTTTCGTGACGGCAAACCAGCACCGTACCGTCCACCTGCGGCACGAGCGCCAACGCGTCGGACAGCATCAGAACGGGCGGGGTGTCGATGATCACGTAATCGTATTCCTTTTTCAGGTTCTCCAACAGGTTCTTCATCTCCTCGCTCTCCAACAGCTCGTAGGGGCGGGGGGAGTGCGTACCGCAAGAAATATACGACAGGTTCTCGTTCACGTTCGTCTTGCGAACGACGTCTTTCAACGCCGCCTGACCCGAAAGCCCGTCCGTAAGTCCGGGAACGGACTTCGCTTTAAAGAACCGCGCCACGCGGCCTTTTCTCACGTCCGCGTCTACGATGACGACCTTCGAACCCGCCTCCGCGTACGTCAACGCGAGATTGACCGCCACCGTCGTTTTTCCGTCCGACGGACAAGCGGAAGTCAGCATAATGACTACCCCTTCGCCGTTTATCTTCTTGGGTATGGAAACGGAAAGGGAGGCTTTCAAATTACGGAACGCCTCGGAAACGTTAAAGGATACGCCTTCCGTCACAAGATGCTGCGTTCTCACGCTTTGGTGCTTTTTCGTTCCGTTTTTCATATTCTTGAATAAACTCATTTCCTCACCTCCGCGTCCGTATTTTCCGCCGCGCTCTTCACGCCGTATTCTCTCTCCTCGATGGTGGGAATGACCCCGAGTACGGGTACTTTGAACTTCTCCATCGTCATTTCGTAATCGCGCAATTTCTTGTTCGAACGATCGACTACGATCACGACCACGCACGCCACGATGAGCGCCGCCGCGCCGAGGATAAGCCCGTATTTCAACGCCGTAGACGCCATATTACCTTCGTTCGTCCGCGCCACTTCGTCCAAACGCGTGATACGCTGACAGTTCGTTCCCACGTACCCCGAAGGAACGGTCATCTTCGCCTCTACGTATTCGGGCAGAACGACGTTGATCCTCTCGAATAAAAAGTTTGCGAACCCCTCGTTGTTGAGTACGTCGATACTCACGTAAATGAAACTCTTGGCAAGGTTGGTCGTGTTGTCCGCCTCGCTCTCGTCGTAGTAGGAATAGCTCACCGACGATACGATCGTCTGCACGTAGTTGCGGTATACCGTTGACTTCCGCCATTCCGTCCATACCGTTTCCAACTTCTCGTTGGCGTCCTCCCACGCGGTCTCTTCTTTAAGCTCCGCCGCCTCTTGCGCGTCCTCGGCGTCGCTGAGCGCCGTCGTTGCCGTAGTCAAACCCGACGACGTTGCCGCCTCGGAGGGAGAAACACCCGCCGTAACAAGTTTATCGTAATCGCTCTTAGCGGAGTTGTAAGCCACCTGCGCCTCCGCCGTAGCCAAACGCGCCGCGTCCGCCGCCTCGGTCGCCTCTTTCGCCTTGGCGATGGGGGCTTGCGCCTCCGCGATCGCCTCGTCGATGACCTCGCGGTTCTCGCCCGTAGGCAATACGCTCGCAAGCGGTATGCCGTCCTCGTCCAACATCAGTTCTTCGGCAAAACTCTCCGAACCCAAAAGCTTGGTGATGGCGTCCATAACGAGGGAGCTGTACGCGCCGTATACCCCGTATTGACTGTCGCTCGTAACGGAGGCGGAGTCTTTCTTGGGGTTGACGTAGAACTGCATCGTCGTGCCGTAATATTTCACGTTGTACGTTCTGACCACGCCGAATCCCGCGCCGACGACCGCGCCGATGACGAGCGCGAGAACGAGTACCTTGATCTTACGCAAAAGGATCCTGAAAATATCTCCCAGGCTGATCTCCTCTTGCGTGCGGATGTTTTCTTCCATTCGTTTTGCTCCTTTGCTTTTAACGTTTTGCGTTGCGCCCACACGAGCGCATAACATATTATATCACCTTTGCGGGAAAATGTAAAGCGTTTTTAAAAACAATTCGCTTTTTAAAACGCCCGCGCGTTTTTCCGCGTAACCGCTTGATTATTTCCGTATTTTGTGGTATAATAGTACGGAAAACGGAAAACGAGGAACGGTATGCAGACTTTACTGAGGAGCACGCACGCTTATAAACTTCTGAAAACGGACGGGGAACGCGGCGCGTTCTCCCACGCCTATCTCTTGCTCTTCGACGATCCCCGCAACCTCCGCACGGCGGTGAAAACGTTCGCCAAACTCTTTTTCGACGATGAACGCGCCAAAAACCTCGTGGAATCGGAAACGTTCTCCGACTGCCTGTTCTTCCCCGACCCCGACAAAAAATTCGTCGTCGAGGACGCCGAACGGGTCGCCGAGGAATGTACCTTAAAACCCGTCGAGGGGGATAAAAAGGTATTCGTCATCGCCGACTTCGCCGAGGCCACCCCCGCGGCGCAGAACAAACTCTTGAAACTTCTGGAAGAACCGCCCAAAGGGGTCGTGTTCCTCCTCGGCGCGTCCACGTCCTATCCCGTCCTGCCCACCGTCCTCTCCCGCGTGAAACGCTTGGAGATACCCCCGTTCGACGTCAAACAGGTCGCCGATTGCCTTTCCCGTATGTACGGAAACGCCGAGGGCGACGGTTTTTCGCTTTGCGCGGCGGCGAGCGGCGGTTCGGTCGGTGCGGCGCAGAATATGCTCGAAGGCGGCGCGTATAAAAGTCTTGTGGACGACGCGTTCTCCCTGCTCCTCGTAAGCCCCGACGGCGTACCCGCGCTCGTCAAACGGGTGGGCGAGACCAAGCGCAAAAAGGAACTTCTGTCCCTGCTCCGCCTGATCTTCCGCGACGCGCTCGTACTCAAAAGCAACGCCGACGATCGGCATATCTTTCTCCGCTCGCAAACCGCAAGACTTTCCCGCGTAGCGGAAAAATACCCCCTGCCCGCGCTCGTCAAAGCGCAGGACTTTCTCTCGGCGGCGGAACGCCAGCTCGCGTTCAACGCCGTGTTCCCGCAATGTCTGGAAGTGCTCCTCGGCAATATTTCCGAGGTCGTATAATTATTCATAAATTCGTATAAAACAAAAGGATATAACTATGATAAAAGTTGTCGGTATCAAATTCAAAAACGGCGGTAAGCTGTACTATTTCGCGCCGCGCGCGGGCGAAACGTATACGCGGAATATGCCCGTGATCGTGGAAACGGCGCGGGGAACGGAGTATGCATGGGTGGCGCATCCCGAACGGGAGATCGGGGAAAAGGAGATCGTTTCCCCTTTGAAACCCATCTTGCGTATCGCCACGCAAAAGGATAACGAGTTCTACCGTTCCTGCGAGGCGAAGAAACCGCAGACCATGCAATTATGCAGAGAAAAGATCATCAAACACGGACTGGAAATGAAACTCGTGGACTGCGAATTCGCGTTCGACGGGAGCAAGATCGTGTTCTATTTCACGGCGGCGACAAGGGTGGATTTCCGCGAACTCGTCAAGGACCTCGCGTCCTCTTTGCATACGCGTATCGAACTCCGTCAAGTCGGCACGCGCGACGAAACGAAATACCTCGGCGGTATCGCGCCCTGCGGTCGGGTGTGCTGTTGCGCAGGCAATATGCCCGAATTCAAAAAGGTGAGCGTAAGAATGGCGAAAGCGCAGGGACTTTCGCTCAATCCGGGGAAGATCAGCGGGCTTTGCGGTCGGTTGATGTGCTGTCTTGGATATGAGATGGAGCATTACACGGAGGCGGCGAAGAACCTGCCGAAAGTCGGCGCGGAAGTGGATACGCCCGACGGGAAAGCGATCGTCGCGGCGCTCAATATGCTGAAAATGGAAGTGCGGGTGAAACAGCCGAACGCGGACGGCGGTTGGACGTTCAAGGATTTCCCCGCGAGCGAATTGAAATATAAAAAACAGAACGCTCCGCAAACGGAACAAGCGGAGGACGAGGACGACGAGGAGTAAACGGGGAATAAACGGCGCAAAACTTTTTTGCGATTTTACCCTGCATTCGTTTGCTTTTTGTCGGAAAATAGTTTATAATAAATCCGTACGAATAAATTAAAGTTTTTTTGGAGGAACTTAACTATGCCTTTGGTAACTACTACCGAAATGTTTAAGAAAGCGTACGCGGGCAAATATGCGATCGGCGCTTTCAACGTAAACAATATGGAAATGATCCAAGCGATCGTCGAAGCCGCGAACGAGGAAAAATCCCCCGTTATCCTGCAAGTCTCCGCAGGCGCGAGAAAGTACGCTAACCCCGTATATCTGAAACACCTCGTGCAAGCGGCGGTGGAAACGAACGATATCCCCGTAGCTATGCACCTTGACCACGGCGCGGATTTCGAGATCTGCAAAGCGTCCATCGACGGCGGATTCACGTCGGTCATGATCGACGCGTCCTCTCATCCTTGGGAAGAGAATATCGCGATCACGAAGAAAGTCGTGGAATACGCGCACGACCACGGCGTAGTGGTAGAGGCGGAACTCGGTAAGCTCGCGGGCATCGAGGACGACGTAAACGTATCGGCGGCGGACGCGCAGTTCACCTCCCCCGACGAAGTAGAGGAATTCACCTCCCGCACGGGTATCGACTCCCTCGCGATCGCGATCGGAACGAGCCACGGCGCGTATAAATTCAAACCCGGACAAGACCCCAAACTCCGTTTGGACATTTTGGAAGAGATCGGCAAGAGATTGCCGGGATTCCCCATCGTTCTGCACGGCGCGTCGTCCGTACCGCAGGACAAGGTAGCGATCGTCAACCAGTTCGGCGGCGAAATGCCCAACGCGATCGGTATTCCCGAATCGGAACTGCGTAAAGCGGCGCAGATGGCGGTCTGCAAGATCAACATCGACTCCGACCTTCGCGTAGCGTTCACGGCGGCTATCCGTAAGCATTTCAGCGAATTCCCCGGTCACTTCGACCCTCGTCAATACCTTGGGGACGCGCGTGCGATGATGAAAGAGATGGTCAAGCACAAGATCGTAGACGTACTCGGCTCGGCAGGCAAAGCGTTCTAATCAAACGAATACGAAAACCAACGGCTCGGAAAAGTTCCGAGCCGTTTTTCATACCACTCCCGCGCGCCCCGTACTTTTGTAAGTCGAGAGGTCGAGGAACTTAGTTCCTCGCGGGGTGCAGGGGCAGAGCCTCTGTCGGGGGCTGGGACGAGCTACCCGTTAAGAAAAGCATTGATAATGCTTTTTAGGGGCGAGATGAGCGAGGACATAGTTCGTCCGAGCGGTGACCGAGGGCAAAGTTTACCTTGCTTTGCCCGAGACAA
>JBGVLV010000003.1:0-10280 GCA_045124465.1 Candidatus Scatosoma sp.
GGCAGAGCCTCTGTCGGGGGCTGGGACGAGCTACCCGTTAAGAAAAGCATTGATAATGCTTTTTAGGGGCGAGATGAGCGAGGACATAGTTCGTCCGAGCGGTGACCGAGGGCAAAGTTTACCTTGCTTTGCCCGAGACAAACCCACGGGGGTAAGCCCCAAGTCAAGCGACCGTAGGTCGCGCCACACGCCGACAGGCGTACTCACGGCACAAGCCGTGCTTTTCTGCCCCAAACAAGCGACAAAAAAAACCGAACGGAAATTCCGTTCGGTAATTTTCTCTTTCGTTCGGTCGCCCCGAAAATTATCTCTTCGAGAACTGAGGAGCGCGACGCGCTTTCTTTAAACCGTACTTCTTTCTTTCCTTCGCGCGAGGGTCGCGGGTAAGGAATCCCGCCGCTTTGAGCGCGGAACGGCTGTTCTCTTCCGCTTCGAGGAGCGCACGAGCTACGCCAAGACGGATAGCGCCCGCCTGACCGGTGTAACCGCCGCCGATCACGTTGACCATAACGTCGTATTTCGCCGTTACTTCGAGAAGGTCGAGGGGCTGTTTCACGATATATTGAAGAGTTCCCTGAGGGAAGTAGTCCTCAAAAGCGCGATCGTTGATGACGATCGTTCCGTTGCCGCCGGGGATAAGACGAACGCGAGCGATAGCCTTCTTTCTTCTGCCCGTTCCCCAGAATTGAAGTTTCTTTTTAACGTTTGCTTTTGCCATTTTTCAATCCTCTCTTTTAGTCAACTTTCAATACTTCGGGTTTTTGTGCCGCGTGATTGTGTTCAGCGCCCTTGTAAACGCGGAGCTTTTTAAGCATCGCTCTGCCAAGGCTGTTCTTGGGGAGCATACCTCTGACTGCCTCGTAAACGGCAAGGTCGCTCTTTTCCGCCATCAACTTCTTGTAAGGGATCTCTTTCAGACCGCCGATGTAAGCGGTGTGGTATCTGTAATATTTATCTTCCAACTTTTTACCGGTAAGAACGGTCTTGTCGGTGTTGATAACGATGACGAAATCGCCCGTGTCAACGTTGGGAGTGAAGGTAGGTTTGTGTTTGCCGCGAAGAACGGATGCGACTTTGGTAGCAAGACGGCCGAGAGGAACTCCCGCAGCGTCCACGACGTACCACTTTCTTTCAACCGTTTCGGCGTGCGCCATATAGGTTTTCATAATGATGTTACTCCTTATTCCGTGTGTATTTTCGTTCGTTGCGTATATTTTGTCCGATGTAGCGTTTTGCGCTTTAAAATCCGTTCAACTAACGGGGAAAAACGGGAAATTCAAGCGTTTTCCGCAACTTGCTTATTTATTGTATTATGAAACGAAATTTAAGTCAAGCTGTTTTGCGCCGACTTTTTCAATTTTTTTTAAAATTTTCGATTTTTTTTCGAAAGAGCGGAAAATCTTTTTTCCAAAACCCGCCAAAGCGCAAAAAAAGACTTCCGAGGAGACTCGGAAGTCTGATTTTCTTTTATCTCAAAAGATCAAAGTTCTGCGAAGTATTTGATCGTTCTGACCATCTGGCTCGTGTAGGAGTTCTCGTTGTCGTACCAGGAAACGACTTTAACAAGCGTCGTGCCGTCGCCCATGGGCATGCACTTCGTCTGCGTAGCGTCGAACAACGAACCGTACGTGATACCGATGATGTCCGAAGAAACGATCTCTTCTTCCGTGTAACCGAAGGACGCCGACGCCGCCGCTTTCATCGCCGCGTTTACCGTAGCCGCGTCTACTTCGCCGTCGCAGATCGCAACGAGCTGCGTCAACGATCCGGTGGGAACGGGAACGCGTTGTGCGCAACCGTCAAGCACGCCGTTGAGTTCGGGAATAACAAGACCGATCGCCTTCGCCGCACCCGTCGAGTTGGGAACGATGTTCACAGCCGCCGCACGCGCACGACGGAGGTCGCCCTTTCTGTGGGGTCCGTCAAGTACCATCTGGTCGCCCGTGAACGCGTGGATCGTCGTCATATAACCTTTCTTGATCTTGGAAAGCTTATTGAGCGTGTTCGCCATAGGCGCAAGGCAGTTGGTGGTGCAGGACGCCGCGGAAATGATCGTGTCGTTCTTCGTGAGCGTCTTTTCGTTTACGCTGTAAACGATCGTGGGAAGGTCGTTGCCCGCGGGAGCGGAAATAACGACTTTCTTCGCGCCGGCTTTGATGTGCGCCTCGGACTTCGCTTTGGAAGTATAGAAACCGGTACATTCAAGCACTACGTCTACGTCGAGCGCCGCCCAAGGGCAGTTCGCCGCGTCTTTTTCCGCGTAGATCTTGATCGTCTTACCGTTTACGGTGATCGTGCCGGCCGCGTCGTCTGCGGATACGGTGTCCGCGAGCGCGTATCTGCCCTGCGCGGAGTCGTACTTCAAAAGGTGCGCGAGCATGGAAGGGCTGGTAAGGTCGTTGATCGCGACTACGTCATAGCCTTCTGCGCCGAACATCTGTCTGAATGCAAGACGGCCGATACGACCGAAACCGTTGATTGCAACTTTTACGTTTGCCATAATAAAGTTCCTCCAAATTTTGAAAAAATATTTTTTATCTGTCTTACGTTTTCGGACGAGCGGAAAAAATTGACAATCCCTGCTTGTCCGTGTACTATTCTACCATACTTTTTTTCTTTCGTCAATAATTTTGCCCCGTTCTTCGAAAAATTATTTTCTAAAATCTTATGAAAAATTCCCCCTCGAATTTTGTGCAATTTTTTCTTCGTAAATTTTATTTAAAAGCTTTACTGTATTTGACACCCGCGCGCTATTATAGTATAATAATGTATATAACGAAATTGATAAGGAGAAGGAAAAATGTCAAAAACGCAAACTGCACAAACGGAAGAAGTCCGTTCCAAGTTCCACGGCGGAATGCTCGGACTTATCGGTATCTCTCTCTTATGGCTCTTGATCGTCGTATGCACGCTCACCATCGGTACGGCGTGGGCGAACTGTATGTATTACAGATGGTATGCAAAACACACCGAGATCGACGGCAAACGCCTCACCTTCGACGGCAAGGGTATTCAACTGTTCGGGAACTATATCAAATGGTTCTGGCTCACCGTCATCACCCTCGGTATCTACGGTCTTTGGGTAGGTATCAAGTTCGAAAAATGGAAGGTCAAGCACACCCATTTCAAAGCGGAAGAAGTCCAAGCCGAAACGAACGCTCCCGCACAGGCACAGCCCGTGTACGCGGCGAACCCGTATCTGCCTCAACCCCAACCCCAAGCGCAAATGCCGGCGCAACCGCAATGTCAACCGCAGTTCCAGCCCGCGTTCCCGCCTTTCCCGTTCTATCCCTATCCGTACCCTTATCCCCAAATGCCGCCTTACGGTTGCCCGCATGCGCCGCAGAACGGTACGAACGAACAGAACAAGCAATAAAACGAGCATACATAAAAACACGGTCGCCCGCGGGCGACCGTTCTTTTTGGGGTTTTACTCCGCAAGGCATTTGAGGAACGCCAGCGCGGAGGATTTTTTCTTGTCGGGAATTTTACGGAACGTTTCCAAAAGTTCTATCTCTTGCGGCGACGGGTCGCTGAACTCTACGTCCGAGAAAAATTGCGACAGCGATATGCCGAACACCGAGCATACGTCCTCTAACACGTTTATCGTCGGCATACGTTTGTTCTCGTTGAACCAGTCGTAAACCGTCGATTCAGACACGCCCGTTTCTTTCGCTAATTTTGAGAGTGATTTATTCTCCTGCTTGCATAAGGCAAGTATCCGATCCTGAACGTTCATTTTTAGCCCCCGTACTTGTATTCATACAATAGTTTACCACCAGTTCATACCTAAAATACTCGTATCAATCCGCGAAAAATACTTGTCAGAACAAGAATGTTGTGCTATAATGAGTATAACAAAGGAGTAAGAGAGATATGTACGAAAGAGCGGAAGATTTTCCGGAGTTAGTGGAGTTGTTGCGGGTGCTGTATAAAATTTTGCACAGCGCGAAGGTATACCCAAAGAGCGAGGCGTTGTGCGAGATCATTTATTACGAGGACTATTTGGACGAGAAATACGGACGGAGAAAAGACGCCGTGCGAACGGCGGCGTGGGAGGAATTCGAGAAAGAGGTTGAGCGCGGAATAAGGGCGTTAAGGACGTTGCCGACGGGGATATTAGGCGGTGTGGCGAACGAGCGGGCGTTATATTTCGGGCGTATCGACGACAAGACGAGGAACGCGGTGACGAAATACTACCGCAAAGTGCGGCGGCGTGCGAAGAAGTTATTCAAGGAATACTTGCCGAAGGATACGTTTTTTGTGGAGGAGGCGGGAGAGCCGTCGTCTTGAACGAAGTGAAGAATCCCGAAACGCAACTTCGTTGCGGGTACGCCTTACGGCGTGGGGCGCAACCTACGGTTGCTTTGTTTTGGGGCTGAAAAGCACGGCTTACGCCGCGAATACGCCTTACGGCGTGGGGCGCGACCTGCGGTCGCTCTACTTGGGGCTTGTTCGTGGGCTTGTATCGGGCAAAGCAAGGTAAACTTTGCCCTCGGTCACCGCTCGGACGAACTATGTCCTCGCTCATCTCGCCCCTAAAAAGCATTGTCAATGCTTTTCTTAACGGGTAGCTCGTCCTCAACCTCCCGCAAGGGACGTTGTCCCTTGACCCTTGGACGGGGGTCAGTCTTCCTGTTCGTACGGGGGACGGCGGGGAGGTTTGAGAATGAGTGCGGCGAGGACGGGGACGAGCAGGCAAAGGGCGATCAGGATCGCGATCTGCGCGGGGCTGGTCGAGCCGCTTTGCTCCTCGTCGTCCGTGGAGTCCGTCGTTTCGCCCGAAACGTTCTGGGAAAGGCGTTCTTCGTATTCGGGGTTCTCGTCGTACGTTAGATCGGCGGGTTTGGGGATATACCCGAACGAGTCGCCGCGGAGTATGTAACAATACGTTTTCGAACCGATCCTGTAATCGCCGTAGTAGGCGCAGGTGACGGTGATCTCGCTCAAAAACGAGGAGTCGTCCGAAAAACTGTCTTCCAAACGGTAGCGGACTTCGAACAGCCGATATAGATACGGGCGTTGGGGGGTATAGTCCACGAAGGTAAGCTCGGAAGTGCGGGCGTAGCCGACGAGTTTTTTCACGTTGGCGTCGTCGTAAAGATACTCGATCTTGCAATAGTCGGGCGAGGTTTCGAGGACTTTGACGAAGTACGTTTTGGGGAGCAGGAAAAGACCTTTCGTTTCGTCTTTGGCGGTGTAGAAGAACGTAGAGTCGCCGAGGATACAAGCGTATTCGCCCGAACTTGCGCTCTCGTCCGCTTGGGCGGGCGCGGGAGCGGCGAGCGGGAAAAGCGCGTACAAAAAATATAGGAATGCGGCGAGCGCCGAAAAAATCAACTTTTTCATAAATTTCATTATAACGGGAAAGGGAGGGGCGATTTTGTCCGCTTAGCGGTGATTATGAGAGATATTGTAGAAAAAATACGCCGTATCGAGGCGGAACAGGAAAGGAGAAAGGCGACGGACGCGCTCGCGGCGTACAACACGGGAGAGGTGGTACACGAAAAACAGGTCGCCTTCCACAAATGCCCCAAGCGCAACCGATGGGTGTTCGGCGGGAACCGTTCGGGGAAAACGGAGTGCGGGGCGGCGGAGTGCGTATATATGGCGAGGGGGATCCATCCCTACCGCGAGAACCGCAAGGACGTATGCGGGTGGGTGGTGTCGCTATCCAGCCAAGTACAACGCGACGTGGCGCAAAAGAAGATATTGCGGTATCTGCGGCGGGACTGGATCGAGGAGATCGTGATGCTAAGCGGGCGCAAGGACGCGCCCGAAAGCGGGGTGATCGATCTTATCCGCGTGAAAAACGTGTTCGGGGGGATTTCCGTCATCGGGTTCAAAAGCTGCGATCAGGGGCGGGAAAAGTTTCAAGGTACTTCCCTCGATTTCGTATGGTTCGACGAAGAACCGCCCGAGGATATTTATCTCGAATGCCGTATGCGCGTGCTTGACCGTCGGGGGGATATTTTCGGCACGATGACCCCGTTAAAGGGGTTGACGTTCGTACACGAACAGATATTTCTCAACCGTTCGAACGATCCGGAAGTATGGTACGAGTTTATGGAATGGAGCGACAATCCCTATCTGGACGAGGGGGAGATCGCGGCGCTCGAAAGCTGTCTGGACGAGAAAACGTTACAGTCGCGCAGGTTCGGGCGGTTTGCGGTGGGGGAAGGGTTGGTCTATCCCGAATTCGACGAGCGGATACACGTCGTCGAGCCGTTCGACGTTCCCAAGGAGTGGCAGGACAATATCTCCATCGACCCCGGATTGAACAATCCGTTATCGGCGCACTGGTATGCGGTCGATTTCGACGACAACGTATACGTGGTGTTCGAGCATTACGAGGCGGGGCGGGACGTGGACTATCACGCCGCGAGGATAAAAGAGATCTGCGAGTTATTGCGTTGGAAACGGGACGGGCGGGGACGGATCCGCGCGCTCATCGACAGCGCGGCGAAACAGCGGACGCTTTCGGGGGTAAAGAGCGTGGCGGAGCTGTTCTACGAGCGGGGAATACTCGTCGATCCGAACGTGGAAAAGGATCTGTTTTCGGGGATCGCGAGGGTGAAAAGTTACTTGAACCAGAAAAACGGGTTGCCGAATATTTATATTTTCAATACCTGCGTACACCTGATACGGGAGCTGAAAGGGTACTACTGGGGGAGCGGGGACGTGCCGAGGAAGGCGGACGATCACAGTCTGGACGAGATGCGGTATTACCTTATGACCCGACCGAAAAAAGCGCCGCCCGCGCCGAAGAAGTCGGCGATACAAAAGGACAAAGAGGTCTTGGCGCGGAAATTGCGTATGCGGGGGAAGGACGGAGGTATGGGATAAATGAAAACGTAGAAATTTGGAGGATATATGCAGGAGAAACGGGAAGAAAAGCTGGGCGAGGCGCTTATGAAAGTGGCGCTCGGATTTCAGGTGGCGGAGGTCACGGAAGAATACGCGGAAGTGGACGGCGCGTTGAAATTGATGAAACGCAAGAAAACGAAAAAGGACGTGCCGCCCGATCTCAAAGCCGTACAGTTACTGCTCGCGGAAAACGGCGGGGCGGGGTTGGAAACGATGACCGACGCACAGCTGCAAGAGGAGAAACAAAGGTTGCTCGCTCTGCTTGAAACGGCGGACAAAGAGAAAAAAGGCGCGGGGCAGGTATGCGACGAAAAGAAAAATACCGTGAAAAAGCCGCGTCCGAAACCGAGAAAGAAAGTAGTAAGAACGAAGAAAGGAGAGTAAAAAATGCAGATAGAAGAAACGGGGCTTGGCGCGAAAGAGATCGCGGAGGCGAAAGCGCGGGAGGAGGCGAAGATCGTTTCGGAGATCGTCGCCGACTTCGAAAGGCGGCGGGAGGAACGGCGCGGCGTGGAGAGCGGTTGGCTGCTCAATATGAATTTTTTGAGTGGGAACCAGTACTGCGACGTTTCCCCGTTCGGGGGCGTAGTGGAGGAGGACAAGCGGTTTTACTGGCAGTCGCGGAGGGTGTTCAATCATATCGCGCCGACGGTGGATTCGAGAATGGCGAAGTTGGCGAAGGCTATGCCCGTGCTTACCGTGCGCGCCTTTTCCGACGAGGACGGGGACGTGAAAGCCGCAAAGCTCGCGACGGGCGTACTGGGGTACGCGCAGGAGCGGATCGGGTTCGCGGAAACGGCGGCGAAAGCGACGACCTGGTCGGAGACGTGCGGGAGCGGGTTCTACAAGATCGCTTGGGACGAAAAGGGCGGCAGGCAGGTCGCGGTGGACGAGCGTGGTAAACCCGTATACGAGGGGGAAGTGAGCGTGGTCGCGGTGTCGCCGTTCGAGATCTATCCCGACAGGCTGAACGCAGAGGGGTTCGAGGACTTATCGAGCGTTATCCACGCGCAGGTCGTGTCCGTGGACGAGGTGTACGAGCGGTTCGGCGCGGAAGTGGCGGCGAGCGACGTTTCCGAGCTGACCTTGGCGGGGTACAGCGAGCCGTCGGCGGGGAAAAAACCGTTGGAAAACGTCGGTATGAATTACGCGGTAGCAAGGAACGGGGTCGTATTGATAGAGCGGTATCAAAGACCGAGTTCGGTATATCCCGAGGGCAGGTTGGAGATCGTCGCGGGCGGGAAGTTATTATACGCGGGCGACCTGCCGTACAAAAACGGGGAGCGCGGGGAGCGGGTGTTTCCGTTCGTTAAACAGGACTGCGTGCGGTTGCCTGCCGCGTTTTTCGGGAGCAGTATCATCGACAGGCTCATACCCATACAGCGCGCTTACAACGCCGTGCGAAACCGCAAGCACGAATTTTTAAACCGTTTGTCGATGGGCGTTCTGACCGTCGAGGACGGGTCGGTGGATACCGACGAGCTGGCGGAGGAAGGGTTATTGCCCGGGAAAGTGCTTGTGTACCGTCAGGGCGGGAAAGCGCCCGAAATGCTCGACTGCGGGCAGGTGCCGACGGCGTTTGCGGACGAGGAGGCGTGGCTGGAAAAGGAATTTTCGATGATAAGCGGCGTGAGCGAGTTATCCGAACATTCCACGCCGACGGGGGTGACGAGCGCGACGGGGTTGCAGTTATTGTTATCGCAGGACGAGTCGAGGTTATCCGCTACGATCGGGAGTATGGAACGGGCGGTGAAAGAGGTCGGGAAACAGATATTGCGGTTATACCGCGAGTTTGCGGGTACGGCGAGGCTGATGACGTTGACGGGGGAGAACAAGAAAACGCAGGTGTATTATTTCAACGCCGCCGATCTGTCGGTGAACGATCTGCGGTTCGAAACGCAGGAGGTATCTTCGCCCGAAGAAAAGAGATCGACTTTGCTTAAACTTTACGAGGCGGGAGTTTTGACGGGCGAGGACGGGAAGTTATCGCAGGAGAACAAGAACCGTATCTTGGAGGCGTTCGGGTTCGGGAGTTACGAGAACGCGCGGGATATTTCCGCTCTGCATATCGCGAAAGCGGGAGAAGAGAATATCGAGATGAAAACGAAAGAGGTCGGCGTGGACGAGTACGACGAGCACGCGTTACACGTCACCGAGCATACGAGGTTCTTGCTCTCGTCGGAGTTTAAGAAGTCGGCGAGGAAAGAGGAATTGAAAAAACGGTACGTAGCGCACATTGCGGCGCACAAGAAAGCTATGAAAGAGGAAAAGGAGGTATAAAAACATGAGCGAAAAAGAGGAGAACGTATACGGGGAACAGCCCGGCGCGGAAAACGTTGCGGAGGCAAAAGCGGAAAGAGGAGAAAGCGTTTCGGCGGCGCTGGGGAAGTTCAAGGACGTAGACGCCCTTTTGAAGGCGTACGGTTCGTTGCAGTCGGAGTTCACGAGGCGAAGTCAAAGACTGAAAGAACTGGAACGGCAGACGGAAGAACTCAAAGCGAAAGGCGAGCGGACTTCGGAAAACGCCGCGGCGACGGGGGCGGAAAAGCTCCGTAAAAACGCCGAGGCGAGGCGCGCGGAGGGGAAACGGTTCGACGAGTTCGTATCAAAACTCGGTCAAACCGAAACCCCGAAAAAGGAAGAAGTCGGCGAGCCGATCGACGAGGGCTTTACGGGCGACGGATCGGAAACGCAAGCGGACTTGGGAGAGGGGACGGCGGAAAAGCGATTGTCGGAAGGGGACGTCGCGACTTCGTTCGTCGCAAACGGTCGTAAGGACGTCGGGCTTTCTTCCGAGGAGTTATATGCGCTCGCAAGCCGCGACGAGAACGTTCGGTTGAAGATCGTCGGGGAATATTTAAGCTCCGTCGGGCGGGCGGGGGCGCCGCTCGTGAAGGGCGGGGCGGGTATCGTCGCCGCGCCGATGAAGGCAAAGAGCATCGACGAGGCGGGGAGTATGGCGCTGCGGTTCTTTAAAAAGGACGGGGCAGGTATTTGACGAAGGAAACGAACGGGGGCGGGAAGAGTTATAACTACTCCTTCCGTCGGCTGGCGCCGCCACCTCCCTCGGAGAGGGAGGCAGAGATTCTTCGCTACGCTCAGAATGACAGAGGGCTGAAAGGCGCGACTTACAGTCGCTTGGGTTGGGATAAGTTTCGCCTATCGGCGATCAACCGCTACACGCGGTGTGGGCGCAACCTACGGTTGCTTGCTTGGGGGCTTGTTCGTGGGCGCTGCCCACACCCGCCAAGGGCTTTGCCCTTGCAACCCACAAGGGACGTTGTCCCTTGACCCTTAACCAGGACGGGGAAAAAGGCACGGCTCGCGCCGTGGGTACGCCTGTCGGCGTGGGGCGCGACTTGCAGTCGCTTTATTTGGGGGCTTTATGCGAGGGCTTTTCTCGGGCAAAGCAA
>JBGVLV010000004.1:0-45071 GCA_045124465.1 Candidatus Scatosoma sp.
CATCTCGCCCCTAAAAAGCATTATCAATGCTTTTCTTAACGGGTAGCTCGTCCCACCCCCGCGCGAGGAACTAAGTTCCTCGACCTCTCGACTGAACGGCGAACGGGAGTAAAGAAATCGCGTTCAATCGAAAAAGCGGAGGTTATGGGCGCGAAGGCGTTTGATCGCGTAATATAACGGCGCGCCGAGTCCGTATACCCAGATCCCTTCCGTTAGGAAAAAGATACCCACGTTCGCAAAATACGCGACCGCCATCGTTCCGTAATTGCCTATGTCCCCGAATAGAAAGACGATGATCATCGGTATGAATATAGCGTTCAAAAGAACGGGGAACAGACCGCCGAGAAGTATTTTCGGCAGGTCTTTTTTTATGTATTTCCCGACCCCGAACGTACCCAGCGCGGCGACGAGCGTCGTCAGCGAACCGAATATAACGTCGTATACGCTATACTGCGAAACGATATTCGACAGCATACAGCCCACGAATAACGCGGGTACCGCCTCGGGGAAAAAGAGCGGTAAAATACAAAGCGCCTCTGCGGGTCGGATCTGGAACGGTCCGAATGCAAAGGACATAAAAGCGTACGTGAGAACAACGTACAGGGCGGCGATGATACCGGCGCGGCAAAGCCGTTTTGTCGTAAAGACTTGTTTCATAAAATTGTACCTCGGTTTTTTTATCTGGAAGTGTTTGCCGAAAACCTTCCGTATTCGTCGTTTATTATAGCACGCCCGCGCGGTATTGTCAAGCGGTTTTTTGGGGAAAAGCGGGGCGGGGGTTAAAAACTTCGGGCGGGTTTTGATTCGGCGCGGTTCCAAAGAACGGAGGCGAGGGCGTCGGAGATCAGCTCGGACATCGTGTATACAAGGTTCAAACGCGTGGTGTTGAGAAGTCCGTAGTTCGCGACCGAACGTTCCGCGACGATGCCCATGATCGAAATATCGCCCAAAGTGCCAAGTTTCTTGTTCGCACCCGCGCCCGGAGACAGGGGCGAGTCCGTCAGTTTCACAAGTCCTATGTCACCCTCCGCGCCGATCGCCGCGTCGATCGCGATCACCTGACTGCCCGCGTGCGTTTCTTTTAAAAACGTACGTATATATTTTATCTCTTTCGCCGTTATCGGCGCGGCAAGCGTGCCGTATATGAATACCTTCGTACCCTGCGTTTTGTATTTGAGCATAGAACCCGTGATCGGCCCCAAACTGTCGCCGATGGCAAGGTCGCTGCCGATACATACCACGACGGGCGGTTTTTGAAAGTTACCGTCGAAATTTTTGCAAAATTCCGCGCTCCGCGCCCTGTCTTCGACGTTCGTCTTTTCTCGGAACGCGCGCGGGGTGAGCTTGCGTTCGAGGTCGTTTTTGAGTAATTTATCCGCCGCCATCGCCGCGCCGTCCGCGGCGAGTTTGTTATATACGTGAAATGCGTATTCCATTCTTCCTTTCTCCCGTAGTGGTAAGTATAGCCGAAAACCCGCGCGCGTAAACGCAGCAAAGCGGAAAAAATTTCCCGTGAAAAAATTTCCGTTTTTGTTGAAAATCTCGGCGGGGTATGGTATAATATAAAAGCGATAGGGCAAAAACCGAACGGGAGGGAAGAAAAATGTCTTTAAACGCATTATGCGCGGCTTGGACCGTTTACGCGGTGGATATACTCGCCGTCGTCGTTCTTTTCGTGTTCGCCGTCGCCGCCGCGAAACGCGGGTTCGTCGCCTGCTTTTTCGGGCTGATCTCTACCCTCGTCGCCATTCTCGTCGCGTTCCTGTTTATGAAATCCCTCGTCAACTGGACGAACGGTATCTTCGGATTGCAAACCGTCGTCGAAAACGCGAGCGCGAGCGGGCTTTCCAAAATAACGGGGTTCGACATCGATATTTCCTCGCAGGGGCTTGAAACCGCGCTGTCGGGAAAACTGCCGCAATTCCTGATCAATATCGTCGTGGAGAACGTCGGCAATTCCGAAGTCCCCGCCGGCACGACCGTGGCGATGGTCGTCGGCGAAACGATCGGTCGGCTTGCCGTCAGTCTTATCGCGTGGCTCGCGCTCTTTCTCGTCGTCAAACTTTTGCTCCGACTGCTCGAACGCGTGTTGTCGTCGGTCATCGAAAAGATACCCCTCGTCGGTACGCTGAACAACCTGCTCGGTTTCGCGGTGGGGGCGTTGCAGGGACTGTTCGTCGTGTGCGGCGTGATCGCGATCCTCGCGCTGATCCCGTCCGAAAGCTTTGCGGCGTTCTTTAATCAGACGGTGTTCGTCAAAGCCCTGTATAACCAAAATCCCATTCACGTGGTACTCGGCTGGCTCGTGAACTGACGGCGGAAAAACAACTTAAAAAGCAAGAAAAAACTTCCTTTGGCACAAAGGGAGTTTTTTATATTAAAATGCTTGACAATAGGGGGGTGCTATAATATAAGTGGAATTTGTGACCCAGAAGGGCAGAAAACGGTCAAAAACGGGTGAAAACAGCATATCATATACTGTTGTACAAAGACGTATAATAGCGTGATGGAAACCGTTTTACGCGGTGGAAATAAAAATAATAAAAGTCAAGGAGTAACGGAATGAAAAAGAGATTTATCTCGGCGGTAGCGCTTGGGCTTGCGATGGGTATGGCTTTCAGCGCGGTAGGTTGTACTGAGGCGGCGTTCGATAAGACGGATTTCACGACGGCGTTCGACAAGACGGATTTCACGACGGCGAAGACCGAACAGGAAATTTACGAATGTGTGCAGTACGGTGTGGAACAGCTCGCGGCGTATACGGGTGCGATGACGGTGGAAACGACGGAAAAGTACTCGGGGTCGGAGGGCGATAGCGTTGGAACCGAAGAAGAGAGCTATAAGTGTTCTTGGGATACGTCCTCGAAGAAGTTGTTTATGACGTATCAAGAAGTCGAGAACAGCACGGAAAGCGACGGTACGGAGAGCGTAACGGAAACGTCTACATATGCGATGACGTCGAAGGTTTTCAAGGAAAACGATAAATACTATATGTATTCCAAGGAATCGGAAGAAACGGGTTCGGAAAAACAAACGCAAGAGGGTTACACAAGTATGACCGAGAGCTACGTGGACTTGTCGCTTAGCTCGATCAGCAGCATGTTCCAAGAAGTGGGCGCGGTGGCTGTCGATACGACGGATTTCGCTACGCTCAAAAACGCGTACGCGACCGTTTATGCGGAACAGCTTGCGGAAGAACAAAAAACGAACGCGAACGCAAAAGCGACGGCGGAAGTTACCGCGACCAACGATAACGGTACGTTGACGGTGAAGATCGCGACGAGCACGGAAACCAACCAGGATATGGGCGGCGTAACCGCTTTGGTGAAAAAGACGGAAGAAAACACCATCGTTGCAAAAGACGGAAAAGTGGCCGAGGTGATCGAAAAGGTCGCAGCTACGGCGACGATGACCGTAGAAGGCGAAACGATGACGATGGACGGCGAGATGACGAACAGCGCAAAGTTCACGTATTCGTTCGATCAGACGGCTTACGACGCGATCACGGTAAGCTTGCCCACCGACAGCTCGCAGATACAGGAGATGGGCAGTAGCTATGAAGAACTGGAAAAGACTTTGGTCGTAGACGGTGTAGAAATGTCTGTTTCCACGTATGTTACTTCCGATACGACGGTTGAAAGTGTGTTTAGGCAGTTAATAAGCTATACCAGCCTGACTTCTAATTCGGAGGCATACGCGTTGAGTTGGTATACGGACGAGGCTTGCACGACGGCGTTCGATCCCGCGAACGTTACTATGGACAATTTCAAGAACATCGAAAAGCTGTACGGAAAGACGACCGTAAACGACGGCTATGCTTTGATCGTCAGCCAGTATGCGGGAAGAGACGACAGAACGGACGCTTATAAGATCGTATTCGAAGAAAAAGATTACAATTACGACAACGCGTTTTTCTCGTATAGGACTGTGAGTGAAACCGCGGCGAATAACGTTTACAGTTTCTGGGAATCTTCCTTCGACGAAATTTACGTAAACGGCGTTAAGACGGAAACGAGCTTTACGTACGAGAACAAGGGCAAGTACGTCATCAAGTACGTGAACGTTACGACGAACGCGGATTGTTCGATCTTCGATATCGATTTCTGATAAAGAGAAAAGTTAAAAGGCTAAAAGGCGTACCCCCGCGGGAACGGAAGTTCCCGCGGGGAGTTTTTATAGTTACTGCTTGTGTGGATAACCGAGCGCGGGTGTGGAAAACTTACGTCGAAATTTGTCGAAATCATAAATTTATAAAATTATACATATACCCCTTTTTCCCACTTATCCACGCGGATTGTGGATAAACGGGGGTTGTCCACCGATCTTTTTTCAAAATTGTGGATAAATTTTATATTCCTTAACTTTTTCCTTTTTAAAAACCTGCGTTTGCGCGGTTTTACCCCCGAAAACCCCGCAAATACGGTGGATAACCCGCTCCTTTTGCGGTGGAAAGCGTTTTACTTTTCCCGCTTTTTTGTGGATAACTCCCGACTTCCCGTGAAAATATCATTCAAAACGCCCCTTTTTTGAGCAAAAAAGGGGCGTTTATCCACAAACATACGTTCTTTTCCACAGACGGGAAAAGTTATCCACAAGTTATCCCGTTTATACGGCGGATAATAAACGCATAATTTCGCCGCGGCGGGCGTATAAAAAACCGTTCAGCGCACGTTACGGAAGGTGACGGTTATTTCCGCGATCGCGTTTTGCAGGGCGGTGGGGCGGAGCGTTTCATACGTTTTCGGTTTGTATTTTTGGATACGTTCGCCAACGCCGAACAAATCGCAACCGCACGCGCGGCATTTTTCGAAGGTGGTGCGGATCTGCGAGGCGAGCAGTTTTTCCGCCGCCGAGAACGCGCCGCCGGGTACGTCGCCCATGTCCACCGATTCTTCGAGAGGCAGGGCTTGCGAATAGTCCAAAAGTCCCGCGCTCATCGTAACGTCGATTTTGAGCGTAGCCCGCTCGTCGGCGCCGACGACGAGTTTGGTCTTATGCGAATTCCGTTTGACCGTCAGCGTACACACCGCCTCGCCGTCGTTTACCGAGTACGCCGCAAGGCGCAGATCGCGATCGACCGCGTTGAACGCGAACGTTTCTTCCTCCGTCAGTTTTCCGACCCGTTTTCCCGCGACGAACAACGCCGTTTCGCCCGCGCTGAACACGGGTTTATCCGTTTTCTCGCCGCCCTCGCCGCTCGTGTTCCCGCCGCCCGAATTTTGCGTACCGCCCGATTCGCCCGAACCGCCTTGACCGTTTCCCGAATTATCGGTGGTTTCGCCGCCGATATGTTCCTGTTGGGGCTGGGTCTTTAAGATGGGCAGAAAGCCGCTTTTGGCGTCGCTGAAATACCCGATGGAAAATTCGCGGAGGGTGGTGGGGAGAACGGTGCCTACGCGTTCGGCGTGGGGGGAGAGGACTTTCTGCATCGCCACGCTGCCCGACGGGTCGATGAGGGCGGTCACATTGAGAAGGTCTTTCGCCAAGCCGTCGCAGGTGGCGAGCAGGCAATTATCGGACATATACTCGTCGAGCAGGAAGAAATCGAGGGCGTCGAACACGTCCGACTGCGCCGTTTTTTCGCCGAGAATGATAAGACGGCAGAACACGAGTTTGGGATACCAGCCCGTTTTGGCGTTGATCTCCTCGAACGCGTCGGCGACCGTTTTTCCTCGGCTGACGATCTGGACGGTTTCCGAGGCTTTGCCCTCTTTCGAGGACTGGGGTACGGCGATCTGCGAAGTGACGATGAACGTATCGTCCTCGCGGTCCACGCCCACCGCCATGATGAGCGCGGTCTTTTGCACGTCGATCAGACCGAAGTCGCCCGAGAAAAACAGGAAAAAGAGTATGAGTATGACGATGAGATAGTAACGTACGGTATTTTTGGCGTGGATCTTACGCATTTTCGTTCTCCTTTATCCTTTTTCTACCCGTCCGTTCCCCGTTTTTCCGTTCCCGCAAGAACAGAAACGCGAGCGGGAGAAGGTCGGCGAACAGCAAGAACAGGGGATAGAGTTTCCCCGCGACGAGGGCGTATACGGAGTCGTAATATTTATTCATATACAGAACGAACAGGAACGCGGCGAAACACACGGCGGCGGAAAGCAGGGTCTTGCGCTCGGTGCGGATACTCACCGCGAGGAAATCGGTCGTATATAAAAGGGGAGCGCCGACGGCGAAGAACAGAACGATGCAGAGCATATACACGAGCAAGAGATCGACCCGACCGACGACGGAGAGGGCGGGGAAGTACTGGGCGATCTTGGAGAACGCGTAATGTTCGCGCGGGGCGATCGCGGAGTATACGCCGTAGAACACGCCGAGAAAGACGAGCACGCAGACCGCGCCGACGAGGTAGCCGCCGACGATCTTTTTGCCGTCCCCCCGTTTAAAGCGCAGATTGCCGATGAGCGGGAGCAACAGCGCGGCGTCGGAGAAGTGGGGCAGGGTATAGGTGAACGCTTTCGCGCTATGGGAAAGATCCTGTTGGAAGATGGGCAAGAGGTTGGACGCGTCCGCCTCGAACAGGGACATCACGAGCAAAAGTACGAAGGGCAACAGGAACAAAAACAGCGACAGATCGGCGATCCGACCGACGGACTTGATCCCTTTCGTGCAGACGAAAGCGCAGAACAGGAAAAAGAACGCGAACGAGAACAGCGTGGGCGAGGTGTCGTAGAACGCCGCGTAGACGAATTTTTCGAGGTCCAACAGCGGAAGTACGGCGGCGAACAGGAAATAGACGGCGTAACCGATATAAAAGATACGCGCGAGTTTGCCGAATTTTTCGTTCAGGCGTTCGAACAGCGTTTTTTCCGAGCCTGCCGCGGCGGCGAGGAGTGCGACGAGCACGCCCGTTTGCAACAGGAAATGCGCGAGCGCGGGCAAGAGCAGGTCGCCTTGGGCGTAGCGGGCGAGAAGGGAAGGGACTTCGAGAAGCTTATACACGGGCAACACGAACGCCGCGAAGAAGGCGATCTGCCGCGCGGCGACCGTATCGTTTTTCGGAAGGGTCATTTTTTCTGTTCTCCTTTGAGTCGGGTCTTATTCGGCGAGCGGAAGATCTTCGGGCGTTTGGTCAGGTCTTGCAGACCGTATTTCACGACGGAGTCGCGCAGGTCGCCCTTGATAAGCGGCGAGAAGGGCGCGAGCGGGGGCGTGCCGTAGGCGTCGGCGGTGACGAGGTAGTAAAGCACGAACGCCGCCAAAAGCACGATGCCGAACGGTCCGATACCGCCCGCGACGAGCAGGAACAGCCAGCGCAGGATCCCGCCCGTTTCGACGAAATCGGGTACGGTATACAGACAGATACCCGAAAACGCGACGATGATGATGGCGGGCGTGGAGAGAAAGCCCGCGGACACCGCCGTTTCGCCGAGTACGAGCGCGCCGACGACGGAGAGGGACATACCCACGTATTTGGGCATTCGTATGCTCGCCTCTTTGAGTATCTCCAAAAGCAACAGCACCACGAACATTTCCATTGCGGGCGAGAGGGGCAGTTCGCGCACGCTGCTCGCGATCGTGAGCATAAGACCGAGGGGCAAAAGCTGCATTTTGAACAGTTGCGCGGAGATATAGAACGCGGGCAGGAGAATGGCTACGAACAGGGAGATGAACCGCATAAAGCGGAACACGGTCGCGACGAAGGGGGAAACGAAATAGTCCTCGCTGCTTTGGATATCCTCGGTGAGGATATAGGGCGCGGTGAGCGCGATGGGCGAGCCGTCCACGAGTATGCCCACTCTGCCCTCGACGACCTTGGCGCAGAACACGTCGGGTTTTTCCGTCGTGCCGAGGGTGCGGAACACCGAATTTTTCCGCGGCGAAAGAAACGCCGCGATATACGACGAGTCGGGGATATTGTCTATCTCGATCTCTTGTATCTTCTTTTTCAGTTCGTCCTTGATCTCGGCGTTGGAAGTGCCTTCCAGCCAACAGAGCACGACCGCCGTATCCGAGCGTTTGCCCACGCGGAGGGTTTCGAACCGCAGTTCGGGCGTTTTCAAACGTTTCCGAACGAGCGCCATGTTCGTTTTCACGTCCTCGATGAACCCCTCGCGCGGACCTTTGACCGCCACGTCGGTGGGCGGTTCGACGACGGCGCGGACGGGCAGGAGTTTCGCGCCCGCGATAAACCCGACGGCAAGCCCGTCCACGAGCAACAGCGTGTTCCCGTCGAGGACTTCCTTTATCATCTCGTCGAGATCCTCTTTCTTTTTGAGTTCGGGAAAGCGCGCCGTTTTTTCGACGAGTTCTTCGGGGTCGGTTCCGTTCGTTCCTGCCCTGCCCCCCTCGTTTTCCGCGTTTAAGCGGAGAGCGGCGAGGGGTTTGGCTACGAGTTGACCCAAGAGTTCCTTATTCACCATGCCGTCGGCATAGAACAGGGCGCAGGGTACGCCGTCCGCGGTGGTGAACTCGTAGGAGAGGATATCCTCGGACGGGAGAAGTTGTTTTACGGTTTGTATATTCGATTTAAGATCCGTTTGTAACGTTTTGGTAGAGTTTTTGGAAGTATTCACAAAACGGAGTATGCGTTTTTCGGCGGCGAACTATCCGTAAAGGATTGACTTTTTCCCGCGCAGGCGGTATACTTATAAGTAAGAAAAAAACGGGAGGGAACGGCAATGGCGGACGAGGGGTTCGTTTTGGGCGAACACGAGGTGCTGGAAGATATGCTGTTGGACGGTTTGAAGATCGTGCAGGACACGCGGCTGTATCGGTTCACTTCCGATTCGGTGCTGCTCTCCAAATTCGCGCGGGCGAAACGGGGGGACAGGGTAGCCGATTTTTGCGCGGGGAGCGGGATCGTCGCCTTTCATTTTTACGCGTTGAATCGGCATAAAACAGACGGTCTGTCTTTCGTTCTGTTCGAGATGCAGAAACCGCTGTCCGATCTGTCGAGAAAGACGGCGGCGTACAACGGGTTTGAAAATTTCGGATTCGAGGTCGGGAAGTTGCAAGACCTGCCAGAGCGGTATCGGGAAACGTTTTCGCTCGTGTTATGCAATCCGCCGTACGAGCGGGGCGGGTTCGACAACGACGACTACGAAAAGGCGGTCTGTCGGAAGGAACTGACGATCAATTTGAAAGAGATCGCGGAGGCGGCGGCGAAAGCGCTCAAATTCGGGGGCAGGCTGGCGATGCTGCACCGCGCCGACCGTATCGCCGAGGTGTGTTATACGCTCAAAGAAGTGAATATAGAGGTCAAGAAGATACAATTCGTCGCGGGCAAGGCGGGCGCAAAGCCCTATCTCGTGATGATCGAGGGCGTGAAAGGGGGCAAGCCCGCGTGCGAGATACTGCCCACGGTCTGTAATTAAGGAGAAAAGAAAAATGATCAGTTTTGTGGCTACGCCGATAGGGAATTTAAAGGACATAACGCTCCGCGCGCTCGAAACGCTCCGGGAGGCGGACGTTATTTTTTGCGAGGATACGAGGCATACGGTCAAACTTCTCAACGCGTACGAGATCAAAAAACCGCTGTACGCCTGTCATAAATTCAACGAAACGGAGGCGGCGGCGAAGATCCTCGAACGTTCCCGCCGCGGCGAGAACGTCGCGATCGTGTCCGACGCGGGTACGCCCGTCGTGTCCGATCCCGGAAACACCGTCTGCAAGATTCTCCGCGAGGCGGGCGAGCCGTATACCCTTATCCCCGGCGCGAGCGCGTTCGTGGCGGCGCTCGTGCTTTCCGCTCTGCCTGCCGACAGGTTCGCGTTTATCGGTTTTTTGCCCGATAAGGCGGGCGAGAAACGGGCTATGCTCGAAAAGTACAAAGATTCCGATCTGACCCTTGTGTTCCATTCCGCGCCGCAGGACGTAGACAGGGACGTCAAGGCTATGTACGAGGTATTCGGCGAACGGCGGGCGGCGGCGGTGCGCGAGATCACCAAGATACACGAGGAAACGGCAAACTTTTCGTTGTCCGAGGGTCTGGCGGGGGAAAAGCGCGGGGAGTACGTACTCGTCGTCGAGGGCGCGAAAGAAACTTCGTCTCCGCTCAACGCGTTGTCCGAAACGGAGCATATCAAACATTATATGGCGGCGGGTCTGGACAAGAAAGAGGCGTTAAAGCGCGCGGCGAAAGACCGCGGCGTGTCCAAGTCCGAACTCTATCCTTTTTCCATCGATTTGTGATAAGGTTGGTTGAAAGGAGAGAAAACAGGGTAAAATATATAGTATAAGGAGAAATGATATGTACTGGCTTTTCCTCATACCTATGTTGCTTTGCGCGGTCTTGGCGTGTAGCGCGAGCGCGAAAGTACATTCCACGTACAGGGCGCAAAAAGAGATCCCGACGCGTTCCCACGCGACGGGGTACGATACCGCCGTGCGGCTGCTCCGCGCGAACGGGATAAACGACGTCGAAGTCGGGCGGGTGCGCGGCGAACTGACCGACCACTATCACCCCAAGAAAAAACAGGTCAATCTCTCCGCGGGCGTATTCGGCGACGACTCGGTGGCGGCGGTAGCGATCGCCGCGCACGAGATCGGACACGTCGTGCAGGAAAGAAAGGGGTATCTGCCCTATAAACTGCGGTCGATCTTGGTGCCGATCACCAACCTCGGCAGTCGGCTCGCGTTGCCGCTCGTGCTTGTCGGGCTTATCCTCGACCTGTTTGTGACGACGGCGGGCTATTCCGACCTCGGATATTATCTCGCGATCGCGGGCGTTGTTCTTTACGGGCTTTCGACCGTGTTCGCGCTCGTGACCTTGCCCGTCGAGCTGAACGCCAGCAAACGCGCCAAACGTATGCTTGCGGAAGAGGGGATACTCACCGAGGACGAACTTCCGTACGCCTCGGCAATGCTTTCGGCGGCGGCGCAGACCTACGTGGCGTCGCTTTTGTCCTCGCTCGTGTATTTTTTGCGGTTCGCGGTGTGGGTGTTCCTGTTGTTCGGCGGCAGGCGCAGGAAATGACGTGGAAAAAGTTTTTTGTCGAAAACCCGCGTTTTCATTGTGTTAAATGGGTGAATGTTTGTTAAAGATTTAAAATACGGCTTGGAAACGCTTGAAAAACAAGCCTTAATATGGTAAAATTAAGAAGATCGGGACAGAAAGAGAGAAAACCTTTTTCGGCGGCGGAAAACAGGTATCGCGGAACGCGTTTTTAAACAGACTGTTGAAAGGACCGCTCGAACGGTCAAGGAGTGTACGGCTTTGAACAAGAAAACGAAAACAATTATATGGGCGATCGTCGCCGTCGTGGTGGTGGCGCTGATCGGCGTGCTTATATCCGATATTCTCGGCGGCGCGACGGATATATCCCTCGACGAATTCCTCGCCAAGCTCGAAAGCGGCGAGATCACCAAACTTTACGTGGACGGCTACGAGTGGACGGGTTACGCCACCGTGGACGGCAGAGAGGTCGCTTACGCGACGATCGGATCGAGCGTTTACGACTTCGCGTCGTTGCAGGCGTTCCGCGAGGCGGTTTTGAACGGTTCGAACGTTCAATTAACGCTCGCAGACCCCAACGCGGGCAGCGTATGGTCGAGCCTGATCCCGCTTGTCGGCGTGGTCGTGGTGGCGATCGTATTCTGGCTGATCCTGCGCAGCGCGTCGGGCGGCGGAAACGCGACGATGAGCCTGAATAAGAGCAAAACGCACGTGCAAAGCAACTTGAAAGTGCGGTTCTCGGACGTCGCGGGCGCGGAGGAAGAAAAGGAAGAACTCGCGGAAGTCGTAGAGTTTTTGAAAAGCCCGAAAAAGTTTTCGGCGCTCGGCGCGAGGATTCCCTCAGGTGTATTGCTCGTAGGTCCTCCGGGAACGGGTAAGACCCTGTTCGCCAAAGCGGTGGCGGGCGAGGCGGGCGTACCGTTCTTCTCGGTGTCCGGTTCGGACTTCGTGGAAATGTACGTCGGCGTAGGCGCAAAGCGCGTGCGCGACCTGTTCGATATGGCAAAAAAGAATCAGCCCTGTATCATTTTCATCGACGAGATCGACGCGGTCGGTCGCCGTCGCGGAGCTGGGCTGGGCGGCGGTCACGACGAGCGCGAACAGACGCTCAATCAGATCCTCGTGCAGATGGACGGGTTCGAGTCCAACGAAGGGATCATCGTTATGGCGGCGACCAACCGCGCGGATATTCTCGATCCCGCGTTGTTGCGGCCGGGCAGATTCGACCGTCAGATCAACGTAAATCTTCCCGACGTAAAGGGGCGCGAACAGATCCTCAAAGTGCATTCGCGGAACAAGCCGATGTCGCCCGACGTCAATTTCAAGACGGTGGCGCGGATCACGGCGGGGTTCTCGGGCGCGGAGCTTGCCAACCTTTTGAACGAGGCGGCGATACTCGCGGCGCGCGCGGGCAAGAAGACGATCGGCAATCTCGAATTGTACGACGGTATCAACAAGGTCTTGATGGGACCGCAGAAAAAGAGCCGCGTAGTCACCGAGTCCGACAAACGCTGTACGGCTTACCACGAGGCGGGGCATGCGGTGCTGGCTTGTCTTTGCAAGCATTGCGATCCCGTACACGAAGTGTCCATTATCCCCCGCGGCAGAGCGGCGGGCTATACGATGACAAGACCGGAAACGGACGACAACGACGTTTCGTATAACAAGCTCGTCGATAATATTTGTATGTCGCTCGGCGGCAGGGTCGCGGAAGAACTGGTCATTCAGGACGTAACGACGGGCGCGAGCGCCGATTTGCAACACGTTTCCGAGATCGCGCGGCGTATGGTCACGCAATGGGGTATGAGCGAGAAACTGGGGCTTGTGGCGTACGATTCCGATCAGCCCGTGTTTATGGGTATGGAATACGGCAATCAAAGCCGCGGCGGATATTCGCAGGAAACGGCGGCGGTCATCGACGGCGAGATCAGACGGCTCGTATCCGAGGCGCACGAGCGCGCGACCAAGCTCTTGAAGGAGAACCGTTCCGTTCTCGACAATATGTCGCGGGTACTCGTAGAGAAAGAGACCATCTACACCGAAGAAGTGGCGATGCTGATGAAAGGCGCGAGCTATAAAGAGGTCGTAGCGTATATGGAAGAACGGGAAGGCGAACACAAGAACAACCCGTTCGCACAGATGACCCAACCCACGAAAGAACACGTGGTGGAGAGCGCGGAGGACGAAACGGAAAAACCGTCCGACGAGGATAAAGAATAAACCGACGAACGCAAAAGAAACGAGGCCGTTTACAGACGACCTCGTTTTAGCGGTCAAAAGAGGGTAAGAATGTCGTTACCTTATAAAGGAGATCTGATCCCGCTTGCCAAGCAACTGCGAAAGCAAGCCACCCGACAGGAAAGGAGGCTTTGGTATAACTTTTTATTCGAATATCCCGTTCGTTTTCAAAGACAGAAAACGGTCGGCGGGTATATTTTGGATTTCTATTGCCATAGTGTGAAGTTGGGGATAGAGCTGGACGGGTCGCAACATTATACGGAGCAAGGAGAACGTGCGGACGAGGAGCGTAGCGCGGCGTTGGAAAAATACGGCGTACGGGTCTTGCGGTTTTCGAATTATGAAATAGATCGGAATTTCGAGGGCGTTTGTATGCAGATCGATCGCGTTGTGAAAGGTTTTTTAGCGGAGAAGTCTTGAAAGAACTCCCTCAGTCAACTACGTTGACAGCTCCCTCGGGGAGGGAGCCAAGGGCGGAGTAAAAGGCCTTCCTCTTTGAGGAAGGTGCCCCGAAGGGGCGGAAGGAGTAAGGTTATGAAAAAGGCGAAAAAACAGAAAGTATTCGACGTCAGTTTTGAAAAACGTACGATACCCGAATCGCTGATCGACGCGGCTACGGGCGCGGAAAACTGGGATAAAAAGACCCTCAAAACCCGCGCGGCGTATCTGCTTTTGAACGGTCTGCCCGAATTTTCCGTCAACGAAAAAGAGGACGGACGGTATCAGCTGCTTGCCAACGACCGCGATTTCTACGCCGCGAAACTTTCGGGCGCGAAACAGTTCGAGGTACGCGTGTACGCGTTCACCGAACGCAACGCCGAATGTTTCTCTCTCCTCGAAAAGCTCAAAACGGAGCGTTTGGGCGCGATGGAAGAAGGGTATCTTATGAAACGGCTCGTAACCGAGTTTTCGTTCACGCAGGACGATATCGCCGCGCTCATCGGCAAATCCCGTCCCGCCGTCGCCAACACCTTGCGGCTTTTGACCCTCGCCCCCGAAGTGGTGGGACTCATCGAAAGCGGTCGGCTGTCCGCGGGTCACGCGAGAACGCTCGTCAAAGTACCCAAGGAAAAACAGTACGCGTTCGCGGAAGAGGCGATCAAACGGGAATATTCGGTGCGGGAAATGGAACGCGCGGTGAAAGCGTATCTCACGCCGCCCGAGATCCTGCAAAAGGAGAACGAGGCGAAAGCGGCGGCAAAGAGCGAAGAACTCAAAGCCTTCGTCGAACGTATGCGCGGCGTGTTCCGCACCAAAGTTTCGCTGATCGGCAACGACAAAAAAGGCCGTATCTACATAGACTACTATTCCGCCGAGGATCTTTACCGTTTCGAGGAATTTCTCGATATGATAGAAAGTTTCGAGCGCGATTGAAAAAGAACAAAGAAAAAACGAGGGCTGTCAAAGCCCTCGTTTTTATATCTTGTGTTTACGCGCCTTGCGCCGCCGATTCCTCGCGGATACGGCTGAGCTTTTCCAGCTCGCTGAACCTGCCGCCGAGCGCCATAAGTTCTTCGTACGTGCCGACTTCGACCATTCGTCCCTCTTCCATCACCACGATACGGTCGGCGTTGCGAATGGTGGAGAGCCTGTGCGCGACGATAAAGGTCGTGCGTTCCGATATAAGCCGATCGATCGCTTTCTGAACGTGGTATTCGGACACGTTGTCGAGCGCGGAGGTCGCCTCGTCCATGATCAGGATACGCGGATCGCGTATGAGCGCGCGGGCGATGGAAACGCGTTGTTTCTGTCCGCCCGAAAGCTTGTCGCCGTGTTCCCCGACGGGCGTATCCAGACCGTTAGGAAACGAAGGCAGGAACTCGTTTACGTTCGCGTCGCGCACGGCGCGGTCGAGTTCTTCCTCGCTGTAAGAGGTCAGACCGTACGTGATATTCTCGCGGATCGTACCCGAAAAGAGAATACTGTTCTGCGGTACGACGGAGATGAACCGACGGTATTTTTGCAAAGAAAGCTCGGTGAGCGGCGTGCCGTCCACGAGGATACGGCCGCTTGTAGGCGCGAGCAGACCGATGAGCAGGTTCATCACCGTACTCTTGCCCGAGCCGGACGAACCGACGACGGCGATACGCTCGCCCTTTTTCACGTGCAGGGTGAAGTCTTTGACGACTTCTTTGGTTTCGTTGGGGTAGTGATAGCTCACGTTCTCGAAATCGATCGCACCCTCGATACGGGGCACGGGCAATTTCCCGTCGTCGCGTTCGATGTCCTCCGCGCAAACGATCTCGGACAGGGAGTCTACCGCCTCCTTACCCGTCATCAGCGACGGATAGGCGTTGACGAGCGCGAGTACCGAACCGTTGATGGACGAGAACAGCGACTGGAAGAGTACGACCTCGCCCACGGATATGTAATCTTTTATTGCAAGGAACACGCAGAAGAACAGACACACCGCCGCGAGTACCTGACTCGCTGCCCACATCATTGACCCGAACAAAGCGTTCGTCTTGTCGAGCTTGATACCCGCGTCCTTGACCGCCGTGATCTTTTCGCCGACGGCGAGTTCTTCCGTGGGGATAAGTCCGTGCGCCTTGGTCAGGGTGAGCATTTGTAAAGTTGTGGTGAGCTTGGAGGAGAGTTTCTCGTTCTCCGCGCGGTATAGAAAGTTATCCTTACGTATGCGTTTTCTGAACGCGACGGTAAGAAATATATTCAAGGGAATGATCGCAAGGAAGAACAGCGTGACGATAGGGCTTTTCCAGACCGCGATGACGATGGACACCGCCGTGCCGACGAGGTTGGGTACGAACGATTGCAAAAAGCAACGGTAGTACGCGTCTACGTTTTCTATGTCGCGCAGGAACTTGGACTGTATGCGGCCCTCTTCTATCTCTTTATGATAGGTGATGGACAGCCTTTGCAGTTTGCGTATCACGCCGCCTTTGATCTCGGCGGTGGTGGCGCGCAGCCAGTTGTTCACGACCGAAGATCGCCACATAGTTGAGGGTACGTTCTGCGCGACGAGAACGAACAGGATCGCGGCGTCGATAAAGATACGCAAAAGATACCCGTCCGGTCTTACCGTGATGAGGTCGATGACGTCGCTCGTTACGAGCGGCATTATCCATACGGGAGAGGCTTGCAACAGGTAAAGAATGGTGGAATATAGCAATTTCCCCCAGTCCCTACGTAACAGCCTTTGCAAAAAGCCGTCTTTGCGCGCTTTCTTCGTTTCTCCGTAACCGAATAACCATTCCACGTCGGGAATACGGTTCTTGTTGCCGTGGTCTTTCGACCGTCGCGGTACGGCGGAAGTTTGTTCCGTGCTTTGTTTCGACATATGGTGTGATCCTCCTGTCGAGTATTCAATTTTGCGGAAAGTATAACACAGAAAATTCCGTTTGTCAACAGTTTGAAAGAAAAAATTTCCTTTTTTTTCAAAAATTTTTTTTCGACCGACCCGAATCCCGCTTAAAAATTTTTCATCGCGGCATACTTAAACTATGTCCGAAAACCTCGAAAAGACCCAAAAAACCAAAACTTCCAAAGGCTCGTTTTTAAAGGGCGCGGCGATCATCGCCGTAGGCGGGTTCGTCGCCAAGCTCGTCGGCGCGCTCTACCGTATTCCCCTGACCAACCTCATCGGCGGGCACGGGATCGGCTTATACCAAATGGTCTATCCCGTTTATTGCCTTCTCCTCACCGTTTCCGCAACGGGTATACCCTCGTCCATCGCCAAACTGACCGCCGAACGTATCGGCAAAGGGGAGGGGGACGGACCCGTATTCAAAACGGCGATGAAATTGTTCTTGCTCATCGGCGCGGCGGGAACGCTTTTGATGACGGTGATCGCGCCCTTCCTCGCCAAAGCGCAGGGGAGCGAGAGTGTGACGGCGGGGTACTACGCGCTCGCGCCGTCCGTATTCCTCGTGTCCGCGATCTCCGTATTCAGGGGCTGGTTCCAAGGACGGAACGATATGTTCCCGACCGCCCTTTCCGAGATCGCCGAACAGCTCGTCAAAGTCGCGTTCGGGCTGTTGTTCGCATACCTGTACCGCGGTAACGTGGAACGCGCGGTGGTATTTTTGCTCCTCGCCGTGTCTTTGTCCGAGCTTTTCGCGCTCTTTTTGATGCTCGCGCTCTATAAACGCGTACCTGCCCGCCGCGAAACGCAAAACGAGGGGGGCAGGGTAGCGATGAGTTCCATACTTCGGCTCAGCATACCCGTCACGCTCAGTTCGATACTGCTCCCGCTCTCGTCGCTTTTGGACAGCGTGTTGGTCGTGCGGTTCCTCGGCGCGTACGCCGAGGACGCGGTATCGCTCTACGGTCTGTTTTCGGGCGGGGCGGTGACGATCGTCAATCTGCCCGTGTCTGTATGCTACGGGATCGCGGCGGCGAGCATACCCGCCGTCGCCGCGGCGAAAGCCAAAGCCGAACGGGGCGAAAGCGAGGACGGGAAAACGCCGAGCGTAAGACGGCGGCTGTTTTTCTCGCTCGGGGTGACGTTGCTCGTCGCCGCGCCCTGCGCCGTGGGGCTGTATCTTTTCGCCGAGCCTGCGGCGAGGATCATTTTCAGAAGTCTTTCGGGCGAGGAACTGGATATACTCGTTCGGCTCGTCAAGATATTTTCGGTGAGCGCGCTCACGCTGTCGGGGGTGCAAACGCTGTCGGCGTGCCTGACGGCGCAGGGCAAGCCCAAGTTCGCGGCGTTTTCGATGCTCGTCGCGGTGGTCGTGAAAACGGCGGCGTACTGTTTTTTGCTCCGCGACCCGAAAGTTTCGGTATTCGGGTTGGCGCACGCGACGAACCTTTGTTATTTGGTTGCGTTTTTCCTCGATTTGGTATATAATTTATACGTATCGAAAAAACGCGGCAAGCGTAACGGAGGAGAAAACGAATGATAACGGTCGTGGGTTTAGGCGTTGAAGAAGGGGATATTTCCAAACGCGGCGAGGAGGCGGTTTTACGCGCGGCGAGCGCGGGCGATAAGATCTTCGTACGGACGGCGAATACCCGTTCTTACGGTTCGGTCGTAAAACTGGGCGTGGAGCATACCTGTCTTGACGGGGTATACGCCAAGAGCCGCAGTTTCAAAACGCTTGCGGACAATCTCGCGAAAGCGGTGATAGACGGCGGCGAGAACGCCGTGTATCTCGTGGACGGCGCGCCGACCGAGGACTATTCGGTGAAAGCGTTGCTCCGCAAAACGCGGGGCAAGCTCCTGATCATAGACGGCGTGTCCAAAGTCACCGCGATCGCGGGCGCGGCGAGGTTCAAGGGTTGTTCGTATACGGCGGTATCGGCGTACGAGCTTACCGAAAGAGCGAACGCGGACGGGCTGTCGTTGCCGCTCGTCGTGTACGATATGGACGATCGGGGTCTGGCGAGCGATAGCAAACTCCTTCTCGGCGGTCTGTTCGGCGAGGAAACGACGGTGAAATACGTTTGCGGCGGTAAGGCGGTGAAGATCCCGCTGTACGCGCTCGACAGGCAGAAAGAGTACGACTATTCGTCGGCGGTCGCGATCGAGGAATGTGATCTGCTCGAAAAAACGCGGTTCAATATATCCGATCTGAAAGAGATCATCGTGCGTTTGCGCCGTCCCGACGGTTGTCCTTGGGATAAGGTGCAGACGAGCGAGAGCATAAAAATGTCCGCGGTCGAGGAGGCGTACGAGCTTGTAGACGCGATCGATCAGGGCGACGACGAAAAGATACTCGAAGAAACGGGGGATATTTTATTGCAAGCGGTGTTCCACGCCGTACTGAAAGAGGAAACGGGCGCGTTCGATCTCACTGACGTGCTGACGGGGATATGCAACAAACTCATCACCCGCCATACGCACGTGTTCGGAAAAGATAAGGCGAGCGACGAAAGCGGCGCGCTCGGCGTGTGGGAGGCGAACAAGCGTAAGGAAAAGGGTCAGGACACATTCGCGAAATCGGTGAACGACGTACCCAAATGTTTCCCTGCGGCAATGCGGGCGCAAAAGGTGGGCAAACGCGCGGCGAAAGCGGGTATGGATTTCCGAGATACCAAAGCCGCGGCGGAGCGGTTGAAAGAGGAACTCGACGAGTTTTTCGCGGCGCAAAGCGCGGGCGATCAGGCGGAAACGGAAAAGGAACTGGGGGATCTCCTGTTCGCGGCGGTGAACGTAGGACGGAAAGCGGGTTGCGACTGTGAAAAGGCGCTCAAAGAGAGCGTGGAACGGTTTGCCGCTCGGTTCACGTTAGCGGAACAAAAAGCGCTCCGAGACGGCAAAGAGGTGACGGCGCTTTCCGAACGCGAGTGGGACGGGTACTATCTCGCGGCGAAAGCCGAACTGAAAAAATAAACAAGGCAGAATAAAAACGGTCCCCGCTTTTTAGCGGGGATCAGTTTTTCGTGTGGAAATTCGTGGGGGAAATTACTCCTTCCGTCGGCTGTCGCCGCCACCTCCCTCAAAGAGGGAGGCGAGATTCTTCGCGTTGCTCAGAATGACAAGAGGGGCGGTGCAGTCCGTCATTGCGAGCCGTAAGGCGTGGCAATCTATGAGATTACTTCGCTGCGCTCGTAATGACACCTTAACCCGTCGTTCTGAACGAAGTGAAGAATCCCGAAACGCAACTTCGTTGCGGGTACGTCTGACGGCGTGTGGCGCGACCTGCGGTCGCTTTACTTGGGGGCTGAAAAGCACGGCTTGCGCCGTGAGTACGCCTTACGGCGTGAGCGCAACCTACGGTTGCTTATCTTGGGGCTTGTTCGTGGGCTTGTCTCGGGCAAAGCAAGGTAAACTTTGCCCTCGGTCACCGCTCGGACGAACTATGTCCTCGCTCATCTCGCCCCTAAAAAGCATTATCAATGCTTTTCTTAACGGGTAGCTCGTCCCACCCCCGCGCGAGGAACTAAGTTCCTCGACCTCTCGACTGAACGGTGAGTGAAAGGAGCGGGGCAGGTATGCGATCACTCGTTCGTTTCGTCCGTTTCTTCCGTTTCGGGAAGGTCGTCCGTTTGTTCGTCGTCAAGGATCACCGTTTCTTCCGTTTCGTCTTGATCGACTACTTCCGCGAGGTCTTCGGGGGAGAGGTCCGCCGCCGTTTCTTCGGGGGCTTGGGTCTCCGCGTCGTCGTCGCGTTCGGTGACGTCTACCGTCGCTACAAAACTGTCTTTTACGTTCATTACGCGCACACCGCGGGTGGATCTGCCGATACGGCTGATCGTGTCCGCGTGCATACGTATGATCGTACCGCCCGTCGTGATGATCATAATATCGTTCTCGTCGGTCACGAGTTTCATATTCACGAGATAGCCCGTCTTTTCGTTGAACACGCCCGCTTTGATACCTTTACCGCCGCGGCTCTGCAAACGGTAGTCCTCTACGTTGGAACGCTTGCCGTAGCCGAGCGAGGTCAGCGTGAATATATCCTGTTCTTTATCGACGATGAGCATATCCACGACGATGTCGTCCTTGCCGAGGGTGATGGCTTTTACGCCCTGCGTGCCTCTGCCCGTCGGGCGGACGTCCGTTTCGCTGAACCGTATGCACTTACCGCCCTGCGAGGCGATGAGGATCTCGTTCTCGCCCGTCGTGAACTGGACGGAGATAAGACGGTCGTCCTCTTGCAGTCTGATCGCGATCTTGCCGTTCTTGGGTATGCGTTTGAACTCGTCGGTGTGGGTCTTTTTGATAAGACCTTTTTCCGTCGCCATCGTGAGGTAGCCCGTGCCGTCTTCGAGAACGGGAAGTACCGTTTCTATCTTTTCGCCCGGATCGAGCTGAACGATATTGACGACCGCTCTGCCGCGCGCCGTTCTGTTCGCCTCGGGGATCTCGTAGCCCTTGATCGAATACACCTTGCCCTTGGACGAGAAGAGGAGAATGGGATCGTGGGTACAGCAAACGAACATTTTTTCCACGTAGTCCTCGTCCTTGGGTCTGTGCGCCGTGATACCTCTGCCGCCGCGGCCCTGCGCCTTATACTCGGCGACGGGCAGGCGTTTGATATAGCCCGAATGGGTGATGGAGATCACGACGTCCTCGCGGTCGATAAGGTCTTCGTCGTCGATGTTGCCGTAGTCCACGGATACTTCCGTCTTTCTCGGCGAGGGGTATTTCGATTTGATCTCGGACAGGTCCTCGCGAATGATCTGCATGACCCGCGATTCGTTGGCGAGAATGTCTTTCAGATCGGCGATCGTAGCCTGCAACGCCGCAAGCTCGTCTTTGAGCTTTTCGACTTCGAGCGAGGTCAGTCTTTGCAAACGCATTTCGAGGATCGCGTTCGCCTGTTTCTCGTCCAGTTCGAACGCCGTCGTAAGACCGAGCACCGCCTCGTTCTTATCCGCCGAGGCTTTGATGATACGGATAACTTCGTCCACGTTCGCGAGCGCGAGTACCAAGCCCGCGATGATATGCGCGCGTTCTTCCGTCTTGTTCAGATCGTACTTCGTGCGGCGGGTGATGACCTCTTTTTGGTGGTTGAGGTAATGATAGAGAATATCGCGGAGATTGAGGGTCTTGGGTTCGGTACCGTTCTCGACGAGCGCGAGTAAAATGATACCGTCCGAGATCTGCAATTTCGTCTTTTTATATAAGGTGTTGAGTACGACTTGTGCGTTCGCGTCTTTCTTACATTCGATGACGACGCGCATACCGTCGCGGTCGGACTCGTCGCGGATATCCGAAATGCCTTCCAGACGTTTATCGCGTACCATGTCCGCGATCGTCTTGATAAGCAGGGCTTTATTGACCTGATAGGGTATCTCGGTGACGACGATACGGGAACGCACGTTCGCGCCCGTGCCGAACTCTTCGATCTCGCACTTGGAACGAATGACGATACTGCCTTGACCCGTTCTGTACGCCTGGCGAATACCGCTCCTGCCCATGATCACGCCGCCCGTAGGGAAGTCGGGGGCGGGGATATAGTCCATCAATTCTTCCACGGTGATCTCGGGGTTGTCGATCATCGCGATCGTGCCGTCGATGACTTCCGCGAGGTTATGGGGCGGGATATTCGTCGCCATACCCACGGCGATACCGTCCGCGCCGTTGACGAGGAGGTTAGGGTATCTCGCGGGGAGAACGGTGGGTTCTTCCTCGCTGCCGTCGAAGTTGGGAATGAAATCGACCGTTTCTTTGTCGAGGTCGCGGAGCATTTCCGCCGCGAGCTTGGTAAGTCTTGCCTCGGTGTAACGCATAGCCGCCGCGGGGTCGCCGTCCACGGAACCGAAGTTACCGTGACCGTCCACGAGCGGAAAGCTGATGGTGAATTCCTGCGCGAGTCTTACGAGCGCGTCGTAGACTGAGCTGTCGCCGTGGGGGTGGAATTTACCCATACAGTCACCGACGATACGGGCGCATTTTCTGAACGCCTTATCGTTGTAAAGACCCATTTCGTGCATAGAGTAGAGGATACGTCTGTGCACGGGTTTCAGACCGTCGCGCACGTCGGGGATCGCTCTCGATTTATTGACCGCCATCGCGTAGGCGATGAACGAGCGTTTGAGTTCGTCGTCCACTTCGATGTCGAGCATTTTCGTCATCGCAAGAGTTTTCTTAAATTCTTCCGTCAGTTCGGGACTGGTTTCCTTCTTTGCCATTTTCTTCTTTCCTCCTTAGATGTCGAGATCGGTCACGAGCGACGCATTCTCCTCGATAAACTTTCTGCGAAGTTCGGGGTTTTCGCCCATCAGCATCGAGAACATCTGATCCGCCTCCGCCGCGTCCTGCATGGTGACGCGGATCAGGGTACGGGTCGCGGGGTTCATCGTCGTGTCCCAGAGCTGTTCTTTGCTCATTTCGCCCAGACCTTTATAGCGTTGGTATTCGACCTTGCCGGGCGCGTTCTTGTCGTATTCGATCTTTTCTTCTTCCGAATACAGGTAGTCGTCGTGACCTTTATAGCTCGCCTTGTAAAGAGGGGGCTTTGCCGCGTACACGTGACCGTGTTCGATGAGCGGGCGCATATAGCGGAACAGGAACGTATACAGCAGGATACGGATATGCGCGCCGTCAACGTCGGCGTCGGTCATGGAGATGATACGGTCGTATCTGAGCTTGCTCTCGTCGAAGTCGTCTAAGATACCGCAACCGAACGCCGTGATCATCGATTTGATCTCCTCGTTTTCGAGAACGCGGTTCAAACGTACCTTTTCCACGTTGAGGATCTTACCGCGCAGGGGCAGGATCGCCTGGAAACGTCTGTCGCGGCCCTGTTTTGCCGTACCGCCTGCCGAGTCGCCCTCGACGATATAGATCTCGCAAAGCTCGCTGCGCTTGTCCGAGCAGTCGGCGAGTTTGCCGGGCAGGGTGGTGGATTCCAAAAGACCCTTTCTTCTCGTCAGTTCTCTCGCGCTCCTCGCCGCGTCGCGCGCCTTTTGCGCGGTGATACAGCGGAGAACGAGTTCCTTCGCGATAGAGGGGTTCTCTTCGAGGAAGGTAGCCATGTGTTCGGTCACGCATTTATTGACGAACGTACGGATCGTGCTGTTGTTCAGCTTGTCCTTCGTCTGCGATTCGAATTGCGCGTTGACGAGCTTGACGGACACGACCGCCGTAATGCCCTCGCGAACGTCCTCGCCCGTGAGTTTGTCGCTGTCTTTTAAAATGTTCTGTTTTCTGCCCGCGTCGTTGATGACTTTGGTCAGCGCCATCTTCAAGCCTTCCACGTGCGTACCGCCGTCGATGGTGTTTACGTTGTTCGCGTAGCTGTAAATGACCTCGTTATACGATTCGTTATACTGGATCGCCACTTCGCAAACGGTGTCGCCGTCCTGTTCCTCGAAGTACACGGGGGCGGGGAAGAGCAGTTCTTCGCGGCTCTTATTGAGTTCTTCGACGAACGAACAGATACCGCCTTCGTAGCAGAAGGAGTCCTGTTGTTCCTGTCCCGCGCGCTTGTCTTCGAGCGAGATACGCAGACCCTTGTTAAGGTATGCAAGCTCGCGGAGCCGACCTTTCAAGGTATCGTAATTGAATACCGTCGTTTCGAAAATGTCGGCGTCGGGCATAAAGGTGACTTTTGTACCCATTTCGTCGGAGTCGCCGACGATCTGAACGCTGCGCTGGGGTACGCCGCGGTTATATACCTGTCTGAACACGTGACCCTCGTGGCGCACTTCCGCCTCCAACCATTCGGACAGGGCGTTTACCGCTTTGACGCCTACGCCATGCAAACCGCTGGAAACTTTGTAACCGGAATCGCCGCCGAATTTACCGCCGGCGTTGACTTTCGTGAATACGACCTCCAAGGTGGAGATCCCTTCTTTGGGGTGGATATCGGTGGGAATACCGCGCCCGTTGTCCTGAACGGTACAGCTCCCGTCGCTATTGAGGGTGACTTCGATATGGGTGCAATATCCCGCGAGCGCCTCGTCGATAGAGTTGTCCACGACCTCGTGAACGAGGTGGTGCAGACCTTTCGCGTCGGTGGACGAGATATACATACCGGGGCGCTTACGAATGTGTTCCAGACCGTCGAGGACCTGTATTTGTTCCGCGCCGTATTCGCCTTCTACTCTTTCCGCCATTTGTTTGTTCTCCCTTTCGCTTTCCCTTTTTTATAAAAAGGGAAAATCGTTATTTTTACTTCCCTATTATACCACGTTTTTTGAGAAAAGTACAGCGTTTGACGGCGAAAAGGGGAAAACTTTTTCTCCGCGCGCCGAAAAAATAAAAAAGCGGGCGTTGATTGCCCTCAAAAACGCGAAAGCGGCGCGTGTTCGTGTAAATATACGGTAAAAAACAAACCGCCCGATTTTCGGGCGGTTTTGCGGCTCGGCAAGTCGTCGTTCTGAACGAAGTGAAGGATCTCCAAACGCAACTTTGTTGCGAATACGCCTTGCGGCGTGTGGCGCGACCTACGGTCGCTTGACTTGGGGCTTACCCCCGTGGGCGCTGCCCACACCCGACAGAGGCTCTGCCCCTGCGCCCCGCGAGGAACTAAGTTCCTCGACCTCTCGACTTGGCGGTGAACGAAGAGGCGGAGGTCAGCCCCACATTTCTTCGACGATGGCGCGCAGGGCGGCGGGGTCGGGCGCGGAGAACAGGCGGTCTTTGAACGCCGCCGCGCCGCGTTCGCCTTTGACGTAGAACGCCGCCATTTTCCGCATAAAGACCGTCGTGAAACGTTCGTCGAAACGTTCTTCCGTCCAGCGTAACTGTTTTTCGAACATTTCGAGCTTGCTCTCTTTTTGTCTGCCCGTCAGCTCGCAAAAGATCTGCGGGTCGAACAGCGAGGCGCGCGCGATCATTACGCCGTCCGCGCCCGTTTCCGAGAGCAGTTTTTCCGCGTCCGCGTCCGAAAACACGCCGCCGTTCGCCACGACGGGAATATCCACCGCGCGTTTCGCCGCCGCGATCTCTTTATAATTCACCTCGCCCGCGTACATTTTGTCCCGCGTTCTGCCGTGGACGGTGAGCATACCCGCGCCCGCGCCCGCCATTCGTTTGGCGAACTCCGCCGTCACGAGCTTGTCCGCCGATACCCCGATACGGAATTTGACGGTGATGATTTTTCCGCTTTTCACGCATTCGCGGACGATCTTTTCCGCCAAAACGGGGTCTTCGAGCAGGGCGCTGCCCTCGCCGTTTTTATAAATCTTCGGTACGGGACAGCCCATATTGATATCGACGATGGGGAAGGGGTCGAGGGCGGGGTGTTCGCACGCGAAACGCATGGTATCGGGTTCGCTGCCGAAGATCTGCGCCGCGCACAGACCCTCGTTTTCGTCCGTGTATAGCAGTTCTTTGGTGTTCTCGCTGCCGTATTTCAGACCTTTCGCGCTCACCATTTCCGTAAAACAAAGCCCCGCGCCGTACGCCTTGCAAAGGCGACGGAACGGGTAGTTCGTGTACCCCGCGAGCGGGGCGAGAAAGATATTGTTTTCGGTGGCTACGTCTTTGATGACGACGGGCGTTGAACGCATACCTGCCCCCTTTGAATTTATTATTCTTCCGCCGTATTCAGCATATCGAAGAACTTGATGAGTACCTTGGAAACGGGGAAACTCGCCTGCACGATGATGACGATGAGCAGTACCTGCGGCAGGGTGAACGATACGTTCGACCAGCCCTCGCACACGATCTCGCCGAGCAGCGGCACGGAGATGACGAGTACGCAAAGGAAGGTCGCGAGCAGGAACAAGCTTACGCGCACGATATTGAACGGCTGACAGATCCGATACAGCATCACAAGCCCCGTGAACGTGAGCGCGATCATCATCAGAGCCTGATATTCGAGCGTTTCCGCGCCCGTTTCGGTCACGAACCCGAACGTGCCCGAAAGAGAGGTCTTATGCACGACGTACAGCGACAGGATCCCCACCGCCATCGTCAGCGCGCCCGGTATGGCGCGGCTTAGTACGTAGGGGATAAATTTGCCCTTGACGCGGTTGGTGTTCGGTTGCAGGGAGAGGACGAACGAGGGGATCGCGCTGATGAAGATCTCGTACATCATCATGTTGTTCGTCGTGAAGAAATACTTACTGCCGATGAAGATACAGGTCGTCGCGAGAATGAGCGTCAACAGCGTTTTCATAATATACAGCGACGAGGAGTTCTTGATATTGTTGATGACCCGCCGACCCTCGTTGACGATCTTGGGCATCGAACCGAAATTATTGTCCTGCAAAACGAGGTTGGAAACGTTTCTCGCCGCCTCGCTGCCCGAGGCGACCGACACCGCGCAATCCGCCTCTTTCATCGCGAGAATATCGTTCACGCCGTCCCCCGTCATCGCCACCGTATTGCCCGCTTTCTTGATGGAGCGGATCAGAATGGCTTTCTGTTCGGGGGTCACGCGGCCGAACACCGTGTACTGGTTTGCCGCGTTCTCCACTTCGAGGTCGGACAGACCTTCGAGGGAGATGAACTGCGCCGCGTTCCGAATACCCGCTCTGCGCGCGACCTCGGATACGGTGACGGGGTTATCGCCCGAAATGACCTTGACGGCTACGTCGTTTTCCTTGAACCATTTGATGGTGTCTACCGCGTCGGGGCGGATATTGTCCGAAAGGGTGATGATGGCGACCGCTTTCAAGCCGATGGGTACCTTGTCGCCTTGGATCTGACCCGTTCCGTGCGCGATGACGAGCACGCGCAAGCCCATCTGCGCGTACTGTTTCACGATCTTGTCGATACGCAGGGGCATGGGTTTCAATACGAATTCGGGCGCGCCCATAACGTACGTTCCCTGACCCTCGAAGGTGACGGCGGAAAGTTTCCGCGCCGACGAGAAGGGCAGGGTCGCGATGGGTTGGAGCGCGGACGAATGTCCGAACCGCTCGTAGAGCGCGATCGAGGTCTGGTTGTTATCGTCGAGAGAGGCGAGCATAGAACCGATGATATCGTCGATCCCGAACTCGCTGTTGTTATTGACGAGGATACAGTCGCTCACTTTCATTCTGCCGTCGGTGATCGTACCCGTCTTATCCAGACAAAGAACGTTGACGCGCGCGAGCATTTCGAGCGAGTACATATCCTGTACGAGCGTGTTGTATTTGGCGAGCCGTATCATACCCACGGACAGCGCGACGGTGGTCAAAAGCAGCAACCCCGACGGGATCATACCGATGACGACCGAACAGGTCTTTTGAATGGTTTCGTTGAGGACCTCGTTGCCCGCGAACAGGTTGTGCCAGAACCCGCCCGACTCGGCGAACGACGAGAGCGAACCGCCGATGGATTTGAGGTTGGTCAAAAACATAGAGATCGCGACGGGAACGATCATAATACCGATGACTTTGATGAACAGGTTGATCGAGTTCATGATCTCGGAGTTGGGGCGTTTGTACTTTTTCGCCCGCGCCGTCAGTTTGCTGATATACGTATATTCGCCGATCTTATCCACGCGCACGGCGATCTTGCCGCTCGCGACGAACGAACCCGCGTACACGAAATCCCCGTCCTCTTTTTTGATGGGAACGGATTCGCCCGTGAGCAGGGATTCGTTAAGCTCCGCCGTACCCTCTACGGCGATACAGTCGGCGGGGACTTGCTGACCTGCCGAAAGGATCAGAATATCGTCCACGACGATCTCCTCGACGGGTATTTCGACCTTTTGCCCGCCGCGCACGACGAGCGCCATAGGCGAAGAAAGGATCGTCAGTTTGTCGATCTTGCGTTTTGCGCGGATCTCCTGCACGATACTGACGACGATATTGCAAAGGAAGATCGCGACGAACGTGAACTGCGAAATGGGCGCGCGGGCGAGCAAGAGCGCCAGCGCCGCCAAAAGGCAGAGCAGGTTGAAAAAGGTGCAGATATTCCCGATGAAGATACTGCGGTAAGTCTTGGAATATTTTTTGCCCGTCTTGTTGACCAGCCCCTGCGCGATCCGTTCTTCCACCTGTTTTTTGGACAGACCCTCGTCCGCATAGGCGTTGAACCGTTGCACCTCGACGGGGGCGGGTTCTTTTTCCCGTTTTCGGGGCAGGATACGGCGGAGCAGACCGCGTTTTTCCGACTGCCCGTCTTGGTTTTGCTCCGTTTTGGGTGCGGCGGGCGTTTTCGTTTTGGGCGCGCCGTCCGCGTTCTTTTCGTTTTTCATAGATAACTACGACTCCGTAAAAGATATATATCGCCTTTATTATACCATACGGCGGCGGAAAATACAAGTTTTTTAAGGAAATTTACGGGAAATTCGTGCGGAGAGTTTTTATTTAATTGCTTTTGCAAAAAAAAAGTTGTATAATTAGGTGAATAAAAACGTACCGAGGTAACGAAATGATCGATATCAATCTTATCAGAACGAATCCGGAACTCGTAAAAGAGAATATCCGCAAGAAATTTCAGGACGCGAAACTCCCGCTCGTAGACGAGGCTTTGGCGCTCGATAGCAAACGCCGCGCGCTCATCTCCGAGGGCGACGCCCTCCGCGCCGCGAGAAACACCCTCTCCAAAAAGGTGGGGGAACTGATGAAAGCGGGCAAGCGCGACGAGGCGGAGAGCGTGAAAGCGCAGGTGAAAGCGGACGCGGAACGTCTCGCGCAGATCGATAAAGAAAGCGAGGAAGTGGAGATCGCGCTCAAAAAGACGATGATGACCATTCCCAACATCATAGCAAACGACGTGCCTATCGGCAAGGACGATTCGGAGAACGTCGAACTGCAACGTTTCGGCGAACCCAAAACGCCCGATTTCGAAGTTCCTTATCATCTCGATATTCTCGAAAAATTAGACGGGATCGACGTAGACTCCGCGCGCCGTACTTCGGGGCAGGGGTTCTACTATCTCACGGGCGATATCGCGCGTTTACATTCCGCGGTGCTGTCCTATGCCCGCGACTTTATGATCGACAAGGGCTTTACGTACGTGATCCCCCCGTATATGATCCACGGCGACGTCGTTTCGGGCGTTATGAGCTTTGCCGAAATGGAAAATATGATGTACAAGATCGAGGGCGAGGATCTGTACCTTATCGGTACGAGCGAACACTCGATGATCGGTCGGTTTATGGGTCAGATCATCGACGGCGACAAACTCCCGCTCACGCTTACGAGCTATTCGCCCTGTTTCCGTAAAGAAAAGGGCGCGCACGGCATCGAGGAAAGAGGTATCTACCGTATTCACCAGTTCGAGAAACAGGAAATGGTCGTCGTGTGCCGTCCCGAGGAGAGCGAGGAATGGTACGAAAAACTTTGGAGCTACACCGTCGAGCTGTTCCGTTCGATGGACATACCCGTAAGACAGCTTGGCTGTTGTTCGGGCGACCTTGCCGACCTCAAATACAAGAGCTGCGACGTCGAGGCTTGGAGTCCCCGTCAGCAGAAATATTTCGAAGTGGGTTCGTGTTCCAACCTCACGGACGCGCAGGCGCGCCGTCTGGCGATACGGTATAAGGATAGCGACGGGAAGGTTAAACTCGCGCACACCCTCAACAACACCGTCGTCGCGCCGCCGCGTATGCTCATCGCGTTCGTGGAGAACCATCTGCAAGCGGACGGGAGCGTAACGATCCCCGAGGTCTTACAGCCGTATATGGGCGGTAAGAAGATCATCGAACCGAAAAAATAAGCGGTTTTGAAACGTGAAATATTTATTTTTCGACATCGAATGTGCGGGCGTGTTCAAGAACGTGGCGAAGATCTGCGCGTTCGGGTACTGCCTCACGGACGAACAATTTCATATACTCGAAAAAGAGGACCTGCTCATCGACCCGCAGGGCAACTTTCACTTGACCGACCGCAAGGGCGAACAGGGGATCGTTCTGCCGTATAAGTACGAAGATTTCAAGAACTATCCCACGTTCTCGCAACGCGCGGAGAAGATCTACGGTCTGTTGCAGGACGGGGACACCCTCGTCGTCGGACACGCGGTGCAGAACGACGTGAAATATCTCAACCTCGAAAGCAAGCGTTTTTCCCTGCCTTCCTTTTCCTTTTCGTTCGCGGACACGCAGTTCGTGTATATGAACACGGTCAAGGAATTTTCCCGCCAGTTCGGGCTTGGCGTGATCGCGCGGGAACTGGGCGTGGAATTTACTCCGCACCGCGCCGTGGACGACGCGTACGCGACGATGCGGATCGCGCAGGCTATGTGCGAGGCGGAGAACGTTTCCTTTTCCGAGCTTTTGAAAAAATACGAGATCACGGCGGGCAGGATCGCCGATTACGAGATCACGCAGAACACTTCGGTCGCTTTCGAGAAATTCCGCGAGGAGCGGGAAAAAGCGAAAGAGGAGCGGGAACGTGCGCGCGCCGAGTTTCACATTTTCGCCGACCGCGAAAAGCGCAAGCGCGCGAAAGAGGGCAAACTCAAAAACAGAACGGTCTGTTTCTCTCACGCGCTCGAATTGCAGACCCCGCTCGCGAAAAAGCTTTTGAAAGCCGCGTTCGCGCAGGGCGCGCGCGTGACCTTCCGCGCGGAGGAGTGCGATCTGTACGTGTGCTATGAAAGCGAGGTCGGGCAAAGACTGCGTTCGGTGCAGTCGCGGGGCGCGAAGATCGTCACGCCCGAAACGTTCGCGGGGCTTGTGGAGGTAACGGAATAGAGAATGGAAAGACTACCGCAGGCATTCGTTGAAAATATGAAAAAACAGCTTCCCGAAAGCGAATGGGAGGCTTTTTTTGCCGTTTACGGCGAAAAACCGTATAAGGGAGTACGGCTCAATCCCTTGAAAGGCGACGTGGCGCGTATGCGTTCGCTTTTGCCTTTTTTGGGCGGCGGCGTGCCTTGGGAGGAAAACGGCTTTTACGCGACGGAGGACAAGCTCGGCGCAAGCGTATGGCACCACGCGGGTCTGTTCTATTCCCAAGAACCCTCGGCAATGTGCGCCGCGCCTTTGCTCGAAGTCAAAGCGGGCGAACGCGTGCTCGACCTTTGCAGCGCGCCGGGCGGCAAGGGAACACAGCTCGCGGCGAAAATGGACGGAAAGGGACTGATCGTTTTGAACGAACCCGTACCCGCGCGCGCGAAGATACTTTCCCAGAACGTGGAACGGCTGGGCATAAAAAACGCCGTCGTCACCAACGAACTGCCCGAAAAACTCTCCGCAAGGTTTGCGGGATATTTCGATAAGATACTCGTGGACGCGCCCTGTTCGGGCGAGGGTATGTTCCGCAAAAACGCGGAGGAGGCGCTCGGCGAATGGAGCGAAGAAAACGTCGCCCTTTGCGCCGAAAGACAGGCGCGGATATTAAACGAGGCGGTCAAAATGCTCAAAACGGGCGGTCGGCTCGTATACTCGACTTGCACCTTCTCGACGGCGGAGGACGAGGGGCAGGTATGCGATCATTTGCAAACGCACCCCGAAATGCGGCTCGTCAAGCAGGAGAAATTATACCCGCATAAGATCGCGGGCGAGGGGCATTTCGCCGCGCTCTTTGAGAAGGTCGGCGAAAGCGGCGAGGGGCGCGTGCGGCCGATGAAAGCGAGTGTTTCACGTGAAAGCGAAAAAGCCTATCGCGCGTTCGAAAAGGAATTTTTTAAAGCGCCGTTCGCGGCGCGGCTCCACGAGGTGAAAGGCACGCTGTACGAACTGCCCGAAGGCGCGTTCGACTGGCAGGGCTTGCAGGTCTTGCGCGTGGGCGTGCGGTTGGGCGAAGTCAAAAACGGTCGGTTCGAACCCTCGCACGCGCTCGCGATGTGCGTAAAAGCGGAGGAATGTAAAGGCGCGGTAATGCTTGGCGCGGAAGACGGGCGGGTGGAAAGATACCTGCGCGGCGAAACGTTCGAGAGCGGGGAAACGCCGAACGGCTGGCGGCTGGTGTGCGCGGAGGGGTATCCGCTCGGACTTGGCAAAGCGGTGAACGGGACCGTCAAAAACCATCTGCCCAAGGGCATACGCAAAGCGTAAAATAAAGGCTCGGACAACCGCTTGTTGTGCCGTCGCCAAAATAAAAAGAAACCGTCCGTTGCGATCTACGCAACGGACGGGCTTTTCTTTATAGCCTATCAGTCGTTATAGGGATCGGATTCGTCCTTCTTTTCTTCGGCTTGTTTTTCCGCTTTCTTCGCGGGTTTTTCTTTCTTGGCCTTTACGGGTTTGGTCAAAGCGTTCGAACCGCGTTTTTTGCGGAGCTTGGACGCTATTTTACGCACGGCAAGGAGAACGATTGCAAGGAGCAATACGCCCGCTACGGCGATGGAGCTTACGAGTAGCCATACGTTGGTTTCGCTGTCCGAATCTTCCTCTTCTTCTTCCTCTTCCGTTTCTTCTTCGGCAACGTCCGCCGTCACCGTGATCTCGGACAGAGAATAGTTCGCGTAGACCTCGTAAACGCTCTTGTCCGCGTTCACGTAGTTAAGATACGCGATATCCGAAGTATACGAGGTCGCGTCGTAGCTCGTGTAGGAGTCGCCTACGCCGTTGTCGTCCGCCGTTTCGTCGTAACGCAGGAATTTGTCGGTGTCGTAGAAGGAGAACACGCCTTCGAAATAGGTCGAGGTGGTCGCCGTCGTATCGTCCTTTCTCTCTTTGAGATTATCCGCAAAACCCGATTCGTCGAGGGTAGCGTCCGAATACGCGTCGAAGATCACGTACGAGCCTGCCGCGTTCTTCGTCGAACCGTCGCGCGTACCGCTCCAAACTTCCAGACGGTAGTTCTTCGTTTCGTCGCCGGGGCTGAGGAAGAAGGATACTCTCACCCATTTGCCCGTACCCGTCACCGTTACGGACAGTTCTTTCGCCGTTTCTTTTTCATAACGCGCAAGACCTTCGATCGCGGAGAGGTCGTTCACTTCGTACCCCGCCGTCATCGCGCTGTCGGCGTAGTATTTGCCGTTGTCTTTATTATAATAGAACGCGATACCGTCGTTACCGTCGTTTCTCCACTTGTCCGTGTAGTCGTAGGAAACGCCGCCGTCCGCGACTACGTAGTTGCCGTCGCCGTCCTTGCTATACACCGACATATTCGCGTAGTACGCGTTCGCGTCCGCGACCTTGCTCGCGCCCGACCACGAAGTGTTGACCTTATACAGACCGTTGGACTGCAATTTGAACGCTACGTCTTTCTTGGCGTTGAAACTGTCCAAGGTCGGATCCTTGGCGCAGATATTGCCGTTCGAATCGTACCAGTACGTCTGATTTCTGCCGATGGAAAGGGTATTCTTGTCCTCGTCGTCCATATCGGTGAGGTAGACCGTCGCCGTCGCATCTACGCTCGCTTTCACGTATACGGACACCGCCGTATAATCGGAAACGCTCGTAGACGTGCCGATGAACCCGTACGCCTGTTCCGTTTCGTTATAGATCACGAGCGGTTTGGTCGCCGTGCCGATTCTTTCGCTGCCGCCGAATATGCTGTTCCAACGTTCTTCGTTCGTACCCGACGTTGCGCCGAGATTTGCCAAAATATTCGTGTAAGCGGTGTTTTCGTTTCCGTCCTCGTCGGTAAGCTCGTCTTTGCTCAAAAGACCCGCCGTCGCGAGGGTATTTATATCCAGACCGGTGTTGGTGGAGTTGAGGTATGCGCTGTCGGGGGTAACGCCCTTGTAATTTTTAAGGTTTGCGTAACCGTCCTCGATCTTGCTGCCGACGGAAACTTCGCTGTCGAACCCGCCGTTGCCCGCCGCCGTTTCTTCGCCTTCGAGGGCTACGAGTTTGGCGTACGTGCCGCTCGTCGCGTATTCGTACGCGTCCTCGGTAAGCTCGAACGTTTCAAAGTTTGCGAACGCCGCAAAACCCGTCTTGTACGAGGTCGCCGTCGAGCCGATAATGGTCGTCGGACCGAAGGAGAGCGAAAGGGTATATTCGAGCGTTTCGTCGGTGTCGTTCTTCAAGAAGAAGAAACATTGCTGCCAGCCGTCGTAAATATCCTCTTGCACGTTGTCCCCGCTGCCGATGTCCACGCCCTCGATAGAGGAAGTGTCGATGGAGGAGAGGGAATGCGTTTCGCCCGTCGCTTTATTCGTAACGGTCGCGCCCGCGCCCGTGTAACCGCTCATATCCGAAGTCTTTACGTAGAAAGAGATCGCGTAGTAGCCGTCCGCTTTAAGACTGAGCGTAGGGGTATATTCCGCCGTGTACGCCGCGCCGCTCACCGAAAGGAGCAGAAGGATCTTTTCGTTTTGGAGATATTCCGCGTCCTTGAAATAGTTGTCGTAAACGAGCTGTAAATACTCGTTTCCGCTGCCGTTCATCGCCGACATATTGTCGTAGATTTTAATTTCGTCGATGAGGTTTCCTTGATCGTCCTTATTGCTGAATCCGAGTCCCGGTTCGACCGTTACGCCCTCTACGCCGCTGAGCGAGGTGTAGAACGTTCCGTTCGTCGATTCTTCGCGGGTGTCTTTGATGTCCCAGTTATTATTGTTCGTGAGGTAGTCGCCCGTTTTGGAGTCGATCTCGTACAGATCGAGCGCGATCGCGTTGGACGCGTCTTTCGCCGCATTGACAACTTTTTCGTCTGCATCATAAGAGAGCTTGACGACTTTGTAATTAGATTCTACCACGGTTTCGTCGAGGTTGCGAATGGTCTCGCATTGAATATCGTCGAAGAACGCGTAACCGTTCACGTAGTCCGCGCGGTTGGATTCGCCTTGACCCAGACCGAGTACGATGGTGAACGTAGCGTCCGCGTACGAAGAGCCTTGGAGCAAGAATTTATACTGTACCCAGCCGTTGTTTTCGGTCACGCCCGAAGTGTCGATGTTCATAACTTCGACGGGGTCGAGCGTCGTGCCGCCGAGGGTGTTGGTGATACGGATGAACGCGCCCTTGTCGATCGCGTCCTGCGCGTCGCCCTGCGAAGTGGTCGTTTCGAGGTTGCTCGTTTTCACCCAGACGGAGAATTGCGCGCTCGTACCCGCCGTCACGGTGACGGTGGAGGAGGAAGTGAATTTCTGCGCCGTACCGAATTTGGTGTAGTCGGTGCTCGAATATTCGTTGTGGATCATAAGGATCTTGGTATTGTCCTTATTCGCCGTATAATCCTCGTCGCTTTCCGTCCAGTGCGTGCCGGGGTTTGCGACAGGGGAATAGTTCCCGTCCGCGTCTTTGTAGAGGGGCAGGTCGTCCTTTTCGATATTGAACGATTCGTAGAAGTCGAGGTCCTCTATATCGCTGTCGTCGTTATCCTCGTTATCTTCCCACGCCTCGTAGTATTCCAGCTTGTCCCGAGCGGACATGGATTCCCATTTTGCCGCCGCCTGTTCTTCGGTAAGCTCCGCGGCTTTGAGATCGCCGAGGTTGGACTTGGTAAGATCGTCCCACGACGCGGTGTCTACGATACCGCTCGCGGCTTTGGAAGATACCTTACCCACCGTCGTACGCGACCAACCGCTGACGGAAGTACCGATGAGGTTCGCACCGTCGTTCGTGCTGAACGTTTCAAAGCCCGCGTTCTTGATAAGACCGTCGTCCGCGGTTTTTTCCTCTTCCGTTTCCTCGGTCGTGGAGGAGCTGTCGGAATCGTCGTCGTCCGAGCAGGAGGCGAACGCCGCGCCCGCGGAGGAAAGCATCATCATCGATAAGAAAAGTGCAAGAAGTTTCTTGCGACGAGAGTTATTTGTTCTCATACAACCACCTTTTTGGTTTTGTTCATTACTATTGTTCGCGCGAGGAAAAGCCGCCGATGACAGCTTTTAAATACCCACGCTATATTATTTTAATACAAAATCGAGTATTTAGCAAGCGTTTATGGCGTAAGTTGGGAGAAAAAGTTTGATAAAAAGCAAAAAATTACGCAAAATATTTGCGAAAACAAACGCGGCTTTCCGATATTTGGAAACGCCGTAAGGGAGGATATATGCGCGAAAATACCCAAAACAAGACCCTTCTCAACGTAAAGCGCGCGTTTTCGGGCGCGGCGGTGGGCGGCGCGAACAGCCTGTTCGGCGGCGGCGGGGGAATGATCGCCGTACCCTTGCTCGTCAAAACGGGGTATAAGGAAAAGGAGGCGCACGCCACGGCGATACTCGTCATACTGCCCGTGTCGCTGTTCTCTTTTTTGCTCTATTATTTCCGCGGGCTGTACGATTTTTCCGTTTTAGTTCCGACGGCGATCGGGGTGACGGCGGGCGGGTTTTTGGGCGCGAAACTGTTGGGCAAATTGCCCGCGAAGATCGTTAATCTTGCGTTCGCCTTCCTGCAACTTATCGCAGGGCTGTTCCTGTTCTTTTTCAAGTGATCCCGCACAAGGAGAGGCTATGTCTTTTTATCTGTATTTATTGCTCGGTTTTCTCGGCGGTATCCCCGCCGGTATGGGTATGGGCGGCGGCACCGTCACCATACCCCTTCTCGTGCTCGTGGGCGGCGTGGAACAAAAGATCGCGCAATGCGCCAACCTCTTTTCCTTCCTGCCGATGAGCGTTTTCGCGCTCAAAACGCACGCCGACAACGGACTGTTGCGTACCCGCGGTATCCTGTGGACGATTCTGCCCGCGCTCGCGTTTTCCGTTGCGGGCGCGACCCTCGCCGCCTATCTCCCGTCCGAGATACTCAAAAAGGCGTTCGGCGTGTTTTTGATCGGGCTGTCCTTTTTCGGGTTCTACCGCGCGAAGGAAAAAAACGGGGCTTGATCGGTTGCGTTTTTCGGGCGGATATGGTATACTGTCCGTATGAAACGTTACGACTATTTATTATTCGATCTCGACGGCACGCTGACCTACTCGCACGAGGGGATCTACGCCTGCCTGCGCCATACTCTGCGCGTACTCGGCAGACCCGAACCCGACGACAAGACCTTGCGGAAATGCGTAGGTCCGCCGCTTTTTTACGACTTCGCCGTAGTGCTGGGGCTTGGCGAGGAGCTTGCCGCGCGCGCGACGGAGATCTACCGCGCCGAATACGCCAAGACGGGTATGTGGCAGAACAAGCTCGTCGAGGGCGCGGAAACGGCGCTGGAAACGCTGAAAAAACAGGGCTACGTTTCGGCGATCGCCACTTCCAAAGCCCAGAACTTCGCGGACGGGATCGCGGACGGGTTCGGCATAGCGAAATACTTTCAAGCGGTCGTGGGCAGCGGTCTGGACGGAAGTCTTAACACCAAAGCCGCCGTCGTTAAAGCGGCGATGGAACGGCTGGGCGCGCCGAGGGAGAACTGTCTGATGATCGGCGATCGGAGGCAGGACGTCGAGGGCGCGCGAGAGAACGGGATCGACTGCGCGATCCTGCTTTGCGGGTACGGCGAGGACGGGGAGTTCGAAACGCTCCCGCCGACGTATACGTTTCGGGGTTTCAAGGAATTGACGGAATTTTTGCGGAGGTAACGGTCCTCCGCTTTTTCTTGCTTGTAGCGATTTGCACAAAAAAATCGACCGAAATTATCGAAAATGAAAAAAATTCGTAAAAATGAGAAAAATTTTCAAAAAGGGTATTTACAAATCGCGTTTTATGTGGTAAACTATGGGAAAATCAGACTGGGCATATATGTGAAACGCGCGAAAAACGCACGAAAAACAGTCGAAAAAACGAAAAATTCACACACCGACCGCGGACAAGCCGCCGCGGGGCGGGAGAGAATAGAAAAAAGGAACAGAGGTAAAAGAGAAAGTGGAAAAGATCGGCATTATCGATTTAGGCTCGAATACGGCAAGACTTGTGATCGTGGATATGTTCACGGACGGACATTATATGGTCGTGGACGAATTGAAAGAAAGCGTACGGCTCGGACAGGATATGGACCGCGACGGGTTTTTGAAACCCCAACGTATCGCGGAAACGATAAAAACGTTGAAAATGTTCAAAAGACTTTGCGACGCGAGCGGCGTGGAACGTATCATCGCCGTGGGTACGGCGGCGGTAAGGAGAGCGAAGAACCAGCGCTCCTTCCTCGACGAGATACAGGTATCCTGCAACATCACCGTGCGCGTGCTTTCCGAAGAGGAAGAGGCGATACTCGTCTATCGCGGGGTCATCAACTCGATGGATATCCCCAAAGGACTTGTCCTCGAAATCGGCGGCGGCAGTACCAAAATCATTTATTATAACCGCAGAAACCTGCTCAACTACGCGTCCCTGCCCTTCGGCGCGGTGACGCTCACCGATCTGTTTTCGAGCGATCCCACGCCCGAACAGGCGGCGGTGCATATCGAGGAGTTTTTCACCGAACAGCTCAAAAAACTGCCTTGGCTGTCCGAGGTAGATCCCGAAACGCAGATGATCGGCGTGGGCGGGTCGTTCAGGAATTTGTTTAAAATCGCCAAACTCGTTCGCAAATACCCCCTCGACACGGCGCATAACTACCGTATCGCGGCGGAGGATTTCGGCGGGATCTACGATATGCTCAAAGTCCTCGACGTGGAAAAGCGCAAGAAGATAAAGGGGTTGTCCCCCTCGCGCGCGGACATTATGCCCGCGGCGATGGCGATCGTCAAATCGTTCATTTCGTATATGAATATCGAAACGTTCACGATCGGCGCTTGCGGACTGCGCGAAGGTATTATGATCAACCAGGCTCTGCCCATCACGGTCGAGAAACCCATTTCCGACGTGCTTTCGTACAGTCTCGAAACGCTCGTGAGATATTCGGGCTGTAACGCAAAACACGTGGAACACGTTATGCAGCTGTCCATTCAGCTTTTCAAACAGCTCCGCGTGTTGCATAAGTTCTCCCGTCAGTATTTGAAGGTGTTGAAGATCGCGGCGAGCCTGCACGACTGCGGCGAGAGATTGAGATTTTACAACCACGCGAAACACAGCTGGTACACCATTCTCAACTCGGCGATCTACGGCGCTACGCACAGAGAGATCGTGCTTGCGGCGTTTGTGGCGGGTTGTCACAACCGCGAGGACGTGCCGCTTAACGAATGGCAGAAATACAAAGACCTCGTGAACGAGGAAGACCTCGACGCGGTGAAGAAACTCGGCGTGTTGTTACGGATCGCGGAAAGTCTGGACAGATCCCGTTGCGGTATGGTGACGGGTATCAACTGCGACGTGCTCGGCGATTCCGTGATCATGAAAACGGAAGTAGCGGGCGACGCGGCGTTGGAGATCCGCGACGCGACGGCGGCGAACCCCGAATTCAAGCGCGCGTTCAGAAAAAATCTCGAAATATTGTAATGGATAACGGCCGCTTTCCCCGCACGGTGGCAAGCGGTCGTTCTTTTTTCTTTATGGAATGGATACTCGCAAGCGCCTCTCCGCGGCGCAAAGAACTGTTTGCGGAGCTTGTAAACGATTTTGAAATACTCCCCGCCAAAGGCGAAGAAAACGCCGAAAACGCGCCGACTTGCCGCGCGCTCGTCGAAACGCTCGCAAGCGCCAAGGCGCGGGAAGTCGCGGCTCTGCCCCGGGCTAAGGGCAAAGCGGTGCTCGGCTCGGACACCGTCGTGGCGCTGCACGGCAACGTGATGGGCAAACCCAAGGACGAAACGGACGCGAAGAGAATGCTCGCCGCGCTCTCGGGCAGAACGCACGAGGTGTATACGGGCGTTTGTATCTCCGTTCCCTGTATAGACGGAACGCGGAAAGAGCTGATACGCTCCGACTGCACGGAAGTGGTCTTTGAGGAGTTGAGCGAGAAAGCGATCGAAAACTACGTGGCGACGGGTTCGCCGATGGATAAGGCGGGCGCGTACGGCATACAGGACGGCGGCTTGGTCAGGGAGATCAAGGGCAGTTATTCGAACGTGGTGGGCTTGCCCCTCGAACTCGTTAAGGAAATGCTGGACGAGATACAAAACCTGTCGCGCCGATAAAAACGGACGGGGCAGGTACGAGATGAAAAACGGAAGAAGGACGGAGGAAATATGTGGAAACTGGCGATAGACCTCGGCTCGTCGATGACGAAGATATACCGAGCGGACACGAGTAGCGGTATTGTGCTCGCCGAACCGTCGTGCGTGGCGGTCGCGGGCGAGGACAGGGAGATAAAGGCGATCGGGAAAGAGGCGAAAAACCTCATCGGCAAGACTGCGGAATACACGAGCATCGTCTATCCCGTCTACGAAGGCGAGATCGTGGATATGCGGCTCGCGGCGGCTATGCTCAAAGAATTTTTCTCGCGGGTGGGGATATGCCCCGCCGCGCTCCGTCGTTCGCAAACGCTCATCGGTATCCCCTGCGGCGCGAGCGAACAAACGCTCTCCGACTATAAAAACCTCGCCGAGGAATGTGGGCTTAAAAAGGCGTTCTTCGTCGAACAGCCCTATCTTGCGGCGGTGGGCGCGGGCGCGGTGCTCAGCGACTCCGACCCCGTGTTTTGCGTGGATATCGGCGGCGGCGTGACCAACGTCGCGGTGGTGTCTGCGGACGGGATCATAGCCGGTCTGTCGATGAATATCGGCGGGAATAACATAGATGCGAATATATTGAATAAGGTCGCCCGCGCGAACGGATTGCGGATAGGCACGCTCACGGCGGAAAAGCTGAAAAACGAGATCGGCTCGCTCTCGCCGTCTGCGCGCGGTACGATGGTGGCGGAGGGCAGCTCGGTGGAAACCTGCAAACCCGCGGCGGCGTCCGTGCAGGCGTCCGACCTCGCCGATTGCATACGCGTATATATAGATAAGATACTCGAATACGCGGGCGTCGTGCTCCGCAAACTTCCCGCGGAAGTGGCGGCGGCGGTCAACCGCAACGGCGTACACCTTTCGGGCGGCGTGATGAAACTTTCGGGTCTGCCCCAGTATATCGGCAATAAACTCGAAATGCGCTATCACGTCTGCGAAGAACCGCAGTTCGCCGCGGTCCTCGGCGGCGGCGCGATCGCGCGGGATAAGGATCTGATTTCCCTCTTTGCCAAGAGCATGGACGAATAATGAGCGAAAACGCGATAAAAACGACGAATTTTCGGCGGAAAACGGCCCGCCGAAAATTTTTTTAAATTTTTTCGAAAAATTTTTCAAAAACCCCTTGACAAATGAAAAATATGTGCTATAATATAAGTACAAAAGAGAAAGAGAGAAACAAAAAAAGTTTCGAACTCTCAAAAATAAAAGAGGAAACTCCGATGCACAGATAAAGGCATAGCCGAAAGGGATTCGGCAAAGGGTCGCGGGGACGCGACGAAAGAAAACGATTTAAGGAGGGTACGAAAAGCGATGATTCCTTCCCACGACGAGGCGGGAGCCTGAAAAATATCCGAAGATAAGAAAAAACAGAAAAGAAAAAATCGATATCGAAAAGGCGAGTATAACGCGGAAATGCGTTACGAAAGTTTGACGAAACTTCGAACCTACTCGGAAAGCGCGGCCGTGGAGCGATAGAAACGGGAAATAGAAGAAGGAGGTATGGACGATGACCCGTACTACTTCGAAGGAAGATACTCCGACGTACAGGCGATAGCCGACGGAGGTCGGAAGACAAGAGTAAACGTTTAAGGAGGTACGAAAACAATGATCGTATTTTATCCGACGGAACGGTACTATCACAAAGAAGACTAAACAGGAGAACGGTCCAATGAACTATAATAGCGAGGAACGCAGATAAAAAATATCCGTAAAGTGAGAGCGCGGGAACAGCCCGCACGGTGAAATTAAGTTCAAAAAGAAACGGATAGAAAAAACGCAACGACGTTCCTTACAACTGAATATGAAAACAATACCCCTGCGCGATCGCACAGGGGTTTATGTTTGCCGAATGGCGCTGTCGCGCCGTCGCCGCGTTTATAAGAATTCCTTCCACTTCTTTTCGAATTGTTCTTCCGTTTTGATCATTTCGTCTAACAGCGCGACGATCTCCTGATCTCCGTCGGGGGAAAGGTCGTTCGCCGTCGTGCGCAGCGAAGTGACCCCCATCACCGTGCCCTGTACCATCATATCCGCGATATGCGCGCGGGAATTGTCGGTCAGGGTGTTCATTTTGATGGAACTCCACATCATCGCTTTTTTGAACATATTCGGTTCTTTCAGTTCGATGTCTTTGTCTTTGGCGAGCATAGCGGCTTTCGCCGAGAAATGCTCGTACTGTTCGTGTTGGGCGTGCAATTCCGTTTTCGTTTCCTCGTCCTCGACTTGGGGGAGGATATCGGCGATGGATTGCAGGGCGAGTTGCGCGTTGCGGTAGATCTCCGCCAACGCCTCCTCCGTCTTTTTTCGGGTCTCGTTTTCCATAGTTGCGTTCTCCTTTTTCATACAGTTTGCGCCATGCAGGGGAGATTTCATACGTTTTTTATGAAAAAATAGCGAAAAATACGCAAAAATACTTGACGGAGCGGGGAGAAATATGGTATAGTAATACCCGAGCCGACAGAAACGGGCTTTTTTAAGTCGCTTGTTTTTCGAAAACGGGCGCGCCTTGGATATTCTTCGAGACTGGAAAGAGGAGGTAAAAAACTTTATGTACGCTATCATCGATAACGGGAACAAGCAATACAAAGTAGCGGAAGGCGACGTCGTACGCGTGGAAAAACTCGCGGCGAACGAAGGCGACACCGTTTCTTTCAAAGTGCTGATGGTTTCCGACGAGAACGGTATCAAAACGGGCGCGGAAGTCGCGTCTGCGAAAGTTACCGCTACGGTCGTTAAGCAGGACAAGGCTAAGAAGATCATCGTCTTTAAGTACAAATCCAAGAAGAACGAGCGTAAAAAGCAAGGTCACAGACAACCTTTCACCGCAGTTAAAGTCGAGAAGATCGAGCTTTGATCGCAACCGCTTTTGCTCCGAGGGAGCGAGGGCATAAGAAAAATTCGAATTAAGGAGAAATAAAAATGATTTTTATCAGTTTATTCGCTCATAAGAAAGGTACGGGTTCTTCGCACAACGGCAGAGACAGCGAGGCGAAACGTCTTGGCACGAAACGCAGCGACGGTCAAAAAGTTCTCGCGGGCAACATTCTCGTCCGTCAGAGAGGTACGAAGATCCATCCCGGTACGAACGTAGGCATCGGTAAAGACGATACGCTTTTCGCGCTCGTTGACGGCGTCGTTCGTTATGAGAGATTAGGTAAGGATAAGAAAAAGGCAAGCGTATACCCCGTAGCGGACGCGCAGTAACCTTTTTAGAACAACCGAAAACAACAACAAAAAACGCTCGCTTATCAAAGCGAGCGTTTTTCGTTGTATCCGATCGATAGTTTATACGTTCAGAATACGGCAGATGTGCTTGCTGAAAATCATGCAAATGAGGTCAAGCACCCAAATGAGCCAGCCGCCGAAAATACGGATAACGCCGGCAACGATTTTGCCTTCCGAAAATCTCGTAACAACGCCGCAGATCCACGCCGTGAAAGGAATGATCGCGAGAATAAGGCTTACGAGATAACTAAGGCCAAAATAATCACTTTTCTTTGCCATATAGATTTACCTCCATTTTATTTTATAACATTATTATACTATACGAACCGCCGTTTGTCAACCCTCTTACTCAAAAAAACGGCGGAAGAAATTGTTCTTAATAGAGGGTCATTCCCGTTCGCTTTGATCGCTTTCTTCCCGTTTGTCCTTTTCCTCGCGTTGCGCGTTGGACTGTTTGCAAAGCAACGTCAGCCCGAAGAATAAGAGCGCGATCAGCCCGCAAGCGACCGCCCACGCCCAGCCTACGAGCGCGCCGACGGGTATGACGGCGGCGACGCATAATGCGGAAAGTACGGTAAAGACTATTTGTAAGGTCAAAAACATAGAGAGGTTTCTCCGATTTTTCTTTTTATAATATATATTGTAACACGCGCGCGCGTGAAAAGTCAAGAAAAGGGGAGAAGAAAGTTGACAATCGCGGAACAAAAGCGTATAATAAAATGACGAAAAGGGAGGTTTTTCGGCAATGCAAACGGAAAAAATGCGAAAAATAGACCCGCACGTACACTCCAACGGCGTCAGCCGATGCAGCCGCGTGTCGTGTAGCGAGATCATCGAACAAAAAATAAAACAGGGCTACGACGGCGCAATGCTCACCAACCATTGCCAGGCTTGGTATTACCCCGCGGAAAAACACGCCGAGGCTATGCGCGGAGTCGTGGAAGAATACGAACGCGGTCTTGCTTACGCCAAGACCCGCGGTTTCGAGTTTTGGCTCGGAATAGAGGTCACGATCCACGACCCGTTCTATTCCGACTGGCTCTTGTACGGCGCGACGGCGGAATTTTTGCTCCGAACGCCCTGCCTGTATCAGCTCGACCAAAAAGAACTGTTCGCGCTCTGCGAGGAGAACGGCGTGTTACTGGTGCAGGCGCACCCGTTCCGCGACCCCATTCGCCCCGCCGACCCTAAATATCTGCACGGTCTAGAAATAAACTGTACGCCCGGCGACTTGCAACGCTATACGGACGTGCTCCGTAAAGCGGAGGAATACCGTTGTCTTGTGACCTGCGGCACCGACTATCACGGTCCCGACCGTACTTTCTGCGGCGGCACGTTCGTGCCCGATCACGTACGTTCGGCGACGGATTTCGCGGAATATCTCCGCTCGGCGACGGAAACAAAGCTGTTTCTCGGCGACGAAAACCTGACCGTTTCGACCTTTCGACAAAAAAAGTAAAAAAAGTTAAAAAAAGTATCGAAAAACAGTTGACAAGAGAGGGGAGAAAGTGCTAATATAGACGAGCTGTCCGCGAGAAAGGCGAGAAAAAGCCGATGGAAAGCGTGAAAAAAGCGTGATTTGAAAAAAATAAAAAAATTTCAAAAAAATGCGAAAAAACGCTTGACAAAAGGTAAAGGCTTGTG
>JBGVLV010000005.1:0-25942 GCA_045124465.1 Candidatus Scatosoma sp.
GGTTTAGTCGGATCGTCATTGCGCGCCGTAAGCCGCGGCAATCTTTGAGATTACTTCGCTACGCTCGTAATGACAGGGGGGCTACGCTCGTAGTGACAAAAGACGCCCCCTCGGAATGACGGAGGGGGCGGAGAATAAGGCGTAGAATTATACTGCCGCGCGGATACCGTTTAAAAACGCTCGGATCTCGGGACGGGCGAGAAGGTCTTCGCAACCGCCGCGGAAAGGCTCCGACGTTTTACGTTCGCCGATCACGACGTACAGTTGCACGTTCTCTTCTTCCGTGCCGCGCAAAAGACGGCGCAATTCGAAGTAGCGTTCCCCGCCGTCTTTACGGCAAACGTGGACCGCAAAACCGTCGGGAAGACCGTTCCCGCAGACCTTAATCGGGCCGTTGACGACGGCGAATTCGTCGCTCGGAAGTTGCGTAAGGGCAAGCTTGGGCGAGGCGTACGCCTTTTCCACGCCGAGTTCTATGTACGTAGCGTTGTCTTGGGAGGAAAACGCCAGACGGTCGCAAAACGGCTCGGACTTGTCCGTGCATACTTGAAAGCTTTCGGGGAGATCGAAGGTCACGCCTTCGATCGTGAGTTTGTTGTTCTTAACGTAGATCATAGTATTTTACTCCTTTGTAGTGCTGAAATTTTTTTGGCGATGGCGTCGACTTTCCATTCGCGTATTATAATTATACCCGAAAAAAACGCGAAAATCAAACAAAATCCGCTTTTTTCGCTTGTCTTGTTTTGTCTTGTTTTGACTTGTTTTGTCGAATTTTGTCGAAGAAAAAAAAGACCCCGTGAACGAGATCATTTTTGCTTGGAATATTTACAGCCGCAAAAGTCCTGACGGTATAACCCGTATTCTTTCGAAAGCTCGATGGAGCGGTGGTAGCCCCCTTTTTTCTTGAAATCGGAGGGCAGGTACTGTACGCCGTAGGTCTTTTCCAGTTCCGCGCCGATCTCGTTCAGCCAGTCCGCGTTTTTATACGGGCTGAGGGTCAAGGTCGTGGCGAATTTGTCGTAGCCCCCCTCTTTCGCCGTCCGCGCCGTCTTTTCCAGTCGGAGCTTATAACAGCGATAGCACCGCGCGCCGCGTTCGGGTTCGGTTTCGTAGCCTTGCGCGATCCGCTCGAACGCGGACGGGTCGTGGTCGCAGTCGAGAATATCCGCCCAGCCCGTTTCGCGGAGAAAGCGGATCTGTTCGGCTTTGCGTTTCTCGTACTCCGACCGTTCGTCGATATTCGGGTTATAATACAGCACGGTGATCGTAAAAGTATCTTTGAGCCGTTCGAGACAAGCGGACGCACAGGGCGCGCAACAGCTGTGCAAGAGCAACCGTTCCCCTTTTCGGGCGGTTGCAAGGAGCGCGAGCATTTCGGTTTCGTAGTTACGTTTCATAGGTATATTATAGCGCGGCGGGCTTGGGATTGTCAATCTTTGACAGGCGGGCGGACGGGAATTTTTTCGGGAAAGCGGGCGCAAAGTATTGACCTTGCGGGAAAAAACGTTTATAATGGAAGAAAAAAGAGGTCGGAAATTCTATGCTCGATTACACGAAGGCGGCGATCAAAAAGACGATAGACGATTTCAAACGGGTGGACTATATCCGCAACGTCGCCACGCAGGTCTTATACATAGCCTATCTTACCTACGCGCTCATTGCGGGCGCGGGTATGCGTATCGCAAACGCGATACTGCTCGGTATCTCCCTTTGCTATTTCGTCTTTTTCTTTATCGTGACGACGGGTCGGGTCGGACGGTTACGCAAGAAAGCGAAAAAGGTCGTGACGAAGGTATTCACGCGGTGCAAACAGCTCATCAAGCTGTTCACGCTGGGCGTGATGATCTACGGTATCTACGCCACGACAAAGCACGTAACGCCGTTGTCGGTCATTTTATCGGCGTTTATGATCGTGGGTTGGATATTGCAGATCGTATTCGAGGTGATATTCAAGTTTTTCCTCAACCGCGCGCAATTTATCCTCGAAGGTATGGAGGCGGACTACGAAAATTTCGTAAAGCCCGCGAAAACGGTCGGGAACTTTTTCAAGAAGTTGACGGGGAAAGAGGTAGAGCCGGAGAAAGAGAAGAGCAAGAGCCGCGTATGGTTGGACAAAAAAGTAGCGGAGAACAAAGCGAAAAAGGAAGAGCAAAAGCGGGAGAACAAGCAACGGAAAAAGCAAGACCGCGCGGACGAAAAGCAAGCGAAGAAACGGGCGCGCGCGGACGCGAAAGACACGGTGTTTTTGCCCGAACCTACGAAACCCGCCGAAACTCTCCCCGCTCCCGAACCGACGGAAGTTTACGAGGATCCGAAGTTATTAGAATAAAGTGTAAAACCGAAAACAAAAAAGCGACGGAACGAAAAGTCCGTCGTTTTTTATTAGAAAGAGATTCTTCGTTACGCTCCGCTCCACTCAGAATGACGGGGGCCGTCAATCCTGTTTTTCGTCTTGGTCGGCGGTTTGGGCGGTGGGACAGGCGGAACGGTTGCCGCAACCGCTGCAACCGTCGCAGCCGCAACCACAGCCCGTTTTGCCTTTCTTCTTGCGCCAAAGCGTAAGCCCTATCACGCCCGCGACGACCAGCGCCGCGACCACGATTATAATAATATCTATCGGTTTCATTTCGTTCTCCTTATCTCAACGCTTACCTGCCCCCGTCCTTTGCTCTACGCAGGGCAGGCGCGTTGAACTCTGAGGTAAAAGTTATGAGTGATTTAGTTTCTGCCTTTCAGCATTTGTTTCTTATCGGCGGTCTTATTATACCATACGATACCGCACACCGCGACCGCCGCCACGACCGCCCAGACCGCGATCGTCCAGGGCCATTCGCCAGCCGTATACACGATACAGCTCGTCAGATACGACGCTACGATCCAGAACATAAGCGTCCACTTGAATTTGCCTTTGCCGACTTCCGCACGCGCCGTCGCTACCGCCGCGAAACAGGGGATCGTCAGCATATTGAACGCGATGAACGAGATCAACGCGGGCATCGTTATGCCCGTAGCCGCGATCATCGTCGTGACTTCGTAGATACCTTCTTCCGTCGCGCCCGTAAAGCCCGCCGAAATACAAGCCGCCAACGCGCCGAGCGTGGCGATGACGTTCTCTTTCGCGATCAGACCCGTTATCGCCGCGACTGCGAATACCCAGCCCGCGGAGTTCAACTGACTGCCGAATCCGAGCGGCGTGAACAACGGTTGTATCAGCTTACCGATCGAGGCGAGGATAGACGTATCCATGCCCTCTTCGCCTACGTAGCTCCAATCCCACGTGAAGTTGGACAAGAACCAGATGACGATGGTCGAGGCGAAAATGACGGTGAACGCCTTTTCGATGAAGTGTTTCGCCTTATCCCAAAGATGGAGCATCAGGCTCTTTAAGCCCGGCATGTGATAGGCGGGAAGTTCCATTATGAACGGCGACGCCTCGCCCCGCATCGTGGTGTTACGCATTACCAAAAGCGACAACAGCGCCACCACGATACCGAGCAAATACATCGAATAGGTGATAATATCCGCGTTCCCTTTCCCGAAATACATCGCGATACCGCCCGCGATCGCCGTGAGAATGGGAAGTTTTGCTCCGCAAGAGAAGAAGGGGATCACGCGCACGGTCGCCGCGCGTTCCTTTTCGTCCGCAAGCGTTCTCGTATTTATCATTGCGGGTACGGAACAGCCGAACCCCATGATCATCGGCATAAACGCTCTGCCCGAAACGCCGAAACGGCGGAAAAGTCTGTCGAGCATAAACGCTACGCGCGCCATATAACCGCTGTCTTCCAAAATGGAGAAAAACAGGAACAGTACGAGGATCTGCGGCAGGAAACTGAGCACAGCCGCCAAACCGCCCCATACGCCGTCGCAGACAAGACCTACGATCGCCTCGCTCGCGCCGAGCGCGCCAAGACCCGTACCCAGCCATTCGCCGATCTGACTTGTCAAAAGATCGAGCGCGTTGAACAGGATCACGCCGGGAGAATTCAAGCCGCCGCCGAAAAACACGCCTTTGACCGCGCTGCCCTCCGCGCCGCACCACTCGCCGAACGCGGGTATGATACTGCCGAGGAAGAACAGATCTTCCGAGAAGGTGAAATGGAATATCGCGAAAAGTATCACGAGGAAAATGGGTATGCCCGCCCATTTATTCGTCAAGACCTTATCCGCTTTATCCGATTTGGAAAGGTCGTCGTAGTCGAGTTTTCTCGCGCGGGTGAGCGTAGAAGAAAATCTCGCGGTTATGTACTTATATCTCGCGTCGGCGATCTCCGCCTCCGTATCGATGGGCTTATCGCCGTCTTTCGTCCGCACGTTCGCGCTGATGAACGCCTCTACCGCTTTCGCCTCCGCGGGGTGGTTCTTTACCTCTATTTCGTCCTTTTCCACGAGTTTGACCGCGTGGAACAGAGGAGCCTCTACCCCCTTTAATCTGAGCGCGATCTCCGCGTTCGCGATCGCCGCGCCGAGCAGGGAGTCTTTCAGCACGCTCTCGCCCTTACGTTCCGTTTTGACCGTTTCGAGCGCGCGTTGCATAAGCAGGTCCACGTTGGTTTCTTTGAGCGCGGAGATCTCCACGACGGGGATCCCTATCCGTCTTTCCAGCGCGCGGACGTCTATCCTGTCGCCGCGCTTGTCGAGTACGTCCGTCATATTCAACGCGACGACCATCGGCACGTCGAGTTCCATCAGTTGGGTGGTCAGATATAAGTTACGTTCCAAGTTGGTCGCGTCCACGATATTGACGACGCAATCGGGGTGTTCGTCGAGGACGAAGTTCCGCGCGATGACCTCTTCGGGGGTGTAGGGGGACAGGGAATAGATACCGGGCAGATCGACGATGTCAACGGGCTGTTCGCCCTTTTTATACGTGCCCTCCCGTTTATCCACGGTCACGCCCGGCCAGTTGCCTACGTGCGCCGTACTGCCCGTCAAAGCGTTGAACAGCGTCGTTTTTCCGCAATTCGGGTTGCCTGCCAAAGCAAATTTCAACATACGTTTTCTCCTTTTCCTTTATTGCTTTATCTCCACGTGCGCCGCCTCCGCTTTGCGAAGGGTAAGTTCGTACCCACGTATCGCGATCTCGATCGGATCGCCGAGCGGCGCTTTCTTCCGCAAATATACCTCCGCGCCCGGCGTTATTCCCATATCGAACAACCGCCTGCGTATCGCGCCTTCGCCGTTCACCGCGACAATCACGCCTTTCTCACCTACCGTAAGCTGTGACAAAAGTTTCATTCCGTTCCTCCGTTTTTCGTCCGTCTTTTCTTTTATTTCTTAACCTTGGTTAATATTTTATCCAAAAGAAAAAGCGGACGTTACCGTTTTATTCGTATGTATTATAGCACCATTTTATACCATTGTCAACAAAAAAATGAACCTTGGTTAAGAAAAATTTTGGAAAAATTTTCCCCGTTTTTCGAGAACGGGAAAAGAGGTCAGTTATTTTCGAGTTTGGTTTTCATCGCGGCGAAGGTTTCGTCGGAGACGATATGTTCCATATTGCAGGCGTCCTCTTCCGCGCGGGCGGGCGAAACGCCTAAATATATAAGGAAGTCGCGAAGGATACAATGTTTTTCGTAGACGGTTTCGGCGTACGCTTTGCCCGTTTCGGTGAGGTACAAATGTTTGCCGTCCTCGTAGAGGTAGCCTTTTTCGGCGAGCAGTTTCATCGCCTTATTCACCGCCGCCTGCGAAACGTTCATCTTCTTCGCCACGTCGACGCGATGCACGACCGTGCGGCTCTGCGAAAGCATAAGGATACTTTCGATATAGTCTTGTTCCGATTGATTGTATTTTGCGTTCATACAAGTTCCTCCTTACTGCTAATATGGGCGCGTGACACTACGGGAGATAGGATAGCTTGGTTTTAGAACCGAGAAAGACAAGGCGCGCGAGGAAAACCTGAGGGAGTTTACTTGAAACGTAAATGACCGAAGGTTGCCACAGCGCAACGCCGTATTGCGCCGCCTATACGATGAACATAGCGTCGCCAAAGCTGAAAAAGCGGTATTCTTTGTCGACTGCATATTTGTATACGTTCAGGATCTCCTCTCTGCCCGTCAAACAGGCTACGAGCATAATGAGCGTGCTTTCGGGGAGATGGAAGTTGGTGACGAGCGCGTCCACGCATTTCATTTTATAGGGCGGGTAGAGGAATATTTCCGTTTCCCCGCTTTGGGCGCGGACAAAACCGCGTTCGTCGGCTACGCTTTCGAGGGTGCGGACGGAAGTCGTACCGACGGCGATCACACGACGGCCTTCCCGTTTCGCCGCGTTGATCTTCTCCGCCGCCGTTTCGTCGATACGGTAGAATTCCGAGTGCATTTTATGGTCGGTGATGATCTCCTCGCTGACCGGTCGGAAAGTACCCAAGCCCACGTGCAGGAGTACTTCCGCGACTTCCACGCCTTTGGCTTTGAGCTTGTCCAACAGTTCGGGCGTGAAATGCAGACCCGCCGTCGGCGCCGCCGCCGATCCGTCGATCTTACTGTATACCGTATTATAACGGGTTTGATCTTCGAGTTTGGCTTTGATATACGGAGGGAGCGGCATTGTTCCGACCCTCGAAAGCACGTCCTCGAACGCGCCCTCGTAGGAAAATTCGACGATGCGTTCGCCCGTTTCCGTAATATCTTTCACGACGAAAGAAAGCTCGTCGCAAACGGTCATTTTTACACCGATCTTGCCCTTTTTGCCGGGGCGCATAAGCACTTCCCACGTATTGAGGTCGTAACGTTTTAAAAGCAGGACTTCCACCACGCCGCCGTGTTCCGTTTTCGCGTACATACGCGCGGGCAGGACTTTGGTGTTGTTGACGACGAGCAGGTCGCCCGCTTGCAGATAGTCGCCGACGTCCCGAAATATCCTGTCCTCGATCTTCCCGCTTTTACGGTCGTAAACGAGCAGTCTCGACGAGTCGCGAGGCTCGGCGGGCGTTTGCGCGATCCGCTCTTCGGGCAGATCGTAATAAAAATCTTTTTTCGTGTAACGTATTTGTTTTTCCATAATTTTAAAAGGTGTTTTATTGTAAAATTCGATACAGAACGCCGCCCGTCGAAAGGCTTAGATTCAGAGCGTTACCCGTCGAACGGTTTAGATACGAGTAAGACAAGGCGCGCGAGGCTTTCCGACGGGAGTTTACTAATCGTAAACGAGCAAGGAAAACGTAGCGCAACGCAGTATTACGACGTATATAAAGCGTTCATTCGAATAGAGAGATTTGTTTGCGCGCTTTCACCCCCGGCTCTAATCCCATGTGCGCGTAACCGTCTTTTAAACAGATACGACCGCGAGGGGTGCGGGCGATAAAGCCGAGCTGTAAAAGATAGGGTTCGTAAACGTCCTCGATGGTGTTGGCGTCCTCGTTGATGGTCGCGGCGAGGGTTTCCAAACCCGCAGGCCCGCCGCCGAATTTTTCGATGAGGGCGCGGAGCAGGTTCCTGTCCGTTTCGTCCAGACCCAGTTCGTCTATTTCCAGTCTTGCAAGGGCGAACCTCGCGTCGCTGCGGGTGATCCCCTCGTTGCCCTTGACCACGGAGAAGTCGCGGACGCGTTTTAAAAGTCGGTTGGCGATACGGGGCGTGCCGCGGCTACGACGGGAAATTTCCGCCGCCGCGTCCTCCTCGATCGCGATGTCGAGCGCTTTCGCCGAACGCGTGACGATCTCTTGCAGTTCTGCGGGCGTATACATTTCCAGTCTGTTGATGATCCCGAACCGATCGCGCAAGGGGGGCGCGAGCATACCCACCCGCGTGGTCGCGCCGACGAGGGTAAATTTATTGAGCGAGAAACGGATATTGCGCGCGGACGGGCCTTTGCCCACGATGATGTCGAGCGCGTAGTCCTCCATCGCCGAATACAGCATTTCCTCCACGCTACGGTGCAGACGGTGGATCTCGTCGATGAACAGCACGTCGCCCTCGTTGAGGTTGGTCAAAATGGCGGCGAGGTCGCCCGAACGCTCTATCGCGGGTCCGCTCGTCATTTTGATGGACGCGCCCATTTCATTGGCTATGATATGGGAAAGGGTGGTCTTGCCCAGTCCCCGAGGTCCGTACAAAAGCACGTGATCGAGCGCCTCGCCGCGCGCTTTCGCCGCCGAGATATACACGCCGAGGTTTTCCTTGACCTTGCTTTGCCCTACGTAGTCGCGCATGGTCTTGGGGCGGAGTACGTTCTCCTCCGCGTCGTATTCCGTTTTCGTGCTGACGATCAGGCTTTCGTCGAATTCTTCTTCGTCGTACATACTTTCTCCTTACCCGTTCTTACCTGTTTCTTACATACCGCCGAGCGCTTTGCGAATGATCTCCTCGACCGTCGCCGCGCCCTGTTCGTGGGCACGTTTGACCGCCTGCGCGCTCTCGTTGCGCGTAAAGCCCAGCCCCATCAACGCAGACACCGCCTCCTCGTCCAGAGCCGAGAGCCGATTTTGCGGCGCGGACGTTTCCAACGCGGCGGTAAGCGGGTCTGCGCCCGCGCTGATGACTTCCGCCGCGGAGATCTTGCCGTGCAATTCCAGCACGATCTTTTCCGCCGTCTTTTTACCGAGTCCCTTGACCGCGGAAAGGCGTTTGACGTCCGCGGAGGCGATCGCCTCGACCAGTTCGGTATCCGTAAGTCCCGTTAAGATGGAAATGCCCATTTTCGGTCCTACGCCCGACACGGAAACGAGTTTTAAAAACAGTTCCTTTTCCTTGGGCGAGCCGAACGCGAACAGCGTTACGCCGTCCTCTTTCACTTGCAGATACGTATACAGCTCGACAAGCTCGCCCACCGTTATTTTACGGAACGCGCCGCCCGAGCAATACGCCTCGTAGCCAAGCCCGTTGACCTCTATGATCGCCGTTTCCGACGTCGTCGTCAATACCCTGCCCTTGATATACGCTATCATTTCTTTTCTTCCTCGTCTTTACTTGTTTCCGACGGCGAACGCATACCTGCCCCCGTCGTTTTGTTTTTTTGCGCCGCCTGTTTTATGCGGAGCGCGCGGCGGCGTTCCGCCTCGGCGATGAGCGCGACTCCCTCGCCGCCGCCGTTTTTGCCTTTCGTTCTCGTCATATTGCCCACAGCGAACAGTTCGCCGAAACGGCTGGTAAACGCGTGACAGAGCGCGATGGCGAGCGCGTCTGCCGCGTCGTCGGGCTTGGGCACCGTTTTGAGTTTCAAAAGCGAGGTCACGACCGACTGCATTTGTTTTTTATCCGCTTTGCCGTAGCCCGTGAGCGCCTGTTTGATCTGCATCGGGGTGTATTCGTAGAGTTTGCCGCAATGCTTGACGCAGGTCAATAAAGCGACCCCGCGCGCGTGGGCGACGGCGATACCCGTCGTTATGTTTTTGGAGAAGAACAGTTCCTCCATCGCGATCTCGTCGGGATCGAATTTGGCGAGGATACGGTTTATCCCCTCTTCGAGCATAGCGAGGCGCACGGGCAGACCTTCGTCTTTGGGCGTTACGACTACACCGAAATCCACCGCACGGCAGTTGCCGCGCGCGTCCTTTTCTATCACGCCGTAACCGAGGGTCGCAAGACCCGGGTCGATGCCCAAAATGATCATTCGTAGTACCTCTTTTTTCTATGGTGATGGCACAACAAGCGGTTGATTAGCGAAAAATTTATTTTTCACGGTTTGACGAGAAAAACGCAAGAAAGGCAAGCGTTTTTCGAGGGCGCATACCCTCTGCGGTCTGTAACCGAGAATAACGCGCCGTATTTCGTAGCGTTTTTCCGTCAAAAATCAATCGAGTGTTGTAACAGAACCTTTTCTATTTTACCGCAAAGGCTCGCAAATGTCAAGCCCTTTTCTCAAAGGATCTCCGACAGCTCGCCGAGCGCGGAAATTTCGTAGGTCGGGACAAACGGGGTCGTATTCGCCGTTTTTTCGGGGTTATACCAACAGCAATCCATACCGAACGCGAGCGCGCCCGCGACGTCGGAGGAGAGCGAATCGCCGATCATAAGACAGCGGGAGGGTTCCACGCCCTGTTCGGCGCAGATACGCGCAAAGAACGCGGGGAGGGGTTTGATCGCGCCGACCTCTTCGGAGATATACGTTTTTTCGACGTAGTTTTTCAAGGGTTCGAGCCGTCCGCGCTGTATGGCGGAAAGACCGTTCGTCGCGATACACACGCGATACGCCCCGCCCGTCTTTCGCGAAAGCGCCGCGAGCGTTTCCGCCGCGCCCGCGAACGCTCTGCCCGCATTTTCGAGGTTTTTCAAGAACATATCCCCCGCGAGCCGCGGCGTTACGGCGGGATCGGGACAGGGGTATTTTTCAAACACGCGCACGAAGATCTCCCGCACGTGTTCGCGGTAGACCGCGTGATAGCGTTCCTGTACCCGCGTATCGTGTACGTCGTACATTCCCGCCTCCGTCCACGCGTCCTCGGAGGCGCGGCGGCTGAGCGCGAGAAGTTCTTCCGTCGGCGGTATGCCGATACGTTCGTACAGGGCAAGGAACGCCGCGCGTTCGTCGGCTACGTAGTCGAGCAAGGTGTGGTCGGCGTCGAACACGAGGCAGTCGTATTTGCGTTTTCCGTTCTTTTGCATATCACCAGTCCTGTTTATCGAGCGACTTGTCTTTCACGTCGTCGTAGTATTCGAAATATTTGCGTTTGAACGCCTCTTTCGTCGGCGGGAGCGGTTCGCCATCCGTTTCCAAGCGGTCGAGAAGGTCTTTCAGTTCCTCGGGCGTGAAATCGGCGAGGTCGGTTTCGTCGCCGTAAAGCTGCACAAGTTTGAGAATATCGAGTTGGGACATAGCGTTCTCCTTACAAATCCACTCGCACGTATTCGCCGCGGCAGGGTACGGTAATATAAGTAAAGCCGAGTTCTTTGAGCGTTTGTACGACGTATTCCCGATCTTTCAATATCCGATCGGTGGAGTGCGCGTCGGAGGCGAACGAAACGTTACGCCCGCCAAGCTCGAAATACCGCGCGAGGATCTCCGCGCTTGGCAAAGTGCGTTGCTTTAAACCGTACGTGGAAGTGTTGACTTCGAGGATCTTGCCCTTTTCCACGATCTTCAAAAGCACTCTGTCGATCTGCTCGGAAAACTCCGCGTACTTTATCTCCTTTTCATCATACGGCGCGTAGCGCGCGGCGTAGCCGAGATGCCCGACGACGTCGTACGGGTACGGCGCGTCCAGACTTTTCTCCACCAAAGCGAAGTACTCCGCGAGCGTTTCCTCTTTCGGGCGCAGTACCGGCTCTCCGCCCGTTTGCGTATAAAACGCCCTTTGGCTATGATAGTCCCAGCCGTCCTTGCAATGCACGCTGTTCACCACGAAGTCGGGACGGTGTTTTTCGTAAGTCGCCGCATACCTGCCCCACATCTTTTCGTCCTCGGAATAGCCGAACTCCGCGCCGACGAGAACGTTCATACAGCCCGCATAGTCCTCTTGGAGATGGCGGGCGGCGTGGAAATAACCCTCCTCGTCGATCATTTTCAAGTTGTGGCTTTGCACCGACTCGGCGCAAAGATCGTAGTCGAAATGTTCGCTCACGCCGTAAAACGCCACGCCCTTTTCCAGTGCGGCGGCGAGCATGGTAGAAAGCTCGTCGATACCGTCGTGCGAGAAAGCGGAATGGGTATGTACGTCCGTTAAAAGTTTCATAGAATGACCTTCCTTTTCGTTCTATTTATTATAGCACAGTTTTCGCCGATTCGCAAGAAAAATTTTGCCTGCGTTGGCGGCTTTTGGTAAAAACCCCGCCCTTTTCGGCGGTTTTACCGTTTTTTTCCTCTTTTTCCGTTTTTTTGGGGCTTGCGCGAACGCGCCGTCAGGCTTTACAATGGGCGTATATCCCAAAATCCAAAACGAGGAATTTATTATGAAAAAGATCAGATCTTTGGTAGCGTTTTTGCTATCTATCACCCTTATCGCACCTTTGGCGACCTTGCAAGCCTGCGAGGAGAACGAACTCGAACTCTCGCCCGAGGACGAACTCGAAGTGCAGTTGCCCGAAACGCCGAACGGCGAAGTCGAAACGCCCGAATCCCCCGAAACGCCCGAAACGGAAGAAAGCACGGGCAATACAAACGGCGGAGAGAGCGATACGGGCGGGAACACGACGGTGACGCCCGCGCCCACGCCGACCCCGACGGTCGAATACGCGCAGTACATAAAATGCACGGGCGAGAGCGTGAATATCCGTTCGGGCGCGGGATCGAGCTATACGGTACTCGGCTCGGCGGAGAAAGGCACTTCGTACGCCGTGGTCGGGAAATCGGGGAACTGGTACAAGACCTATTACAAGAACCAGACGGCGTATATCTACGCCTCTTACGCGGCGGTGTTCACGATCGAGGAGAGCGGGGACGACGAGGTGGAGAGCGTGCTTGCCGAGGGGTACAAGCTCATCGGCGTGCCGTACGTTTACGGCGCGGTGCGGTTCCACGACGGGAACGGGAAGTTGCTCGCGGGGTTCACCGCGCAAAAGTTCGACTGTTCGTCGCTCGTGCAGTACGTGTTCTATAAAGGCGCGGGGAAGATACTCGACGTGAACACGCGCACGCAGGTGAAACAGGGCAAATACGTAGCGCCCTCCGACATTCAGCGCGGGGACTGTCTGTTCTTTACCAACGAGAGCAGGCAGTACCTCACGGGTATCGAGCGGGTGGGTCACGTCGCCATTTATCTCGGGAACAACTACATTCTCCACACCGCCTCCGACTATGCGCGGATAGAACAGATCAGCGCCGCGAGATGGAATTTCTTCATCGAGGCGCGACGCTTTTTCTGATCGTATTTACGTTATTTTACGGTTTCGGGCGTTCGGGCAGAGCCGCCGCCGTGAGGAAATATACCTCTTTCGCACCCGCGGCGAGCAGGCGTTCGGCACAGGCGCCGCCCGTCGCGCCCGTCGTCAGGATATCGTCCACGAGCAACACCGTCCGATCTTTACACGCCTTTCGGTTGGTCAAACGGTACGCCGAGCGGGCGTTGCGTTTGCGCGCGGAGGAATCGAGATCTTTTTGCTGGGAGCGTTCACGGTCCTTGATCAAGAACCCGCGTTCGAGCGTTACGTCTACGCCCGCGCGTTTGAGTTCCCGCACGACGACTTCGGCAAGCTCCTCCGCTTGATTGTATCCCCTCTCCGCGCGTTTTCGTTTGGTGATGGGAACGGGGAGAACGAGAAAGGAGCGATCGGAAAGTTCGGGGAAACGGGCGAGAAAAGCTTTCGCCGTTTCCTCGCCGAGAAAACAGGCAAGACGGCGGTCGCCGTTTTTCAAACGGTTGACGAGCGCCGCCGTTTCGCGTACGTAGACGTAAGCGGATACCCCTTGCGTGAACGACGGCGGGTCGCTTTTGCAAGCCAGACACACGCCGTCCGAAACGGTCGCTCTGCCGCATTTGGGGCAAGCGCGTTCGACGGGAAGAAGTTTTTGCAGACAAGCCCCGCAAAGCCGTTGCGCGGGATAGTCGAACACTTCCCTGCCGCAGTCGTCGCAGGCATAGCCGCGGCGATAGGATATTTCGCGCAATTTTCTGAAAAACGCGTCAATCGCCCGCATTTGTCTTTGCGGTCTCCGCGTCCTTTTTACGTTGGTATCTGACCAGCAGGTATGCGCCGACCGCGCCGAGGGCGAACAAAACGACGCCGAGTACGATATCGAGTACGGACGCGCCGTTTTGCGACCACGAGAGGTACGTTTCGACGATGTCGCCGTTACAGAACATAGACAGGATAGAGCCGAGCGACAGTCCGACGATCATCGAATACGCCGTATGTCTTGCCTTGGCGAACACGTACGTGAGCAATTTGGAGAACCCGAGCAGACCGACGACGAACCCGACGACAAGCCCCGCATAGACGAGGAACACCTGCGGGTTGCTTTTCCAGTAGGTCATGCTTACGCTCTGCATAATACTGCCGAACCAGCCCACGGACATCAAAAACGCGCTCGCGGAAAGTCCGGGGACGATCTGCGTTATGCCGACCACCGCGCCGAATACGAGGGCGAGGAGTACGTGCCACCATTGCACGTCCGCGAATTTATCGACGACCGTTTCCGTCGCGCCGAGCGTGGATACCGCCGAGAAACAGCCCAGCGCCACGGGGACGAGCAGTCCCAAGCAAAACAGCGCGACCCGTTTTGCGTTGCGTTGCGCGCCTTTGAGTTCGTCTTTGACGGCGGGGAACGCGCCGCTCATCAGTCCCGCGAACAGGCAGACGATGGCGAACGGCAATATTTCCAAAAGCTGTTTGACGGCGATAAAGCCGAGCAGTACGCCGATCACGATCCCGATCCCGATGGGGAGCAGGAACAGAAAACATTGTTTGAATTTCTTGAACAGATTGCCGAGCGCGTACAAGAACTGATCGTAGAGCTTGAAAATGATCGCCACCGTCGAGCCGCTGATGCCGGGTACGATGACGGCAAGCCCGACGAAAAAGCCGAGGAGCGCGCTTTTGCACCACGTTTTTTTGTTGTATTTAACGAGCGCTATCTCCATACTTTCCCGTTGCATACTTTTTCTCCTTTTTCCTTTTACAAATAAACCCTATCAAGAGGGTAAGCAAAGCGAACGAAAACCCGCAAAGCCCGCCCGCCGTATCCACGAGCATATCGGCGATATCGGCGATGCGACCCGCGCTCGATCTTTGCAGGAACTCGTCTACGATAGGCACGAGCACAAGCAAGCCCACGGGCAAAAACAGGAAGGTCTTGTCGCGGGTATAGGCGCGGTAGCACCAACAAAAGAGCGCGCCGAGCAGGGCGAATTCGGAAAAATGCGCCGCCGTACGCACGATCCCGTGCAGCTTGTCGTACGCCTCCCCCGCCGCCGTCGCGATCCAGCTTTCGGGCGCGAACAGCCCGCAAAGCTTTTGCACGGCGTCCGTCACCTTTCGGCTCAGCCCCGACGATTGCTCGCCCGTCTGCAAAGAATTGCCGAAAATGAACGCGAGCATACAGAGGCAAAGCGCGGTCAAAAGCGCGCGCAATATCCATATTTTCAAGGCTTTTCCGCAGTTTTGTTCCATAGTTACTATTATACGCGAAAATGCGGGAAAGGTCAATACATTCGGAAGACTTTCTCCCGAAATTTTTTGCGGAATTTTTTCTTGCTTTTCTTTGAAAAAACGGGCAAAACCGTCAATTTTTTCCGCGCGTTTGCATATATACTACTGTTATATCATAAAGTCTTTCAGGTGGAATTATGAATTATATCAAAAAAATGTGCATTTTACGACAGGTGAAACAGGGGTTCTCGGGCGACGGAAAAGCGCTTTCGGGGCTTATCAAGGTCGAGCAATACGGCAAGAACCTCGCGATCGAGGTTTCCATCATCAACTTTGCGCCCCTCGTTTCGGGCGAGTACTACTGTCTTTTATCGGACGGCAAAGGCAGGACGGAAACGCTCGCCCTACGGGGCAAGAGCCTGTTCAATATCCTTTCCGACCTCGACGTATCGAACGGGTTCTGCGGCGTGATCTGTTACGTGAAAAACGAGATCGTACCCATCGCGTACGGCGTGAACGGGAACGGGTCTTACGACTGGCGGAGCATACTCGACGCAACCCTGCCCCCCGTCTTTCCAAAAAAGAGCGAAGAAACTGCCGCCGCCGAAACGTTGGAGGCGGAGCCTGTCGAGATAGGCGCAGCGGAAACGGTCGAGGAAGAAAAAACGGAGAAAGGCTACGACGACGAAACGGTGGCGACGGAGAATTATTATCGGGAGGAGAAAAATGGACAAAGCGTGTTTCAAAAAACTGGCGGCGATGCACACGCTGAAAGCGGAGCTGAAAAACAAGACGAAAAAACGGGGTCTGACGCTACGGAGAATGACGATGCTGAAAACGTACTCCACCCGTTTGCAAAAGATCCCGACGGATACTACCTGTCCGTAAAGAGCGAGATCGACGAACTGTTCGCCGCTAACCCCAAGGACGATACTTTGAAAGGCGCGTTCTCGTGCAGCGAATGGGTGCGGGTCAAGGGCGAGGAAGGCGCGCCGCAATATCTCGTCGGCGTGGTCTACGAGGACGGAAAAGCGAGGTATATTTGCTACGCGCTCGCGGCGGAAAACAGAAACGAACCGCCCGAAGAGATCGCGGGAGTATGCACGTTCGTTCCCCGCTCGGCGTTTGACGACAACGAGGGTTTTTTCGTCATTTTCCAGAGCGCGACCACGGGGGAATGTATCAAGCCCGAACGCGTTTAAGCGCGGGCTATTAAAAAAACGCATAGCGGAAATTCCTTTTTTCTATCGCCCGCAGTCGGGTCTTTCGCGGTAAAAACGCTTGACAACGGGAAGTTCGGGGCGTATAATGTTACGTAATCTATAAAATGAGGTGATATTATGAAAAAAGCGATTTCCCTGCAAGGCGTTTCCCTTGCGAAACAGCTCGCTTTCACCGCGTTGTTCGCGGCGCTTTGCTGTATCGGTACGGTACTTATCGTCATACCCCTGCCCAACGGGTATTTTAACGTGGGCGACGTGTTCGTACTGCTTTCGGGTTGGTTTTTGGGTCCGATCTACGGAACGGTCGCCGCGGCGGTCGGCAGCGGGCTTGCCGATATTTTCGGCGGGTTCGCCATCTACGCGCCCGCAACGTTCGTCATCAAAGGCGTGGACGCGTTTTTGGCTTGGCTCGTTTGGGCGGCGCTCAAAAAGTGCGTGAAAAAACAGTCGCTCGATATTTTGCCCCGTGCGGTATCCGTCGTCGCGGGCGAGGCGTTTATGGTTTTGGGCTACTTCCTGTTCGAGAGCGCGCTCTATCAAAGTTTCGCAACGGCGGCGCTTTCGCTCCTTGGAAATACCCTTCAAGGCGTTTGTTGCGGCGTTTGCGCTCTGATCCTGATCGCGGCGCTCTATCCCGTCAAGTCCGTCCGTCGGTTGTTCCCTACCCTCGGTCAGACGGAGCAAACGGAGCAAGAAGAAGAGAAATAATACTTACATAGCGAGAAAAAGCCCTCCCGTCACGGGAGGACTTTTATTTTGTCATAAAGAGATTCCGAAGAAGTCGGCGGGCGAGGAGCGAAGTTCTTCGAGAAGAAGTTCCGCGAAAAGGTCGCGGCGGTCGCTCAGCGTGGCTTTTTTGAAAAGGTGTTTCCGCTTGAATGTTCGCACGGTCTTGGGGTGGCGTTTTTCGAGGTCGGGGAAACGGTATTCACCGTTTACGCTCACGACGAGGTGTATCTCGTTCGCGCCCGATACTTCCCGCCAGTCGAAAAAGTCTTTGCCCTTTTTAAAACGGCAAATATACACGCAGGAGGAGTCCCCGCCTTTTTGATAGAAATATTCGAACGCGAACCCCCTTTCCAGAAAGGGCGCGGTGCGCTTTTTTATTTCTTCTTCGGATATAAGTTCATTCATCATTAATGATTTATTCTAAAATAGCCTTAATTCTACGAATTCCACTCCCGCAGCTCTGCTCCTTCACAATGCGGAACTTGCCCAGTTCGCCCGTGTTCTCTACGTGCGGTCCGCCGCAGATCTCTTTGGAGAAGTCGCCGATGGTGTACGTTTTCACGCGTTCGCCGTACTTGCTTTCGAACAATCCCGTGAATCCTTCCGCTTTCGCCTCTTCCAGACTGATCTCTTTCATCACGACGGGGACTTTCTTTTCGATCACTTCGTTGACCATATCCTCCACCGCTTTGATCTGCTCGGCGGTCATCGGCTGGGGAAGGTTGAAATCGAAACGAAGTCTTTCCTCGGTAATGTTCGAGCCTTTCTGATTGACCTCGGGCGAGCATACCTTCTTCAACGCCGCGTGCAACAGGTGGGTCGCCGTGTGCAATCTCGTCGTCGCCTCTTTATGGTCGGCAAGCCCGCAGGCGAATTTCTGTTCGCTGCCCGCTTTGCTCTTGCTCTGGTGTTCTTCGAACGCCGCTTTATACCCGTCCATATCCACGTCGAAACCGCGTTCTTTCGCCATTTCCGCCGTGATCTCCACAGGGAAACCGTAGGTGTCGTAGAGATGGAACGCCTGTTTGCCGTTGATCCGCGTTTCGGGTACGTATGCGGGGTCTTTCTGCGCCATAAACGCGTTCTTGCGCTCGATACCGTTTAAGCATTTTTCGAACTCTTTCAAGCCCTGTTGCAAGGTCTTGGTGAACTTCGCCTCTTCCTTGTCCAGCTCCTCGGCGATCTTCGCCGCGTTGACTTTGAGTTCGGGATAAACGTCTTGATACTCCTCTATAAACGCTTGCGAGATCTTGGCAAGACTGCCCTCGGGCAGGTCTATCTTCCGACCGAACCGAACGGCGCGGCGGATAATTCTACGCAGGATATAGCCTTGATCGGTGTTGGAAGGCACGATCCCCTTTTCGTCGCCGAGCATAAAGGTCGCCGTGCGCGTATGGTCGAGCAAAACGCGGAACGCTTTCGTCGTTTCCTCATCGTCGCCGTAGTTCTTGCCCGTGAGCGAGGAAATGACCTTGATCGCGTTTTCGAAAATGTCCGTTTCGTATACGCTCGATTTAACGTTCAAAACGCAGAGCGCGCGTTCCAAGCCCATACCCGTGTCCACGTTCTTTTGCGAAAGCTCGGCGTACGTGCCGTCCGCCTGTTTATTAAAGCGCATAAACACGTCGTTCCAAATTTCGAGGAACGCGCCGCAGTTACAGTCGGGGTTGCAATTCGGCGAGCATTTGGGTTTACGGATCACGAACATTTCGGTGTCCGTGCCGCAAGGACCGGTCAGACCCGCAGGTCCCCACCAGTTGTTTTCGCGGGGCATAAAGTAGATATTTTCTTTCTTGATACCCGCTTTTTCCCAAAGCGCCGCCGCCTCGTCGTCGCGGGGCAGGCTGTCGTCGCCGCCGAATACCGTCACGGCGAGTTGATCGGAGGGGATACCCAGGTATTTCTCGTCCGTTAAAAATTCATAGCTCCAAGGGATCATTTCCGCCTTGAAATAATCGCCGAGCGACCAGTTTCCGAGCATTTCGAAGAACGTACAATGGCGTTCGTCGCCCACGTCGTCGATGTCGCCCGTCCGCACGCATTTCTGCACGTCGGTGAGCCGTTTGCCCGCGGGGTGCTTTTCGCCCAAAAGATAGGGCACGAGCGGGTGCATACCCGCCGTCGTGAACAGGACGGTGGGATCGTTTTCGGGGATCAAAGACGCCGACGGGATCACTTTATGACCGCGGTCTTTGAAAAAGTTCAGATACATTTCTCTGAGTGCTTGTCCGGTATACGTTTTCATAATTTCTTATCCTTTGATATTTTTCCTTTACATTATATACGCATGCGCGCGTTTTGTCAAGAATTTTTGATCAGTTCGTAGCCCGTTTTGCTATCCTTGACCGCAAACCCCAACGCCGCGAGCTTATCGCGCAGTTCGTCGCTCTTCGCCCAGTCGCGGTTTTGTCTTGCCGCGAAACGCTCCTCGGCGAGCTTTTTCACCTCTTCGGGGATCTCGTCGCCGCGCGCGCCGTATTTCTCCACGTACTCTTTCGCGTTCTTTTTAAAAAAGCCGAGCAGGGAATACGTTTCTCTGAGCTGCGCCGCGTACGCCGCCGCTTTGGTATCGCCCGCCGCGAGGTATTTTTTGAGTTCCTTAAAATACCCGAACAGATCGGACAGCGCGAGCGCGGTGTTGAAATCGTCGTCCATGCACGCGTTGAACGCCTCGTCGATCTTCTTCGCCGACGCCTTGTCTTCGTCCGTCGCCGTGAGGTTCGCCTCGTCCGCCGCCGCTAAAATTTCATAGAAGGACAGAACGTGTTTCGCCGCCTCGGGGAACAGGTCGTCGGTGATATTGATGTCGTTGCGGTAGTTGGTTTGGAGCAACGCGAATTTGATCGTTTCGTCCGAATATTTTTCGAGCAGGTCGGCGAGCAACAGGCTGTTGCCGAGGGATTTGCTCATCTTCTGACCGTTGACCTTGATAAGACCGTTATGCGTCCAGTAGCGCACGAACCGTTTGCCCGTGAGCGCCTCCGTCTGCGCGATCTCGTTTTCGTGGTGCGGGAAGATAAGGTCGCGGCCGCCGCCGTGAATGTCGATCTGTTCGCCGAACGCCGCGCGGTTCATCGCCGAACATTCGATATGCCAGCCCGGTCTGCCCTTGCCCCAAGGGGAGTCCCAGCAGATCTCGCCTTCTTTCGCGCTCTTCCAAAGCGCGAAGTCGTACGCGTTCTTTTTCTCGCCGTCGTTATCCACGCGCACGCCGTCGAGCGCGTCCTCCACGTTGCGGTTGGAAAGCTGACCGTAGGCGGGGAAGGTCGCGACGTCGAAATATACGTCGCCGTTCTTGGTCGGGTATGCGTGACCCTTTTCGATGAGCGCGGACACGAAGTCGATGATGTTCCCGATATTCTCGGTCGCTTTCAGCCATACGTCGGGATCGTCCACGCAGAACTTGGTCATGATCTTATTGATATTCTCGATCATCATCGCCGCATACTCGTCCGCGGGGATCCCCGTTTCGTGGGATTTGGCGATGATCTTGTCGTCCACGTCGGTGTAGTTGCGCGCGTACGTTACGTTGTAGCCCGTCTTTTTCAGATATTTACGCATAATATCGTAAATGAGCGCCTGATACCCGTGACCGATATGCGCCTCGCCCGATACCGTGATACCGCAAGCGTACATTTTCACGTCGTTGCCCGACAACGGCGTGAACGTTTCCTTCTTTCTCGTAAGCGAATTGTAAATTTTCATATCCGTTTTTCTCCGTTTTTTATTTCGTCTAATACCTGCCCCCTTCGTTTCGGGGACAATTCCAACAAAGCAAGCCGCAAGCAAGACAAGGAGCGCGAGGCTTTTCGACAGGAGCGTACAAAAAGTACGCGACTTAGAAAAACGCAACGCGACGCCGTATTGCGTAGCGGATTCTTTGTTTTATTTCTTTGCGTTTCTTTGTTCCTCGGCGATACGGGCAAGCTCTTTCGCCCGTTCCTCTTTTTGCGCGAGTTCCTCGGCGTTGAGTTCGGCGTTCAGCGCGACCGTGGCGATGATACCGTTATGTTTATGCTCCCCTTCCGTTTCGGGGTTGCGGATACGCACGATACGCCCGGGCACACCGACGACGGTCGCGTACGGGGGTACTTCTTTGAGCACGACCGCGCCCGCGCCGATCTTCGCGCCCTTGCCGACGGTGAACCCGCCGAGCACTTTCGCGCCTGCGGAAAGGGTGACGTTTTCCATAATGGTCGGGTGGCGTTTGCCCCGTTCCTTGCCCGTGCCGCCGAGGGTCACGCCCTGATAGATGACGGTGCCTTTATGCACTTCCGCCGTTTCGCCGATGACCACGCCCGAACCGTGGTCGATGAACACGCCGCCGTCGATCTTTGCGGCGGGGTGGATCTCGATACCGGTAAAGAACCGAGCCATTTGGCTGATGATACGCGCCAGAAGTTTGAGTTTGATCTTATGAAAAAAGTACGCGACGCGGTGCCACGAGAGCGCGTGTACGCCAGAGTAGGTAAGCCATATTTCGAAAGAGTTACGCGCGGCGGGGTCGTTGATCTTCGCCGCTTTGATGTCCTCTCTGAGGTTTTTGAACCACATTTTTTTCACCTCCCGTAAAAGTAAAAAACCTTTACACTATGCAGTATTCCATACTACATAATATAAAGGCGACTTGTTTCGCTGTTCCACTTTACTTCGAAACGCCCGCAAAAAAGGTTACGGGAATTTCCTCGTTCGCCCGATAACGGGGGCTATGCCGCAGAGGGTTAGTCTGTCCTCGAACGCGGAAACGCACTTTCGCCGCCTTGCAAAACTTTTCACGCGCTTTCAGCCTACGGCGCGTTTCTCTGTCCGTTGTTTTGCATAAAAACGGGTACTCTTTCTCCGCTCGGATATTCGATTTTTATCTATTATACCATTCCGCGCCGCAAAACGCAACCGTTTACGCGCGCTTTTCTTCGGAATTTTCGGTTTCCGTTTCCCCTTTTAAGAAGAGGTTTTCCACTTTATATTCCGCAAACGCTGCGTCGATCATTCCGCGGTTGAACACTTTCTGTTCCAAAAGATAGGATACGACGACGTCTTTGACGATCGAATAGTCGAGTCCGTACCCGCACACGCCGAGCAAGTTCACCGTATCGTCCACGCTTATGTGCGCGGTCAGCGCGAGCGAGAACACGAGGTTTTTCGTGGGCAGGAAGTTACCTTTACAGATATTGTTCCAGATCTCCTCCGAAACGTCGAGCGACTTGCCCGCCTCCGCGGGCGTGAGGTTGTATTTCGCAAGGGTCGCGTTCAGGATCTTGACGAACCCGACCGAGGAAAATTTGTTTTTCATTCTCGTAAAAAAGCGCAGGGGCTGGAAGGAGAACGAGAAAGACTTGTCCGCCATTTGCGTTTTGAGGGTCTTTAACAGTTCGAGTTTATTCTCCTGCAACGCAAGGCGCATCGTGGTGTTGGGTAAGGTATAAGCGTACGTTCTGCCGTCGGCGCGGACTTCCGAAGTCTGCATTTGGGGCATACGGTAGCCGGGGAGTACGCAGAGTTTGTCATAGTTGGCGTACTTCTCGCAAAAATATTCGTCCAGATCGGCAATAAAATCGTACATTTCGGGATTCTCCAAAGCCTTTTTCTCCTTTTATTATAGCATACCCGAACCGAAAAAGCAAACGTTTTGGTCTGCGGTATCCGATTATCGGTACGATAATAAACGTTTTCGATGAAAAGGCCGTGAAAAGGCGGAGGAAAATTGAAAAAATTTTCTTTGTTTTCGAAAAAAATCGTAAAGAAAACGTAAAAAATTATCATTTCCACCTTTATTCGCTTGCATTTTTATGTAATTTATGATAAATTTGATACAAGATAACACAAGGAGGAATATCCTAATGAAAAGAGAACGAATTTCGGAAATAGCCGATCTACTCGACAAGCGCGGCAAGCTGTCTTTGAAACAACTCGGCGAATATTTCCCCCAGACTTCCATGATGACCTTACGCAGGGATCTGCTCCTGCTCGAACAACAGGGCCGTATCATTCGCGTTCGCGGCGGCGCGATGTCGGTCAAGGACGTACAACAGACCTCCGGCGAACCGTACGTGAAAAAGACCACGATCCACACCGACGAGAAGATCGAGATCGCGAAGAAAGCGACCAAGCTCATCGACGCGGGCGCGTCCATCTACCTCGACGCGGGTACGACCGCGCTCTATCTCGCCAAAGAAATGCCTGACGTGGCTTGCAATATTTTCACGAACGGACTTGCGGTCGCGACCGAGCTTTGCAAAAAGAAGAACGTGACCGTAAACCTGCTCGGCGGCACGCTCATCAAAGAGAATCTTTCCACGGCGTCCTCGGCGTCCTCTATCTATTTCGCGGACAGCAATTTCGAACTTGCGATCATTTCCGCGGCGGCGTTTACGCCCGAAAACGGGTTCTCCTGCGGTTCGCAAGCGGAGGCGGATCTGTTCAAGAGTATCTGCAAAAAAGCGAAATTTACGTACATGATGCTCGACAGCTCGAAGATCGGCAAGATCAAGCCCTACACGTTCGCGCGCGTGCAGGACATCAGCGTACTCATCACCGACGACGCGTTCCCCGAGGCATTGAAAGAAGAATTCAAAGCGATGAACATCGTCGTTTTGTAACGGTTTATTGATGAACATCGTCGTTTTGTAACGGTTTATTGTAGAATAAAAGTCAGCTCCCTCAATGAGGGAGCTTTTTTTCGTCATTCTTCGTATACCACTTCCCCCGATACCTTCTCCGCTTTCACGATACGGCAACGCTCGCACAGCCCGTCCTCGCCCGTCGATACGTACCGCACTTTAAACGTATACCCCGAAAGCACGACTTCCATATCTTTCCCGAACTTCTTCTCCAACCGTTTTTTCGTTTCGATATACTCCGTTATCTCCGCAGGGTATCTCTCCTCGCTATCCCCGAACGCGGCTTTCACTTCCCCCGCGTTCTCGATCTCCAACCTCGTTCCGTACCCGTCGCCCCTATCCTCGCGGTCGAGTTTTCGAAAAATAATCACCGCTACGGCTACGACGAGAATAAACAACGTTATTATTTCCCACATTCCGATTGCCCTCTTACGTGTTTTTGGCATAAAAAAAGAGTGCCGCTCCCTCGCGAGAACGGCACCGTAGAATATACCTTCCTCTTGAGCTGCGACACTTCAAAATACAATACACTACTACCTCAGAAAGATTTCGTATAAAGCGAGTAAGATATATATTACCAAGAATTATATAAAATATTCGCAAAAAAGTCAATACAAATAGAAGATTTTACATAAAAAAGTGCCGTTTTCTCTCAAAAACGACACCGTAGTATATATTCATCTCGTACCTGCCCCCGTCTTATACGTTCAGGCGGGTGATCTCCACTTGTTTTTCTACTTCGTCAATGTCCGACTTTTGCGGCGGACGAGTGCCGCTTTGCAAGCACGCCGCCGTGCCGTACGCCGCCGCGCGACGGAGGGTATCTTCCGCGTTAAGCGATCTGCTCTTACCGTCGATAAAGCCCGCGATCAGGCTATCGCCCGCGCCGATGGTCGAGATCGCCTCGATCTTCGGGTTTTTCGCATAGAACACGCCGTCCGCGCAAGCCAGCACCGCGCCGTCGCCGCCAAGGCTGACGACTACGTTTTCCACACCGCCGTTATAAAGTTCCCGCGCGATATTCGCCGCGGCGGTGATATTTTCGATCTTCTTGCCCGTGTAATGTTCCGTTTCGTCTTTATTCGGTTTGATGAGCCAGGGTTTAAGTTCGAGCAGATCGTCGAGCGTGAACGAGCGGGAGTCTACCACGATCTTCGCGCCCGTGGCTTGTATTTCGGCTAACAGGCGTTTGAGTTCGGCTACGTTCAGACCGTTCGGCGCGCTGCCCGAGAAGGTGACGACGGTATTTTCGTCCGTTTTGCCGATACGCAGACGAACGCGAGAGAGTACCGACGAATCGCAGGAAAAGCCGTTAAAGCTGATACGGGTTTCGGGTTTGCCTTCCTCGTGGAGGGTGAAATTTTCGCGGATACGACCGCCCGTAACGACCTCGGAGAAAGAAACGCCGTCTTTTTCGAGGGATTTGCAAAACTCGGCGTAATTATCCGCGCCGACGATGACGACGGCTTTGTTTTTAACGCCGTTTTGTTCCAGCGCGCGGGAGATGTTCACGCCCTTACCGCCCGCCTCCAACGAGCAAAGTTCGGCGATATTTTCGTGATAGGGCATAAACTCCGCGACCCGACAATGCACGTCGAACGCGGGGTTGAGGGTAAGCGTTACGATTTTCATATACTTATTTCCTTCCTTTATGGATCTATATATAGTTTACCACTCCTCCGCCCTTTTGTCAATACTTTTTTATCATTCTGTTTTTTACTCCCTTTCGCGCCCGTTGTCACTACGGGCGTACCCCACGGTTATTACGAGCGTACCCCTCACCGTCATTACGGGCGTAGCGAAGTAATCTCTTGCCTCCCTCTTTGAGGGAGGTGACGGCGACCGCCGTCGGAAGGAGTTGCTATAAATCACAGCCTTTTTACTCCCTCAGTCAACTGCGTTGACAGCTCCCTCCATGAGGGAGCCTTTGGTGTTTTCCGCTTTCCACACACCCCCACGAAGTGTCGGCGGCGATAAGTTCTCCCCAACGAACGGAGGAAAAGGTTGCCAGCCTTGCTTGCAAGGCGCTGAAAAGACGTTCCGCATTTATGGAGGCGAGTTTATTCGCATACGTAAATGCGGAAGGTCTTTTCGCGTATGTATAGGCGGGAAACGTTTTCCGTGCCGTTCGCGTTCCCCGTCCGAGGGGCAGGACGAACTTACCTCCGCTTTCCAAAGAGAAAAAAAGAAAAGACCTTGTAAAAACAAGATCTTCTCTCTTTGGAAAGCGGCGATTACCTATCCTCCCGGCAGTAACCTGCAAGTACTTTCGGCGTAAAAGAGCTTAACTTCTGTGTTCGGAATGGGAACAGGTGGATCCTCTTTGCCATCATCACCGCTATGGTTATATCCTATTATTATCTTTCCGACTTTTCTGCCTTCTAGATAACAACGTATATAC
>JBGVLV010000006.1:0-40076 GCA_045124465.1 Candidatus Scatosoma sp.
CGTTGCACTCAGAATGACGGGTTGGGTGTGTCATTCTGAACGAAGTGAAGAATCCCACGGGAAAGTACGAAACAAAAAAGCTCCCTCGTCGAGGGAGCTTTTAACGTAGTTGACTGAGGGAGGAACGCTATCAGAACAGAAACACGATCAGCCCGCAGACCGTGCCGATCGCCGCGCCGCCGATGAGGTCGGACGGGTAGTGCCAGCCCAACGCGAACCGCACGTAGGCAAGACCCGCGCCTAACACGTATAACGGCAGAGCCAACCAAACGGACAGCGGCAAAAACGCCGTCGCGACGGCGAACGCGCACGCCGTGTGCCGACTGGGGAACGACCGCCCGCCGCTCCGTTTCTCCACGAGCGGCGAAATACCCGCTCCCGTTTCCTCGTACGGACGGGCGCGGTCTACCGCGATACGCAGTACCCACACCGCCGCAAGACAGAGCGCGAACGCGCCGATCGCGCCTATGATGAAAAGATCGTCGGGCAATCTTGTCGCCGCGTAGACCGCGAGCGCAAAATACGCGATCGCGAAAAGCAGGGTCAGGATACGGTTTAAAAGAAAGAGCAGAGCGATGAGCCGCGGTCTGGCACGGAAAAACGCCGCGCTTTTTTCATAAGTCTTTTTATAGTGATAACGCATAGCACCAGTATACCATAAACGCCGCGAACGGCGCAAGCGATTTCGTTTACGGGCGCAAAAAACGAAAGTCTTTCGGAGGGGGTTTCCGAAAGACTTCCTTTTCGTTCCGCCGCAAAAGTAAGGAGAATGGATCAGTTCTTTTGCGCTGCGGCGATGATCTTATCCACCAGCGCGAAGGGGACTTCCTCGTAGCCTAAAAATTCCGAAACGAATTTCCCGCTCCCGCGCGTGAGCGAACGCAATTCCATCGTGTATTCCATAATTTCCGCAAGCGGTATCTCGGCGGTGATCACCGAGCTTTCGCCTTCCGTGTCCGTACCCATGATCCGCCCGCGGCGCTTGTTCACGTCGCCCATAACGTCGCCGAGATAGTCGCTCGGCACGGCGATCTTCAAACGGTGAACGGGTTCGAGCAGGACGGGTTTCGCGTTTTTCAGACCGTCTTTGTACGCGAGCGCCGCCGCCATCTTAAAGGACAGCTCGTTGGAGTCCACGTCGTGGTAACTTCCGTCGTAAAGCACCGCTTTCACGCCCACGACGGGATAACCCGCCAAAGGACCGTGTTCCAGACATTCGCGCAGACCTTTCTCGACGGCGGGGAAGTAGTTCTTCGGCACCGCGCCGCCGACTACTTCTTCCGCGAATACGAACTCTTCCTCGCAGGGCGAGAACCGTATCTTACAATGCCCGTACTGACCGTGTCCGCCCGATTGTTTCTTATGCTTACCTTCCGCCTCCGCCGTGCCGCGGATCGTTTCGCGGTACGCTACGCGCGGCGCGGACAATTTCATATCCACCCCGTAACGCGCTTTGACCTTCTTGACCAACGTTTCGAGCTGTACGTCGCCCTGACCGCCGAGCAGCATTTCGCCCGTTTCGGCGTTCTTCTCGATCGAGAACGTGCGGTCCTCCTCGCGGAGCTTGGCAAGACCGGCGAAAACTTTGTCCTCCTCGCCCTTCTTCTCGGCGGCGACCGCCATAAACAAGGTGGGCTTGGGGAAATGGATAGGGGAGAAACGTACCTTCGCGCTCGGATCGCAAAGAGTGTCGCCCGTGTCCGTGTTGCCGAGTTTGTTCACCGCGCCTATATCTCCCGCCGCAAGCTCGTCTACGGGTTCCATCTTCTTGCCACGCAAGAGATAGATCTGACCGATCCGTTCCTCACATTCGTTATTCGCGTTCCATACCGTCGCGCCGCTCTTCAATACCCCGCGGAAACTTTTAAGATAGGACAGCTTACCCGAATAAGGATCGATCACCGTCTTGAACACCTGCGCCGCAAACGGCGCGTCCGCTACGGTCGGAACGTTGATGACTTTGTCGTGTTCGAGATCGTCCGCAAGCGTGTTCAAACGCTCGCTCGCCTGGGGCATGTACGTAACGATCTCGTTCAAGAGATTGATAACGCCGCGGTTTTGTAACGCCGACCCCGCCATAACGGGAATGGTGTTCACGGACGCGATACCCAGCCGAATACCCCGTATCGTTTCCTCGCGGGTCAGATCGCCCGTTTCGAAATACTTGTCGAGCAGGATCTCGTCGTTCTCCGCCGCCGTTTCCATCAGTTGCGCTTTCATTTCCTCGACCGCGCCTTTCATATCCTCGGGAATGGGTATTTCCTGCGGTCCGCCTTCCTTGAACAGATACGCGCGCTCCTGCAAAGCGTTGATACAGCCCTGCATCTTCCCGTTCTCCATAATGGGGATCTGAATGGGCGCGAGCTTACCCGTATACTTGGTTTTGAGCGCGTTCACCGTGCCCAAGTAGTCCGCGTTCTCTTTGTCCATACCGTTGATGAAAATGATGAGCGGTTTGCCCAGTTTCAAGCAGTAGTCAACCACGTTTTGCGCGCCGATGGGCAGGACCCCGTTCGCGCCGATGACCAGACACGCGCCGCCCGCCGCGCGCAGACCTTCGTTACGCTCGCCCTCGAAATCGTAGTAGCCGGGCAGGTCGAGCAGGTTGATCTTGACGTTTTTCCAGGTAAGATAGGAACAGGACGCGTAGATGGACATTTTCCGCGCTTTTTCCAACTCGTCGAAGTCGGAAACGGTCGTGCCGTCGGGCACTTTGCCCTGTCTGTCGATGACCCCGCCGTTAAAGAGCATAGCCTCGCACAGCGTCGTTTTGCCCTCGCCGCTGTGTCCCACGACGGCAATGTTGCGAATGTTTTCGTTCATAATGATGTACCCCCTGTTTGGGAAACGTTCCTTATCTCCGTTCCCCGTTGTTTTTGTGACTCGCCCTGCGGAAAGTTTCGCAAAGCGTTTTGTCTATTATACTATACTTTCGTTCACTTTTCAAGCGTTTTAAAGAAAAAATTTAACAGAAAGTGAAAAATTTTTCCGCATGCGTCCATTGCGCTCCTTTGCTTGACAAAGGATAGGGGAAAGCGTTATAATAAAAAGTGAGGTCGTATTATAATATGGAAAAGAAAAGAATTTATTTCGACCATGCGGCGACCACGCCGCTGGATCGCGAAGTACTGGAAAAAATGTTGCCGTATTTCACGGCGGATTTCGGAAACGCCGACTCTCCCCATTCGTTCGGGCGTAAGTCGATGGCGGCGGTGGACGCCGCACGCGATACGATCGCCGAACTGATCGGCGCGAAAAAGAACGAGGTGTATTTCACTTCGGGCGGCACGGAAAGCGATAACTGGGCGATCCTCGGCGGCGCGCGCGCAAAACGCGCGGAGGGCAGAACGCATATCGTTCTTTCTTCCATCGAACACCACGCGGCGCTCTCCGCGGCGGAACGGCTGGAAAAAGAGGGCTTTTCCGTCACCTATCTCCCCGTGAACGAGGGGGGCAGGGTAGAGCCGAGCGCGGTGCAGGCGGCGGTCACGGAACAGACCGCGCTCGTCGCGCTGATGGCGGCGAATAACGAAACGGGCGTTTTGCAACCCGTCAAAGAGGCGGCGCGTATCGCCAAGGAAAAGGGCGCGCTGTTCTTCACCGACGCGGTGCAGGCGGCGCCGTATATGCCCATCGACGTCAAGGACTGGGGCGTGGATATGCTCTCCTTTTCGGGACATAAGTTCTACGGTCCGAAAGGTTGCGGCGTGCTGTATATCCGTAGCGGCGTAAAGGTGGAAAAACTCGTCGGCGGCGGCGAACAGGAACGCGGACTGCGCGGCGGCACGCTCAACGTGCCTTCCGTCGTGGGGCTTGCGGCGGCGTACGAAAAGACGGTCAAGGAAATGGAACGCTCGAATCAAAAGATACGCGCGCTGTCCCAGCTGTTTATGCAAGAAATATCCTGTCTGAAAGGGGTAACGCGCAACGGTAGCGGCGATATGCTCCCCGCCGTCCTCAACCTTCGGTTCGAGGGCGTGGAGAATACGGCGTTTTTGTACAGTATGGATCTGAAAGGCGTGGCGTTGGCGGCGGGCAGCGCGTGCGCGAGCGCGTCGGTCAAGCCCAGCCACGTGCTGACGGCGATGGGTCTGACGGCGGAACAGGCGAAAGAATGCGTTAGACTGAGCTTTGGAAAAGACAATACGGAAGAGGAGATCCGCCAAGGCGCAAGGCTGACCTTGGAAACGGTCGGGCGTTTACAGAATTTACATTAAAAAACCCGAAAACGCCCCCTCGAATTTCTTTACTAATGCAAAAAAATGTGATATAATACAGACAAGAAAAATAACTCGGAGGTAAACGAATATGGCACATCTTATCACGGACGAATGCGTAGCTTGCGGCGCTTGCGCGGATACCTGCCCCGTCGGAGCGATCTCGCTCGGCGATAACGGTATTTACGTAGTAAACGACGATTGCGTCGATTGCGGTGCTTGCGAAGACGGATGCCCCGTCGGCGCGATCAAGAGCAAATAATAACGAAACGAACGAAAAAACGCCGATCCTTCGATCGGCGTTTTTTCTCCGCCTTCCGTCTATCCGAAACGCGAAGGGAACGTTTCGTCATAAAAACGCAATTCTCGGCGGACGGTCATTCTCCGTCGCCGTTGCGGAGCTGGGTCGCTCGGTCGAGGATAGCCCGCACCCCGTCTTTCAACGCGGTCAGTTTCTTGATCAATCCGAGCGCAAGTTTTTCGATCAACCCCAAAAGGAGCTGATCGACTCCGGTCGCACGCAACCACTTTTTTAATTTAGCTTTCATTTTCCATTCTCCTTTCCCGAAGTTTCGATAAAAGCCGTAAGCCGCGTTCTTGGCGAAAAGGTTTTTTCGCGCTTTTCCGTCCGTCGCCGTTATAGTATATCACCTTTTTTCCGTTTGTCAAGAGGGTACTGCCACCTTTTTTCCGTTTTTTTCTCTTTTTTTGACTTTTTGCTCCTCCGCACCCCCCGTTTTCTCTCTTTTTTCGCCTTTTTTCTTGACAAGTCTTATAAGACTTGCTATAATGGATAAGCGTATTTGTCGGAAAAGACAACGTTTTTACCCAAAAGCATTGACAAAGCAACAATATCGTGATATAATAAAGTCCGAGTGAGTATATAATGTAAACTGGATTTGTTTTTGCTTATTCGCGGTTGGGGGAAGAATGACCGCGAGAAGGAGTAGAGGTAAGTGAACGAGATAGCGGAGAGTGGGTTCGGAGGCGAAGAGCTGAACGAAGGAAAAAAAGAACAAGAGCACGCGGAAGAGATCGCGGTAGCGGAAAGTTCGTCGTCGGCAATAGAGGGGACGGCGGAGCTTAGTGCGCCCGCGATAGTCGTTTACAAGCCGAAAAAGCGGAGCAAATTCCGCCGCGGCTGTTATCTTTTCTTTAAGAGATTGTTCGATATCGTATCGTCGGGGCTGTTGCTCGTGATACTTTCGCCGGTCATTCTTCTTTGTCTTTTGATAAAGTTTTTGGAGGACGGGCATAACCCGGTCTACGTTTCCAAGCGGGTAGGCAGAAACGGAAAGATATTCAGATTTTTCAAGATAAGAACGATGTGCGCCAACGCGGAAAAAATGAAACAGGATCTGATCGATCAAGGCAAGAACGAGATGGACGGACCCGTTTTCAAGATAAAAAACGATCCGAGGATAACGAAATTCGGACGGATACTTCGGGTATCGTCGTTGGACGAGATCTTGCAGCTCATCAACATTTTCAACGGTACGATGAGCGTAGTAGGACCCCGACCTCCCATACCGAGCGAGGTGGAGGAATACACGGAGGAGCAAAGACGGAGGCTGGAAGTAAAGGGCGGACTGCTTTGTTTGTGGCAGATACGGAAGAACAGGAACGCGTTGTCGTTTGACGAGTGGGTGCGTTTGGATATCGAATACATAGAAACGCAAAGTTTCTGGTTAGATATAAAAATAATCTTCAAAGGCGCGTGGATGGTTCTTTTCGACCACAGCGGAGAGTAAAGATGGAAAACGGAAAAATAAAAGTCGCGCAAATAATAGGCGCGGCGTTTGACGGCGGGGTCGAATCCTGTATAATGAATTATTATACGCATATCGACCGCGATAAAGTTCAGTTTGATTTTTTTGTGGAAAATACCTCAAAGCTCATCGATAAAGAAAAAATAGAAGAGCTTGGCGGGAACGTTGTGCTGATCCCTTCGTATAAGAGCATATTCAAGTATATTAAAACGTTGAAAAAGCTCTTTAAAGAAGGGAATTACGATATCGTACACTCGAATATGAACGCTTTGAGCGTTTTTACACTGTACGCGGCAAAAAAGGCGGGCGTAAAAGTCAGAATTGCACATTCTCATTCCACTTCTAATAAAAAGGAATGGAAAAGAAATATCATAAAAAACCTTCTCCGCCCCTTTTCCAAGAAATACGCCACGCACTATTTCGCTTGTTCGGAACTTGCGGGGCGCTGGCTGTTTGGAGATAAGACCTATGACGCAGGAAAAGTCACGCTGATAAATAACGCGATAGATTTGGATAAATTTGCGTTCGACGAAAAGGCGAGAACGGAAAAAAGAGCGGAATTAGGTCTGGAAGATAAATTCGTAGTCGGAAATATCGGTCGTCTCGTAACGCAAAAGAACCAAACGTTTTTGTTGGATATTTTTTACGAATATCAAAAGAAAAACCCGAATTCGGCGTTGTTGATACTGGGTACGGGACCGTTATTGAACGAATTGACGGAAAAAACGCATAAATTAAATCTCCAAGACAAAGTGATCTTCGCGGGCGTGCATAAAGACCCCGAAAAATATTACAGCGCAATGGACGTATTTTTGTTGCCGAGCTTATACGAAGGATTGCCCGTTGTTGGCGTAGAGGCGCAAATAAACGGGTTGCCTTGTTTCTTTTCAACGGAAATGACAAAAGAGGCGAAGATATTAGATAGCACTTGCTATTTAGGATTAAATATCGGTGCGGAAAGTTGGGGGCAAGAAGTTGAGAAAATATTCGTTCCGAATACCGAACGAAAAAATGCATATAAACAATTCGAAGGGTCGATTTACGATATTCGTTCCGAGACGAAAAAACTAACGAATAAGTATGTCGAATTGATAAGTTAAAGTTTTATGAAAAAAACATATATTGCATCTTGTTATTTTAAGCATAATTACGGGTCAATGCTACAAGCATACGCGACGCAGGCATTTTTAGACGCGAATAATGTCCCCAACGAAACGTTCGACGTATCTGTTCTTGCAGACTTTAAGGAAGGAAAGAAAAAATATTATAAAAAGCAGATATTTAATCTTTCTTTTTATAAAGCGAAAATGGGCATGATAAGATTAGTCGCGAAAAAGAAACTTAACGGAAAGTTGAGAAGAAATTTTCGTTTGCGTGATCAAGCGTTTCAAAAATTCGAAAACGAATATTTCCATTTAACGCAACCATTCGCGTCCTATAATGACTTACGGGAATTTTGTCGATATAATGCCTCTAACGTTATAGTCGGTTCCGATCAGTTGTGGCTGCCCGTCAACGTTGTTGCGGACTATTATACGCTCAATTTTGTTCCCGAAGAAGTCAATAAGATAGCATACTCGACGAGTTTCGGCGTTTCTTCCGTTCCAAACGGTTTAAAAGAAAAATATACGAAATTTTTGTCGAGGATCGAGCATCTTTCCGTTCGGGAAGAAACAGGAAGAAAACTTGCAAACAGTTTGACGGAAAACGAATGTACGGTGGTTTGCGACCCGACTCTTTTGTTGACGCGGCAAGACTGGGAAAAGATCGTCGGAAAAGAACCGATCGTAAAAGACAGATATATTTTTTGTTACTTTTTGGGCAAAGCAAAAAAACATCGTATTTTTGCGGAAAAATTGAAAAAATTGACGGGCTGTAAGATAATTTCGATCAATCATTGCGACGAGTTCGTAAGATATAGCGATAAATTTGCAGATGAAACGCCTTATAACGTCGGACCGACAGAGTGGCTTAATATGATCGCTAATGCGGAATACGTTTGTACGGATTCTTTCCACGGTTCGGTTTTTTCTTTGATATTCAATAAACCGTTTTTTGCGTTCAGAAGATTTACGAAAAAGTCGAAATTCTCGACGAATAGCCGCTTGGATACGTTGTTGACCGTAGCGGGCGCGTCCGATAGACTTTTTAGCGGAGAAGAAACGGAAGAAGATATTCAAAAATCGCTCGACAATCCGATCGATTTTGAAAAGGTAAATAAAGAACTCACCGAATATAGAGCGTTTTCTCAAAACTTTTTGTTGAATTCATTGATGGAAACGGAAGAAGAAAAAGAGAAGAATTCCATAAAAGGAATCAAAATCGAGGATAAACGAAATTGTTGCGGGTGTACCGCTTGTAAAAGCGTATGTCCGAAAAACGCGATTACGATGAAAGAAGACGAGGAAGGCTTTTTATACCCCTCCGTCGATCAGGATATTTGTATAGATTGTCATCTTTGTGAAAAGGTTTGCCCGCTCGTAAACCATATAGAAGAAACGGAAAAAGAGCAAAAAGCTTATCTTATTCGTCATAACGATGAAACGGTTTTAAAACAAAGCACTTCGGGCGGTGCGTTCACCGCATTTGCCCAAGTCGTTTTAAAGAAAGGCGGCGTTGTGTTCGGCGCGGCTTTTGATGATAATTACGAGGTGCATCATATAGCCGTAGATTCGGAAGAGGATCTTTATAAGTTTAGAAACAGTAAATACGTACAAAGCGATCCCGAAGATACTTTTCGTCAGGTTAAAAAGTATCTAAAACAAAACAGACCGGTTTTATATAGCGGGACGCCTTGTCAAATAGAGGGGTTAAAGGCGTATTTAGGACCTAACGTTGAAAATTTATTGCTTGTTGATTTCGTATGCCGTTCAACTCCTTCGCGACTTGTATGGCGAAAATATAAGGCGATGCGCAACGGGGAAAACGTGTTGCCCGTTGCGTTTAGGGATAAAAATAAATACGGTTATGAATATTCTCAAATTTCGTTTAAAGACGACAAGCGTACGTATTTCAGCGGAGTAGAGAGCGATCCTTATTTAAGAGCGTTTTTCTCGGATATGAGCGTAAGACCTGCGTGTTATAATTGCCGATTTAAAAAGAGGTATCGCGAAAGCGACCTCACGATATGGGATTGTTTCGATATTTATAAATTAGACAAATCGCTTGACGATAATAGAGGCGTTACGCGATGCCTTGCTCATTCACATCAAGGAGAGGAGCTACTTAAAAACGCGAGGGAATTTGCCACGATCAAACAGATAAACGTCGAGAAAGCAATAGACGGTGTAAGGGAATTGAGTTTTCCTGTAAAAATGAATCCAAAAAGGGAGGCTTTTTTCGCCGACGTTACCACGATGGGAGACAAAGAATTATTCGAGAAATGGTTTCCCATCACAATGAAAGTACGCATCAAACGTTTGGGGAGAAAAACCTTCGAGGCGTTGGGTATCTATCGCCCTGTTAAACGTTTTATAAAAAAGATAGTAGGAAAATAAGGATATGACACCTTTGATTAGCGTAATCGTTCCGATATATAAAGTTCCAGAAGAATATTTAAGACAATGTATTGAAAGTATTCAAAATCAAACGTTGAAAGAACTGGAGATAATTTTAGTCGATGATGGGTCGCCTGATGATTGTGGGAAAATTTGCGATGAATATGCGTTGCAAGATGAGCGGATAAAAGTTATACATCAGCCGAATGAGGGATTAGCGGCTGCCAGAAATAATGCGTTCGATAATGCAACGGGTGAATATATAACGTTTTTAGACGGTGATGATTATTTGGAGCTGAACGCCTGTGAAGTAAGCTACAACGTGGCGAAAGAGAAACAAGTGCAGCTTGTTTTTTGGAATCAGTATTCCGAATTTTCTCACACTACGGAGATCAAAAAAACTTTTGATGATGAAGAGCGGGAATTTAGGGGGGAAGATTGCAAACAACTACAAGCAAGGGTCTTAAATTTTAACGGCAACATATCGCAGGTTTTTTCAAAATTGCTCGAAAGAGATTTTCTGAAAAAACATTCGATTAGACATATTAAAGAATTAAGTCAAGGCGCCGAGGGTTTTGTTTTTAATATTCAGTTGTTTGAGCATTTGCAGTCGGCATATTATCTGCCGCAACCTTTATTACATTACGTTTATAATTCAAATTCGATTTCGCATACGCATAATGAAATAAATCATTATATGGTCTTACGTTGTTTTGAGTATATAGAAAAATATATACAAAACAGTAAGAATAGCGAATTATTGCAAAAAAGTTTATATAATCGTATGTTGTATGTAATTATCACTACGGCTATAACGGGTTATTTTAGCGATACAAATAATGTGCCTTATCGCGAAAAAGTGAAAGGCTTTAAAAAATATATACAACAGGATATTTTACAAAGGTCCTTAAAGTCAGCAACTCGTCAAGGTTTATCTTTTCAAAGAAGAGTAACGTTGAAGTTGATCGAATTAAAGCAATATCGATTGATAGCGTTTTTAGCCAAAGCGCGAAAAAAGCAGTTGAAAAACAAATAAAATGAGGGCTTTTATAAAAGATAAAAACTCGTGAGCCTGTTTTGGGTTAAAATGAACGGGACTTTGGAGTAAGTTATGCTTATTTTGTTACTTATAACGCTTATATTATTTTTTGCCTTTTCCTTTTGGACGCTGGGAAAGGATTTTTGCCAACCGTCTTGTTTGGTGATCCTGTCTTATATCGTTTGTACGCTTTGCGCTTTGATGATGCAGTCGTACTGGCAATACACATACCATTTCAAAACGATGGGAATAATACTGCTCGGCTTGGTGATCATATACCTTGCAAATCTCTTTTTTTATAAATACCGTATCACCGTTTTAAAAAAAAGTTCTAATGGAAACGCCACGCTGACCGTTACAAACGTCCCGAATATTATATATATATTATTGCTCGGCGTTCAAATCGTTGCCGTGGTATTATATTATTTGGAAATTTTAAGAATCGTAGGCGGCGGCGTAAACATCTCTGCCATTATGACCGTTTTTAGAGCGGAAACAAGCTATGATACGGAAGAATCGGTGTCGTTTGTTGCAAGTCAATTTTTGAACGTATCGTTTGCAATAAGTTTAATTTCTTTGTATGTTTTTTTAAAAAATACATTGATCGAAGGAGTAAAAAGAAACGTAAAATTTTTAGTTCCCGTCATTTTGTATATTTTTAATTCTTTAATGACAGGCGGCAGGTTCAGCTCTTTGATCGTCATAACGGCAGGAATTACTATGTTTGCGATTTTGTACCGCAAAAGATTTAAAAGAGGTTTTTCTTGGAAAGTTTGGTTTTGGCTCGTAGGGATCGTCTTGTTGGCTTTGGCGGGGTTTTATCTTATCCGAGAGCTGATAGGAAGGACATCAACAGCGGCGAAAGAGAGCAGCTTTATTGAATATATTTGTAATTATATGGGCGGGTCTTTGCCTCTGTTCGATATGTATTTGCAAGATCCCATTGAAAAATCTGCCATTTGGGGGAAAGAGACCTTTTTTGCATTGAACAATCAATTTATCGAATGGGGACTGATCGATGCCGAACCGTATATTACGCATTTGGAATTCCGTTCTTATAACGGGTATTCTTTAGGGAATATTTACACGGGCTTTCGAAGAAATTTACAAGATTTCGGGCTTTTCGGAATGTTGCTTTTACAGTTTATTTTCAGCGCAATAATGACCGGGGCTTATAATAAAGTGAAAAGATCAGGGTCTGAATATGGAACGATCGTATATTGTTCGATCGCATACGTTTTGTATTTACACGGTCAAAATGACTACTTTTACATTAGAGTACTCTCATTAGGAACGCTGATAATCACATTACTGCTTTATTTTGTATATGCTTATGCAGTCAAAAAGCGGATAGGGCGAGTACGGTTATTCGGCGGCGTAGAAAGAGAGTTGATATGGGGGCATAAATGAGGACTGTAATATTATTCCCGAATAAAGACACTTATGCGTTTAAATATATAGAATCGAGTAAATGCGAAATATTTAACGTTTATAAAAAACCGATTCCTAATATATTTGTTAAGTTATTGCGAAAATTTATTTATTTTCTCGAATTAGGGAAATGTAACGTTTTTTATTCCGATTGGACGAAATTATTAAAAGAGGACGTTCAATTTATTGTATTTGATTCCTGTAAGCCTTATCATCGGTTGCAAAAGAAATTAAAGCAAGCAAAAATAAGACCGATAATTTATTTTTGGAATCCCATAAAGTCGGAAAGTGATATTCGGAGATTGAAAAAGTTAAAAAAATATTTCAAAATCTATTCTTATTCGATTCAAGACGCGCAAAAATATGATCTGGAATATAATCCGCAATTTTTTGTGGATATACCTATCACACGGAGCGGCTTAAACGAGTATGACGGTATTTTTATCGGAAAGAATAAGTCCAGGTTGAAAAATTTGGAACGGATATACAGTCTATTTGAAAAGCCGTTCTTTTATGTCGTGAAAGACGGGGAAGAAATTTCTGAAATTTTGGAGTTGCAAGACAAGCAAATGCCTTATGAGGAATATTTAAAATTCCTTGATAAGTCGAGTTCGATCGTGGAAATCTTATATACGGAAAACGCGGATTATTCTTTGCGTACAACAGAGGCGTTATTTTACCAAAAGAAGTTAATAACTAATAATAAGTTGATAGAGCAAGCTCCTTTTTATAACGCTCAAAATATTTATATTTTGAATGAGTGTACGACCAAAGAAGATATAAGCGAGTTTTTGAGAATTCCGTTTGTTCCTTACAGCGATGAGCAAATTGATTATTACAAGTTTGATTATTGGATAGAAAGATTTAAAAATGAGTCAAGAAACGGCGAATAAAAGAATAGCGAAAAATTTAATATTTTCTATTGCGGCGCAAGCGATCTCTATTCTTACGAGTTTTGTGTTAAGTTTTATCGTTCCGAAATTTATTCCCGAGTTACAGTATGCGTACTGGCAGACGTTCGTTTTGTATTTAGGATATGTGGGCGTATTGCATTTCGGGCTTTTGGACGGTATCGTACTCAGATATTCGCAATACGATTACGAGCAACTCGATAAGGCAAGGATCCGTTCGCAGTTTCAATTTTTATTACTTTTTACGAGTATTTGTTGTATAGGTACTTGCTTTATTTCGGCTCTGTTTACCAAAGGGGTCACTTGGCAGATTTTTGTGCTCGTTTCTATCGGAATGATCACTAAAAATATCTTTACGTATACTTCCTACACCTACCAAATAACGAACAGGATCAAACATTATGCGTTTCTTGTTATAGCGCAAAGGGCGGCTTATGCCGTAATGGTAGGGATCCTTTTATTGCTGAGAGTACAGGATTTTTACTGGTATTGTATAGCCGACCTGTTTGGGGATCTGGTAGGATTTGTTATAGGAACGTTTCACAACAAAGGCTTGTATTTCGGGAAGAGTTTACCGTTCAAAGAGGGCATAAAAGAAACGTTTGTCAACGTTGGCGCGGGTATATTTTTAATGATCGCGAATCTTTCCTCGTCGTTGCTTATCGGCGGTGCGAAAATGGCGGTGCAATGGCGTTGGGACGAGTTGGTGTTCGGGAAAGTCGCGTTCAGTTTCAGCGCGTCGAATTTGTTCCTAACGTTCGTAACGGCGATAAGCGTGGTGTTGTTCCCGTCCTTGAAACGAATGAAAGAGGAGGAACTGCCCGATTTATACGGGAAGATACGGAACGTTATTTCGCCGTTATTGTTTTTGGTCATGATCGCATTTTTCCCGATGTGTTGGGTCTTGGAGTTATGGCTCCCGAAATACACGGAAAGTTTGGCGTATTTAGGGGTATTGTTACCGATTGTTATATTTTCCTCGAAAGTCAGTTTGCTCACGAACAATTATTTAAAAGCGTACCGAAAAGAGAGGACCATGTTATGGATAAACGTGATCTGCGTGGTTTTGGGTATGGCAATGTTCTTGATCTGCGCGTATTTACTGAACGATTTGGATCTATTGTTATATTCGGTAGTATTGATAATCCTGATACGGTCTATCGTATCGGAGATCGTTGTGATGAAAATCATAAAAAGGGTGAATTATTTCGATTTTGCGATCGAGCTGATCATGACGGTGATATTCGTTGTAGCGGCGAGATATTTCAGTTTATGGACGGGATTTTTGATCTATGCGGTCGCCTTGGCGGGGTACTGTATCTTGTATCGGAAAAATCTCGCGGGTATATTCCGAGCTTTGAAAAAGAGAAAAAATTCTTAAACAGGTCATAACACAGGGGGGGCGCGTATGGATAGAGAAAGTATCCAAAAAACGTTATTTGCTTTGCTCCGTTTCGAGATCTGCGGAACGGAACTTTCGGACGGGGACAAAAACCTTTCGCCCGAATCGTTATCCGCGCTCTATAAACTCTCCAAAGCCCACGATCTCGCGCACCTAGTCGCCGACGCGCTCGACAAGAACGGGTTACTCGATTTAAACGACGATACCGCGAAAAAATTTTCCCGCGAACGTCAGATGGCGGTATACCGCTATGAACAGATCAACTACGAGCTGGAAGAACTTTGCCAAGCTCTCGAAACCGCGAAAATAGAGCATATCCCGCTCAAAGGCTCGGTCATTCGCAGGCTCTATCCCGAGCCTTGGATGCGGACGAGCTGCGACATCGATATTTTGGTCCGCGAAGAACAGGTGGAAAACGTCGTAAAGTTGCTTGTGGAGAATTTGCATTACGAATACGGGGAACGGGACGAACACGACGTTTCCCTGTACTCGGCGGGCGGCGTGCATCTCGAACTGCATTTCAAGCTTTCCGACGTCCGTATCACCCAAAAGGGCGAAAACGTACTGGCGGGCGTATGGGCGTTATCCGCGCCGCGCGAGGGTTGGAGCTACCGCAAAGAAACGACGGACGGAATGTTTTATTTCTTCCATCTCGCGCACATGGCGAAACATTTTTACGAGGGCGGTTGCGGCGTTCGGCCGTTTATCGATCTTTGGATCCTCAACCACAAAACGCCGTACGAGCGTTCGGAGCGCGAAAAGTTGCTAAAAGAAGGTTCGCTGTCTAAATTCGAAAGCGGGGCGCGCGCGTTATCCGAGGTTTGGTTTTCGGGCGCGGAGCAGGACGAGCGCACGCGGAATATGCAGGACTATATCTTATGCGGCGGCGTGTACGGAACGATGGAAAACGGCGTCGTCGTCAAACAGGCGAGAAGGGGCGGGAAGTTCAAATATATCTTATCCCGTATCTTCGTGCCGTACAAAGTACTGGTCATTCGCTATCCGTCGCTGAAAAAACACAAATGGCTGTTCCCGTTCTATCAGGTTCGGCGTTGGGGACGGTTGTTGCTCAAAGGCAAAGCGAAAAAGTCTATGCGGGAGCTGAATGCGGGGCTGAACGTATCCGAAGAGGCGAAAGTGAGTATGGAAAAGCTTTTGCACGATCTTGGATTATAAGGGGATAATAAGGGAAAAAAGAGGATTTACGGGGTAAAAAGTCGAATTATAAGATTTTTTGTAAATTCTTTCGCAATCTATTGACATCTTTTTTAAATGGGCGTATAATGTAAGTATGTTATTCGATCGCACACACATACTTTATATGCTCATTTCTTCTTTCATTACGGCAGGACTTTTGGTTTTGGCGTACTTTTTCGTTAAGACGCAAAAGGGCAAAGAACGTGTGCTCAAAATCGCCGCGATCGTTACCGTAGCCATACATTTCAGCAGTCTTTGGGTGGATTTCTTCCGTACGGGCGAGGCTACCGTGCAGGAGTCGATGTTGATACCCCTCTATCCTTGCAATATTTGTATGTGGCTGTTGCTCATCGTCTCGCTTTGGAAAAACCGTAAGGGGGTAGCGTATACCGTTCTGTGCGAGTTCACGTTCTGGGCGGGGGTCGTGTGCGGTTCGCTCGGTATCATTTTAAACGAAAACTACGGTCGTACGCCCGATCTTCGGGACTACGAGATACTTAAAGGGCTTGTCAGCCACTCGACGATGGTGTTCGGAGCGTTGTATTTGCTCGTTGGTAAGTTTATGCGGATACGCGTTTTCAATACGGTGAGCGGGGCTTGCGGGCTGTTGCTGTTCATTCTGGACGGCTACGTCATCAATACCCTGTATGCCGCGTTTGGGCTTTCGCCCTGTAACGCGATGTATCTGCTCGAAACGCCTTTCCCGCAGATGCCTTGGCTCTCGCCCTATTTGATGGGGGTGATGGCGCTCGTGTTGGTGTTCGGGATCACCGCGCTGCACGAACAGCTGTCTTTGCCGAAGGAGGAGCGCTGGTACGAGCTGATCCGCGCGAATAAAGACAAGGACAAAATAAAAGATACAAAGGACAAATAACGATGAGAGAACTGTTTTTCAAACTATTCAGCGACGAGCCGACGGGTTGCGGCATTGTGATCTCGTCTTTCAATATCTGGCATATTTTATATATCCTGTTGATCGTCGGCGGTATGATCGGCGGGGCGTTTCTGTTAAAGAACAAAACTATGGAAACGAAAGAAAAGGTGTTGCGGTTCTTGGCGTACGCGTTGGTGATCTCGTACGTTTCCGACTATTTCGTACACGATTTCGTCTATGCGGATTTCGAGGACGGGAAATACGTCGCCGCGGGATTGAATATGGACAAACTTCCGTTCCATATCTGCACGGTGATGTGTCCGATCGTCGCCTTTACGCAGTTCAATAAAAAATTCCGTAAATTTTTGGAGCCGGTCGCCGCGCTTGCGATCGTCGCGCCTTTGATGTATATCACCTATCCCAGCACGGGCGTCGGCGGTGAGCCTTGGTGCTATCGGACGGTGCAGACGATGTTCTTCCACGGCGTGGAGCTGGCTTGGGGCTTTTTAACGGTAGCTACAGGCAAAACGCAGTTTAAATTCAAAAATATCTGGAAACCCGCGCTGTTTTTGGTCGCGATCGCTTTGTGGGCAAGGCTGGGTTGCACGCTTTTGGAGTACAACTGGTTCTTCCTGCGTTACGATCCGTTCGGGATCGGTTTGCCCGAATGGGCGTTGATCTTCGTGATCCCCGCCGCGATCTTCGCGATGGTGGCGCTTATTTACGCGATCTATTGCGGGGTCGTGGCGATCATAAACAAGCGGAAACAAACGGCGGAAGTACAAGAGTCGGAAACGCCGGTCTTAGAGGAAGTCGCGGCTACCGACGGGAACGAATAAGAGAGAAAAATACGCAAACGGCGGCGGGAAAAGCTCCCGCCGTTTGTTATTTTCGGGGTTTATTGCATAAATCCTTGACAAATACACAGGCTCGTGGTATAATGCCTTTAGCGGTTGTCCCGCTTTATTGTCACGCGCGCGTGCGTATACGCGTACGCGTGAGGGCGGGTACGCGCTATAAAGGCTATGACCGAAAAGGCATTTACGAAGGACGATATGGATAAAAAACGTAAAAAACAAAATCACATTCGACATTGGAGCCGCTGGGGGTTGGTACTGGCGGACGTTTTCGCGATCATCGGCGCGTTGATCTTCGCTTATCTCAGCACCCAAAGTTGGCGCGCGGTCACGATGCCCGCGTTGTACTGGGGTATCGGGAACTTCGCTTGCGCGCTCGTCGTTTACGCCGTTTTCGGACTGTATTCGGTCGTGTTGAAATCGGTCAGCGCCGTGGAGATGTTCAAGATCATTCTCGCCGCGATCGTCATCGGCGTTTCCAACACCGTTTTCGCGTTCGTGACGGGGCGTATCTACGTGGGTTGGGGAACGACGCTCGTGTATACGCTGGCGCTTGCCGCGTTCACGGCGTTCATTCGGTATTTCCAGAGAATTTGGGTCATCGTCAAGTACTATTTCAACGACAGTCCCGTCGAAAAGACCCGCGTTATGATCGTGGGCGGCGGCGACGCGGGCAGCGCGGTCATTAAGGAAATGCAGACCTCGGACAAGATCTTTTATAAGCCCGTGTGTATCGTGGACGACGATCCCTTGAAACAAAGACAGCATATCGGCGACGTCAAGATCGCGGGTACGACCCACGATATCAAACGTTTGGCGGAAGAATACAAGGTGCAGGAAATTTTCATCACGATGCCGTCCGTGGACAAGAAACGGGTCAGCGAAGTGGTAAAACGGTGTCAGGAATGTAACTGTCCCGTCAAGATCCTGCCGGGTATGTATCAGCTCGCGGCGGGGCAAGTGACGGTCGCGACCCTCCGTCCCGTGGAGGTGCAGGACTTGCTCGGACGGGACCAGGTAAGCGTCAACCTCGACGAGATCATGGGATATATCGAGAACAAGGTGGTGCTCGTAACGGGCGGCGGCGGGTCGATCGGCAGCGAGCTTTGCAGACAGATCGCCACTCATCATCCCGAAACGTTGATCGTTTTGGACGTATACGAAAACAACGCGTACGATATCGAACAGGAGCTGAAACGCAGACACCCCGAATTGCACCTTTTGACGCTCATCGCGAGCGTGCGGGATAAGGGGAAGATGCGGGACGTGTTCGCGAAATACCGTCCGCAGATCGTATTCCACGCGGCGGCGCACAAGCACGTGCCGTTGATGGAGACAAGCCCCAACGAGGCGGTGAAGAACAACGTGTTCGGTACGCTGAACGTAGCGCAATGCGCGGACGAGTTCGGAGTGGAAACGTTCGTGCAGATCTCGACGGACAAGGCGGTGAACCCGACGAATATAATGGGCGCGACCAAGCGTATCTGCGAAATGATCGTGCAGACGATCGGAAAGCACAGCAAAAACACGAAATTCGTCGCGGTGCGGTTTGGTAACGTACTCGGTTCGAACGGATCGGTGATACCGTTGTTCCGAAAGCAGATCGCGGAGGGCGGTCCCGTGACCGTTACGCACCAAGACATTATCCGATACTTTATGACGATACCCGAGGCGGTGTCGCTGGTATTGCAGGCGGGCGCGTACGCGAAAGGCGGGCAGATATTCGTTCTGGATATGGGCGAGCCGGTGCGGATCTACGATCTGGCGTATAACTTGATACGGCTGTCGGGGTACGAGCCGAACGTGGATATCGACATCGTGTGTACGGGGCTTAGACCGGGAGAGAAGTTGTACGAGGAGAGATTGATGGAGGAAGAAGGGTTGCAAAAGACCCCGAACGGACTGATCAATATCGCGAAACCGATCAAGCTGGACGAGAAGAAACTTTGGAAGACCTTGGAGAAGTTGTACGACGAGGCGTATGCGGAAACGGACGATATGAAGAAGTCGGTGAAAGAGCTTGTGCCGACGTACACGATCGACAAGCGGGACAGTATCGCCGAGGCATTACAGACGTCGGAGAAAAAGAGCAAAGAAAAGCCTGCCAAGGCATTGAAAAAAGCGGAATAAAAAGACAAACCAACAGGAAGAGAAGTACAGGATATGGAAAGAAAACGGATATTATTATCTTCCCCGACGATGCACGGCGAGGAAATGCGGTTCGTGCAGGAGGCGTTCGACAAGAACTGGATCGCGCCTTTGGGGTTCAACTGCGACGGATTCGAGGAGGAAATGACGGAGTATCTCAGCCGCGGTCTGGACGAGAAATATCACACGTTGTCCCTTTGTGCGGGAACGGCGGCTCTGCACCTTGCCTATAAACTGGCGGGGGTAAAGCGCGGGGATATCGTACTTTGTTCGGATATGACCTTTTCGGCTACGGTGAACCCGATATCCTATGAAGGCGGGGTACAGGTATTCGTTGATTCCGAGCGGGAGACCTGGAATATGGACCCCGAGGCGTTGGAGCTGGCGTTCGAAAAATACCCGCAGGCGAAAGTAGTGGCGCTCGCGCACCTGTACGGTACGCCCTCGAAGATGGACGAGATACTGGACGTTTGTGCGCGGCACGGCGCTATCCTCGTGGAGGACGCGGCGGAGGCGCTTTCCGCTACGTATAAAGGTCGGCAGACGGGAACGTTCGGAAAATATAACGCGATCAGCTTTAACGGGAACAAGATCATTACGACGTCGGGCGGCGGTATGCTCATTACGGCGGATCAGGCGGCGAAGGATAAGGCGTTTTTCTGGGCTACGCAGGCGAGAGAGAAAGCGCCGTGGTATCAGCACGAGGAAATAGGGTATAACTACCGTATGTCGAATATCGTCGCGGGGATAGGTCGGGGGCAGTTGTTGCACTTGGACGAGCATCGGGCGTTAAAGGAAAGGATATACAGACGGTATGAGAAGGGCTTGAAAGGTCTGCCCGTAACGATGAATCCGTACCTGCCGTACACCGAGCCGAATTTTTGGCTGTCGTGTATGTTGATAGACGGGGGGTGCAAGGTCTCGCCGATGACGGTGTTGGAGAAACTCAACGAGGCGAACGTGGAATCCCGACCGATATGGAAACCGATGCACATGCAACCGGTGTTCAAGGACCGCGATCATATTTGCGTGGGCGAGAAGTCGGTGGGCGAGGATATTTTCGCGCGCGGGCTTTGTTTGCCGTCGGATATTAAGATGACGGAAGAGGAACAGGAATACATCATCGAGCAGATCAGACGGTGTTTCTGATCGGGGACGAGCAGAATTATGAAAGAATTTTTCGAAGGACTTATCGCAACGTGGTGGGGGATCGCGCTCCTCGTCGTTTTGGCGGCGGCGGTGTGGGTCTTGTTGTCCGCGGCGTTGTACCGACAATTTTTCAAGCGGTTCTACGATATTGTATTGAGCGGACTGGCTTTGATCTTGCTCTCGCCCGTGTTGTTGATACTGACGGTCGTGGGGGCTGTTAAAATGAAAGGAAATCCTTTTTTCACGCAACTTCGGCCGGGGAAGAAGGAAAAGATATTCAAATTGATAAAATTCCGCACGATGACCTGCGAGAAGGACGAGCAAGGGAACTTATTGCCCGACGAACGGCGGCTGACGAGATACGGAAAGATATTACGGAGCACGTCGCTCGACGAGTTGCCCGAACTTTTTAATATTTTCATCGGGAACATGTCGCTTGTCGGTCCGCGCCCGTTGTTGGTGCGCGATATGGTGTTTATGAGCGACGAGGTCCGCGCACGCCATACCGTTCGCGGCGGGATCACGGGTCTTGCCCAAGTGAGCGGCAGGAACAATATCGGTTGGGAAGAGAAATTCGAATACGATCTGGCGTATTTGGAAAAGATCACGTTATGGAAAGACATCAAGATCCTATTTATGACGGTCGGCAAGGTTTTGGCGAGGAGCGACGTTGCGCGCGAGGGAACGGTGAGCGATATCGATTACGGTGACTGGCTGTTGCAAGAAGGGAAGATCACGCAAGAGGAGTATGCCGAAAAGCAAGCCGCGGCGAAGGAGCTTTTGCAAAAATGAGCGAAAAGCAAGAAAATAAAAAGCCTTTTTCCGTCGTTATGTCCGTTTATGGAAAGGACGCAGCCGAACATTTCGATCGGGCGTTGGAAAGTATCACGACGGCGCAAACGATACTGCCCGACGAGATCGTGCTGGTCGTAGACGGACCTGTGGATCAAGAGATAGACGGCGTTATCGAAAAATATTCGCAACTTTATAACATAATGCAAGTCGTACGTTTGCCCGAAAACAAAGGTTTGGGAAACGCCCTTCGCTTAGCGGTGGAGAAAAGCTCGTATCCGCTCATCGCGCGAATGGACAGCGACGACGTGTCCGTTCCCGACCGTTTTGAACGGCAATTAGAGGCGTTTGAACAAGACGGCGAATTAGATATCGTCGGCGGAGATATTACGGAATTCGTCGGAGAAGAGGACAATATCGTCGGCAAACGCGAAGTGCCTATGTCGTATAACGATATCGTACGTTATATGAAAAAACGTTGTCCGTTTAATCATATGAGCGTTATGTATAAGAAAGAGGCGGTACTGCGCGCGGGAAATTATCAGGACTGGTTCTGGAACGAGGACTATTATTTATGGTTGCGAATGTTTCAAGCCGATTGTAAGTTCTCGAATACGGGAACGGTACTCGTCAACGTTCGCACGGGCGAAGATATGTACCGTCGGCGCGGCGGTCGGAAGTATTTTAAAAGCGAAAGAAAGTTGCAAAAGTATATGCGGAAAAACCGTATCATCGGTTTTGGAACGTATTGTGCGAACGTATGCAAACGGTTCGTCGTGCAAGTGCTTTTGCCAAACAAACTCAGGGGCTGGATATTCAGGAAATTCGCTCGGAAACCGGTAAAGGACGAGCGGTAAAAAAGGAACTCGGAAATATAGATAAGGACAGCGTGACAAGATGAAAAGTCAAGTGTGTAAATTCGGAGATCTACGCGAGAAAATAAATAATTTGATATACGTATTAAGAAAATTCCTCAACAGTTATTTGTTCTACGGAATAGAAACGCTCGTCGCTTGCCTGTTCGTCCTGATGGGAGAAGAGGTGTTCGGCGCGATCGTTTTCGTCGCGCTCCTTGGCGTGATCCTTATCGTTTGCGACGATATTCTGCCCACGACGTTGCCGTTTTTATTGCTCTGCACGTTTTCGACGAACTGTTACGATTCTTACGATACTTTTATGTCGTATGCCATCTATGCGCCCATCGTGATCTTGGCGTTGATCGCGCATTTTGTCGTATATCATAAACCTTTCCGTTTGGGACAAAGCGTTTACGGGATATGCGGCGTAAGTATCGCGCTTTTGTTGGGCGGTATCGGCAATTTCAGTTTAACGGAATACGCTTACGGCTCGTATTACATACTCGGCTTGGGTATCGGTATGATCGTTTGTTATATACTGATGAAATCACAGTTTTCTCCCCGTCGCGATTATGATCTTCGGGAACGTTTTTCCGTGATCATGATGATGATGGGGTTACTTTGCGTGGCGATGATCGCGATCGGAACGATAAAACGTTGGAACGGTTTGGCGGAAGGCACGCAATCGGGGCTTGGGTTCTCCCGAAACAATATTTGTACCCTTTTGATGTTTGCGATGCCTTTCCCGTTATATCTTACCAAAAAGACGGACTGGTGGGCGCTTGTCACTTTATTGTTCTTCGGGGCGATCTGCGTTTCTACCTCGCGCGGGGGATTGTTGCTCGGCAGCGTGGAGTTTATCGTTTGCTGTATTTACTGGGTGTATATCGCAAAGAAAAAATTATACAGGATCTTGTGCGTTTCTCTGTCGATAGCGGCGTTGGGCTTGTGTTGCGGCAGCGTTATCCTCGACATATTAAACGACAGAGTTTTTGCGGATAATGCGCTTGTGAACGAATCCCGATACGTAATGATATGGCAAGCCGTAGAACGGTTTTTGAAAAATCCGTTGTTCGGTTCGGGGCTTTTGGACAATACTATCGATTACGGCGGATACCGGAAACCGGGGACGATGGCTTGGTATCATATGATGATCCCGCAGGTGTTCGGCAGTATGGGGCTTGTCGGGGTCGCGGCATACGGATTGCAAATATTAGGCAGATTTAAGTTTATTTTCACTAAAACGAGCAGTTGGTCGTTGGTGCTCGGTATCTCCTATTTGGGGATATTGATGATGAGTCAAGTCAATCCCGGGGAATTTTGTCCGTTGCCGTTTGAATTTTTGACGGTATTACTGTTCGTTTTGCAGGAACGGAGATTAGAACAGGCGATCTTGCCGCTCCGAAGAAAAGCACGGTTTGGAGAAAGTTTATGCAATATTCGATAAAGAAAATGTTTTCCTTTATAAAGGGAAAAGATATCTTGCACGTGTTGTTATGCTTTTTGGTTTTGCCTTTTGCGCTGATAGCCAAAATATTCGTAAGGAATTTTTGGTTGGTCTGCGAGGAGCGATACGAGGCGAGGGATAACGGATATCATTTTTACAGATGGGTAAGAGAAAACAGACCGCGCCAAAAGATCGCCTATGCGATCGATAAAAGCTCTCCGGACTATGCCAAAGTAAAGGATCTGGGCAAGGTGATAAGCTACGGCACGGCTACGCATTGGTTTTGGTATATCGTCGCCGATAAAAATATCAGTTCTCAAAAGGGCGGCAAGCCGAACGCGGCGGCTTGTTATTTGTTCGAAGTGGTGTTAAAGCTCCGCAAAAAGAACCGCGTATTCTTACAGCACGGCGTTACGATCAATAAAGGGGAATGGCTTTTTTATCATAACACTTACGTTTGGAGATTTATCACGGCGGCAAAACCCGAACACGAATATCTTTTGCGAAATTTCGGGTATCCCGAAACGAACGTGAAAATGCTCGGATTTTCCCGTTTTGACGCTTTGCATAACGTTGAGGCGGACAAAGATCTGATCTTGGTGATGCCGACGTGGAGAAACTGGTTGGGGAGAGAGAGTACGGAGAATAGAAATCTCGATTTTTCGCAAACTCAATACTGTAAGTGTTGGAATGAATTTTTAAACAGTCCGAGATTGGCGGAATTGTTGGATAAATACGACAAGAAATTATTATTTTATCCGCATCGGAATATGCAGAAATTCATCGGAAATTTTCAAAGCCTTTCGCCTCGGATAGAGATAGCCGATTGGCGGAAATACGACATTCAAGACGTTTTGAAAAAAGCGGCGTTGATGATAACCGATTATTCGAGCGTATTTTTCGATTTCTCGTATATGCGAAAACCCGTTATTTTTTATCAGTTCGACGAAGAACTGTTCAGACAAAAGCAATACGGAGAGGGTTTTTTTGATTACAAGAATACGGTGCTCGGAGAATGGGCGGGAACTTTGGACGAAACGCTCGATAAATTAGAAAAAGATCTGGAAAACGGTATTTCTTTATGTCCGGAAGAAACGGTCAGAAGTTTCTTCCCCTTATGGGATACGAACAACAGCGAAAGGATATACAACGAGATACGCGGTGGAGAATAACGAATGGGAAGAGAAAACGGCTTGCGATTTTACGGGAAAGAACAAAAACGTAAAAAATTATTAAACGACTGTATGTTGCTCTTTATGATCTTGGCAACGATCCGTCTGTTTGTTTGCGTTACGTTTTTCCAAATTCCCGAAATTTTATCTACGCTCCTCACATTTTTTACGGCGGGCGTAGTTGCGGTGGAAGTACTGTTGGCTTTACCGGATATGAATAAGAATTTACAAGGACTTTGGAAGTTCTTATTGTTATCTTTGGGAATATCTTACCTCGTACATTTTACGGGGTTGGAATATATATGCAATACGATCATTCTGCTCGGCACGCTCACCGTTTTGCCGCAGACCAAAATGAAACGTGAATGGACGGAGGGCTTTCTGTTGGCGTTCACGTTTTACGTCTTTTTGTTATCGCTTTTCGCCGATAGGACGTTAGAGGACGAAAACGCCTTTATTTATTTAAATCCGAATGGTATCGCCTTTGTATTTGTTCTGAATCAGTTCGTTTTGGTTTCGTATGCGAGAACTTTGGGAATATGGCGAAAGATCGTTATTTATATCATTGCCGTTGCAAGCGTTTTTATTCAAATACAATTCGGCGGCAGGTCCTCTCTGATCGGTACGGGAGCTTTGGTCGTTTATTGCGTTTTGCAAAAGTGGTTCGACGGATTTTCCCGTCGTAGGATAAAGTGGCTGAGTATTATACTTTGTATAGGAAGTATTCTTTTTACTTATTTTTACGCGATCGTGCTTTACGGTTGGTTGGGGGACGATACGTTTTTCCTCGGCAAAGATATTTTTTCGGGTAGAGAGGTCATTTGGACGGACGCGTTCGAGCAAATCAAAGGGCATTGGTTTTTCGGTATCGGCAATACGCTTGGCTCCATTTCGGTAAACGGGGATACGGGCGCGACAAATATACACAATCAAATGCTGGGGTATTTCGTCTGTTTCGGGCTTTTTGCCATGATCGCATATATGTTACTTTACAGCGTTCTTGCGGCAAGACTTTGTAAGGGAAAGAGAAAGACGGCGACTGCGTTTGCGATCATTCTTATCGTCATGTCCTATTTTGACACGATTTTATATTCTACCGCAAATATGGTATATTTACCGATCGCATTGACGATCGTATTTAATTTCGACAACGAAAAGGAGAAGAAAACGGAAATGGTCATACATTATTGTTGGGTAGGCGGAAACGAGAAGAGCGAAAAGATCAAGTACTGTATCGAAAGCTGGAAACGGGTATGTCCCGACGCAAAGATCGTCGAGTGGAACGAAAGCAATTACGACGTGAATAAGAACGCGTATATAAAACAGGCTTACGAGCAAAAGAAATATGCGTTTGTCGCGGATTATATGCGTTTCGACATTCTGTATCGTCAAGGCGGGGTGTATTTTGATACGGACGTGGAGCTTTTGAAAGACATCACGCCTCTTCTTGGGGAAAGCTTTATGGGTTTTGAAAGAGCCGGAGAAGTTGCTCCGGGGTTGGTGATGAACGCAATGGGAGGGGAGGAACTTCTCAAAGAAGTGCTCGACTATTACGACGCGCAAGAAACGTTCACGATGGATAAGACGGTGGTGGATATTATGACGGAGATCCTTTTGCACCACGGGTTAGAACCGAATAACAACAAACAGACCGTCGCGGGATTTACCATCTATCCGTCGGAGTATTTTAATCCCAAGGGCGGAGATTACGGCAAGGAAGAGATCACGGAAAACACCTATTCCGTGCATCATTATCTGGCGACGTGGAAATCTCCCTTGGATCAGCTGATCATGCAATACAAGGTCAAATACGGCGTGAAAAAGGGAAAGATCCTGTTTACGTTACGGCACCCGATCTTGGCGTTTAGGAAAATGAAGGAGAACAGATGATCACGGTCTTTACGCCCGCTTATAACAGGCGACATACCTTGGATAAGCTTTACAGATCTTTAAACGGGCAAACCTGTTTGGATTTTGAATGGCTCGTCATAGACGACGGTTCCACCGACGGAACGGAGGAATGGTTTGAGGGAATATTATCGAAAGATAATTTATATCCCGTTACTTATATCAAACAGGAGAACGGCGGGAAACACCGTGCGATCAATCGCGGTATAAAGCTTGCGAAAGGGGAACTTTTTTTCATCGTCGATTCGGACGACAGTCTTTTGCCGTCGGCGATCGAGAAATTGTCCGAGTGGGCGGAACAGGTCCGCGGACTGGAAAATTGTGCGGGCATATCGGGTATGCGCGGACTGGACGAAAAAAGGTATTTGGGAAGTTTTTTCGACGGGAACGCGGAATATATCGACGCGACGAATCTGGAAAGGGAAAAATACCGTCTGCTCGGAGATAAAGCGGAGGCGTATTTTACGAACGTTCTTCTGAAATATCCGTTCCCCGAATTCGAGGGGGAAAAGTTCATTACGGAGGAAGTCGTCTGGAACAAGATCGCAATGGACGGATATTTTTTGCGGTGGTATAAAGATATTATTTATATTTGCGAGTATCTCGACGACGGACTGACGAAGAGCGGAAACGAGAAATATCGGAAAAGCCCGCAAGGAACGCTTTACCAGACAAGACAGCAATTAGAAATATACAAGAAAAATTTTAAAAAGAGAACGCTGGCCATCAATTTTTATTACGAAAGGGTAAAAGGAGAAAAGAGCATATCCGAGGCGGCGAAAGATATGGGCGTATCGGTTTGTCGTTGCCGCTTTGCGGTCTTTACGGTCAAATGCGGGCGTTTTCTCAGAAAGATATTAGGCAGAGGATAGATAGATGGAAGAATCGCGGGTAGATAAATCTATAAAAAATACGACGTTCGGTATGATCGGATTAGCGGTCAGTTTACTCGTACAATTTATTTCCCGTACCATTTTCATAAAACTGCTCGGCGACGAATATAACGGTATAAACGGGCTTTTTACGAATATCCTTTCCGTTCTTAATTTGGCGGAGCTGGGGTTTGCGTATTCCATTGCTTACGCCTTATACGCGCCCTTACAGTCGGCGGATAAGGAAAAGATCTGCGCGATAATGAATTATCTTCGGAAGATCTATTATCTGATCGCAGTCGTTGTCGGCGTTGCGGGACTGATCTGCGTACCGTTTTTGCAATATCTGATCAAAGAGGATATTTCGACCCTTCCTTTCGCGTTAAAACAGATAAGGATATATTTTGTCGTTTATCTGGCGAACACCGTTTTCAGTTATATTTGGTCGTATAAGCGTACGCTTATCACAGCCGATCAGAAAACGTATTTGGTTTCGAACGCGGATAATTTAAGTAATATTTTGCTGTATTCGGTACAGATCGTTTTATTGTTGATCTGGAAAAACTATTATTTATATTTGGTTTTGATGCTCGTAAAAACGATCGGAACGAACGTTGTACTTACTTTTATTGCGGATAAGAAATATCCGTTTCTCAAAGAAAACCGTAACGTTCGCTTGAACAAGGAAGAGTGCGGGCGTATTTTGAAAAACGTTGGGGCGATGTTTTTTCATAAAGTCGGTTCGGTGGTCATTTACGGGACGACCACGATCATAATTTCGGCGTTTGTCAGTCTGATCGAGGCGGGGTGGTATTCGAACTACGTATTGATCGTTTCGGCGGTCAGCTCGTTCATCAATATAATTTTCAATTCCATAACGGCGAGCGTAGGGAATCTATGCGTGACTGCCGATAAAGAATACCAAAAGAAAGTGTTCTCCCGTATTTCGTACGTTGCAAACTTTTTGGCTATTTTTGCGTTCGTTTGTTACGTGGTTTTATTTAACGATTTCGTAACGCTTTGGGTCGGTGGGGATAAGACTTTCTCGCTCGCGGTCATTGTCGTCATTTCGGCGAGTTCGATGATCACCATTTTGCGTTCTGCGCCGAACACGTTCAAAAACGCACAAGGGCTTTTCGTTAAAGACTGGTATAAGCCTATCGTAGAGGCTGGGATCGCCATTATTCTCGCCATTGTTTTCAGTTTCGTATGGGGTACTTTCGGGGTGCTTTTCGGATATATGTTGGGGGCTATCGTTGCCGTACCGATCGAGAATATGGTTTTATATAAGTATGGGTTCGAAGGAACGAAAAAGGAATTCTTTGAACAGTTGTTGCGGTTACTGGGTTGCGCCTTACTGGCGGGGGCGATGGCGGCTTTGGTATATTTTATCTGTTCGTTTATGCCGCAAGGGCTTGGTTGGTTCATCATAAAAGCGGTATTCAGCGTTTGTTTCGTTTGCGTTTTGTACGTCGCGCTTACTTTCCGCACGGACGGGTTCCATTATTATAAAAATATGAGCAAGGATATTTTCAAGAAGATTTTTAAGCGTAATAAAAATTAAAACGGAGGAAAAAAGAATGAAAGGAATCGTGTTGGCGGGAGGATCGGGAACGAGATTGTACCCGCTTACCAGAGTGACGAGCAAACAGCTGTTGCCCGTCTATGACAAACCGATGATCTATTATCCGTTGTCGGTGCTGATGAACGCGGGGATCAGGGAAATACTCATTATCTCTACCCCTCAGGATACCCCGCGCTTTAAAGAACTGCTCGGCGACGGCGCGGCGTTGGGACTTTCTCTCGAATACGCCGTTCAGCCTTCTCCCGACGGCTTGGCGCAAGCGTTCGTCATCGGCGAGGAATTTATCGGTAACGACAGCGTGGCAATGGTGCTCGGCGACAATATCTTCGCGGGTCACGGTCTGAAAAAACGTTTGCGCGCGGCGGCGGCTCGCGCCGAAAACGAACGCAAAGCTACCGTTTTCGGCTACTACGTCGACGATCCAGAACGGTTCGGTATCGTGGAGTTCGACGCGCACGGAAAGGCGATCTCCATCGAGGAAAAACCCAAACAACCCAAGAGCAATTACTGCGTGACCGGTCTGTATTTCTACGACAACCGTGCGGTGGAGTATGCGAAAAGCCTGAAACCCTCCGCGCGCGGCGAATACGAGATCACCGACCTCAACCGTATCTATCTCGAAAAAGAGGATCTGCAAGTGGAACTGCTCGGTCAGGGCTTTACTTGGCTGGATACGGGTACGCACGAAAGTCTTGTGGAGGCGACCAACTTCATCAAAACGGTGGAAACGCACCAGCACAGAAAGGTGGCGTGTCTGGAAGAGATCGCGTACTTAAACGGTTGGATAACCAAAGAGCAAATGCTTGCGTTATACGAACCGATGAAAAAGAACGAATACGGACAGTACTTAAAAGACATAATCGACGGAAAATATATAGACGGACTTTATTAAGAGAGGCAGAAAAATGACTATTATCGTAACAGGCGGCGCAGGCTTTATCGGCGCAAACTTCGTATATCTCGAACTGGAACAACACCCCGAGGACCGTATCGTTTGCATAGACAAACTTACTTACGCGGGAAATCTCGAAACGTTGAGCGAGGCGCTCAAAAACCCCAACTTCCGTTTCGAAAAGATCGACATTTGCGATCGGGAGGCGGTATTCAAACTCTTCGAAGAGGAAAAACCGGATATCGTCGTCAACTTCGCGGCGGAGAGCCACGTCGACCGTTCCATCGAAGATCCCGGTATCTTCCTGCAAACGAATATCCTCGGCACGCAAGTACTTATGGACGCGTCGAGAAAGTACGGCGTAAAACGTTATCATCAGGTATCGACGGACGAGGTTTACGGCGATCTGCCCCTCGACCGCCCCGACCTTTTCTTCACCGAAACGACGCCGCTCAAAACGAGTTCGCCCTATTCGTCGAGCAAGGCGGGCGCCGATCTGCTCGTCAACGCCTATCACAGAACGTTCGGTCTGCCGACGACCATCAGCCGTTGCTCGAACAACTACGGACCCTATCAGTTCCCCGAAAAGCTCATTCCCTTGATGATCGCGAACGCGTTGGCGGATAAGCCGTTGCCCGTTTACGGGGAAGGGATCAACGTGCGCGACTGGCTGTACGTGGAGGATCATTGCAAAGCCATCGACCTCATCATTCGCAAAGGCAAGGCGGGCGAGGTGTACAATATCGGCGGACACAACGAGATGAAAAACATCGATATCGTAAAGATCATCTGCAAAGCGCTCGGCAAGAGCGAAGATCTGATCGTACACGTGACCGACCGCAAAGGTCACGATATGCGGTATGCGATCGATCCCGCGAAAATACACGCGGAACTCGGCTGGTTGCCCGAAACGAAGTTCGTGGACGGTATCCAAAAGACGATCGCTTGGTATCTCGAACACAAGGAATGGTGGGAGCGTATCGTTTCGGGCGAATACCAGAACTATTACGCGGCTATGTACAGCGAGAGATTGGAAAGCGTAAAACGGTAAACGAGGCGGGCAGGTATGCGAGTATTAGTGACGGGCGTCAAAGGTCAGCTTGGCTTTGACGTTGTGAAAGAACTGGAAAAACGCGGTATCGAGGCGATCGGAACGGACATAGAAGAAATGGACATTACCGACGCCGCGAGCGTGGAAGAGGTGATCGGCGAGGCAAGACCGCAGGCGGTGATCCATTGCGCGGCTTGGACGGCGGTCGATCTTGCCGAGGACGAGGCGAACGCGGACAAGGTGCGGGCGATCAACGTAGACGGTACGGCGAATATCGCGAACGTGTGTAAAAAGCTCGATTGCAAAATGGTGTATATCTCCACGGACTACGTGTTCAACGGACAGGGTAAGGAGCCTTGGAAGGCGGATTGCAAGGAGTATGCGCCGCTCAACGTTTACGGGCAGACCAAATTAGACGGCGAAAAAGCGGTTGCGGGAACGCTCGAAAAGTATTTCATCGTCCGTATCGCGTGGGTGTTCGGCGTGAACGGGAAGAACTTCATCAAGACGATGCTCGGCGTGGGCAGAAAGTACGATCGGGTGCGCGTGGTCTGCGATCAGGTCGGAACGCCTACGTATACCTACGATCTGGCGAGATTGCTCGTCGATATGGTATTGACGGAAAAGTACGGCTACTATCACGCGACGAACGAGGGCGGATATATAAGCTGGTACGAGTTTACGAAAGAGATCTATCGGCAGGCGGGGTTAAAGACCGAAGTCGTACCCGTGACGACGGCGGAATACGGGCTTTCCAAAGCGGCAAGACCGTTCAACAGCCGTTTGGATAAGAGCAAGCTTGCGGAAAACGGGTTCGAGCCGTTGCCGACCTGGCAGGACGCGCTGTCGAGATACTTAAAGGAAATAGAATAACATGGGACAGATCAAAGTGGAAAAAGCCCCCATCGAGGGGTTGTATATCATTCAGCCGACGGTACACGGCGACAGCCGCGGGTATTTTACGGAAACGTACAATCAACGCGATATGCAAGAGGCGGGACTGGATATGACGTTCGTGCAGGACAACCAGTCGATGAGCGTGAAAGGGGTATTGCGCGGATTGCATTATCAGAAACAGTTCCCGCAAGGCAAGCTCGTGCGCGTCATCAAAGGTCGGGTATTCGACGTGGCGGTCGATCTCCGCGCGGGGAGCAAAACGTACGGAAAATGGTTCGGCGTGGAGCTTTCGGAGGAGAACAAGAAACAGTTCTATATCTCCGAGGGGTTCGCGCACGGATTTTTGGTGCTTTCGGAAACGGCGGAGTTCTGTTATAAAGTCACCGATTTCTATCACCCCGGGGACGAGGGCGGACTTGCCTGGAACGATCCGAAGATCGGTATTCAATGGCCCGAACTCGTAGGAACGTACGCGGGCAGCGCGTCCGCGGAAGGGTATGCGATGCAGGACGGCACGCCGCTCAACCTGAGCGAAAAAGACCAAAAATGGCAGGGCATAGAGAGCGCGTTCAAGTTCGAATAACAAACAAAAAAAGAAGATTTTGCCGTCGGGCGGGCGCTCGACGGCGGTTTTTATAAATTTCTTCGAAATTTCCTCGGATTTTTTCGTTATTTATATAGCTTTCTTGCGAGAAATATGGTATAATGGTTAAAATCAAGTATTGCGGGCTTTTATTTTTCCGCTCGGTCGCCGCGTTTGGGTCGGCGATTGCTCAGGAGGTACTTTTATGCAACCTATCTACAAACGCGTGCTTTTAAAACTCTCCGGCGAGGCGCTCGCGGGCGATCAACGGTTCGGACTCAATCACGAGGTCATCGCCCCCGTCGTTGATCAGATCGTCCAGATCCATAAAATGGGCGTCGAGGTCGGTCTTGTCATCGGCGGCGGCAATTTCTGGCGCGGTCGGCAGGGCACGAACATGGACCGTACGACCGCCGATCATATGGGTATGCTCGCGACCGTTATGAACTCGCTTGCGATGATGGACGCGATCGAACAGCGCGGCGTGCCCGTGCGCGTACAGACCGCGCTCGATATGGTTTCCCTTGCCGAACCGTTCATCTTACGCAAAGCGCTCAGACATTTCGAAATGGGCAGGATCGTCATCTTTGCCTGCGGTACGGGCAATCCTTATTGCTCCACCGACACGGCGGCGGCGCTCCGCGCCTGCGAGATCGACGCGGATATTTTACTTATGGCGAAGAACGTGGACGGTATCTACGATTCCGATCCCAAGACCAACCCCGCGGCGAAGAAATTCGAAACGCTCCGCTACGCGGATATTATCAACCAAGGCTTGAAAGTCATCGACTTCACCGCGGCGACGATGTGTATGGAAAATAACGTGCCTACGCTCGCGTTCGGCTTGAACGAGGAAAATTCCATCGTTCGCGCCGTCTGCGGAGAAACACTCGGCACGATAATTAAAGTATAACGACCCAAAAGGAGAAAACAAAAATGGTAGAAAACGAAAAAGTGGAAGAAATGATGCTCGAGCTGGAAGAAAGTTCGGAAAACACGATCAAAGCGCTCGAAAACGACTACGGCGCTATCCGTACGGGACGTGCGAACCCGCATATCCTCGACCGTATCGAAGTGGAGGCGTACGGCGGTATGAGCAAGCTCATCGAGCTTGGTAACGTATCCGCGCTCGACGCGCGTTGTTTGCAGATCAACCTTTGGGACAAATCCCTGCTCAAAGCGGTGGAGAAAGCGATCTTGCAATCGAACATCGGTCTGACCCCCTCCAACGACGGGCAGGTGATCCGTCTTGTGTTCCCCGTAATGACGGAAGAGCGCAGAAAGGAGCTTGTGAAACAGGCGAAAAAGACGGGCGAGGACGCGAAAGTCGCGCTCCGCAACCACCGTCGCGAGGCGATGGACGTACTCAAAAAGATGAAAACCGCGAAAGAGCTGTCCGAGGACGAAGTAGCGGGTTGCGAGGCGGACGTGGAGAAAGCGGTTTCGGGGTATATGAGCACGGTCGAAAGCATCATTTCTTCGAAAGAAAAAGAATTGATGTCTATCTGAGCTATGGTTCGGAATAGAATAAAAGCGGGAACGAAGATCCCCGAGCATATCGCGATCATTATGGACGGAAACGGGCGTTGGGCGAAAAAGCGTCTGATGCCCCGTTCTTTCGGGCATAGACAGGGTATGGAACGTATGATCGGTCTGATGGAACACGCGTTCGATCTGGGCGTGAAATACGTGACCGTCTACGCCCTATCCACCGAGAACCTCAAACGACCCAAGGACGAACTCGAAGGGCTGTACGATCTCATTCGCAACCATTTCGAAACGTATATCGAGCGCGTATGCGCTCGCGGGGTCGCCTTCCGCGCGGTGGGGGATACGAGCCTGCTCCCCGACGACGTACGGGCGATACTCGAAAATGCCGAACGGAAAACGGCGGGGTACGAGGGCAAAGGGATCAATATCGCGCTCGGCTACGGCGCGCGCGCGGAGATCGTACGCGCGGCGAACGAGGCGGTCGCGCGGGGAGAACGGGTGACGGAGGAGAGCTTTTCCGAGCTTTTGTATACCCGCGGTCAGCCCGATCCCGAACTTATTATCCGCACGGGCAAGGAAGTGCGGCTGTCGAATTTCCTGCTCTATCAGGCGGCGTATTCCGAATTGTACTTTTCGGAGAAGATGTTCCCCGAATTTTCCGATCGGGATTTGGAAAAAGCGATCGAATGGTTTTCGGGGCGTACCCGCAGATTCGGAAAAACGGACGAACAGTTGACGGAGAATTAAACTTATGAAGATCCGATTGATCACCGGTACGGCGTACGTAGCCGTGTTGGTTGCGTTCTATCTTTTGAAAATATTCGTACACGACTTCTTTTTCGACGCGCTCGTGTACGCGTTCGCGCTCATCGGCACGTTCGAAATGCTCCGCGCGATGAAAGAGAAAACGACCAAAGCCGAACGCGCGATGGTGTTTATCTTCGCCATCGTCTGCATACCCGCTTGCGCGGTCGCGGAATATTTCTTCCGTTACGGTCTGCACGTGACGAGCATTTGCTTTTTCGCGTTGGCGGTGGCGCTCGTATCGTTGCTCGTCATTCGCCACGAGGAAACGAACCCCGAAAATCTCGGCGTATCTTTCCTTTCGGCGGTGTACCCCGTATTGCTGCTCTGCATTTTCATACTCACCAACCACGTATCCGATCCCAGCGCGATGGAAACGTATCCCGAAACGCTGAAACGGATCGCGTTCGACTCCGATCTTTTGATCCTGTTCATATTCGTCGTTTCGCCCTGTTCCGATTCCTTCGCGTACGTGTTCGGTCGGTTTTTGGGCAAGTTCTTCCCTCGGAAGATGGCGCCTTCCATCAGCCCCAACAAGACGGTCGTCGGCGCGATCGGCGGGCTGTTCGGGGGTATGCTCGGCGCGACGGTCATTTACTTTGCCTATAACGCGATCGTCGTGGGCGAGTTTATCGATATGCATATATGGTTGCCCGTATATCTCGCGATCGGACTGGTCGCGGGCGCGGCGACGGAGTTCGGCGATCTTGTGGAAAGCTGTATCAAGCGCAAAGTGGGTATCAAAGATATGGGCAAGATAATGCCCGGTCACGGCGGCGTGCTCGACCGTATCGACGGCACGTTGTTCGCGTGTATGGTCGTATACCTCGCGTTCGCGCTCGTAAGACTGCTCGCGTAAAGGATAACGGAAAAGATGAAAACGATTTCTTTGATCGGTTCGACGGGTTCGATCGGAACGCAGGTATGTTCCGTCGTGCGCCGTCACAGCGATAAATTCCGCATAGAAAGTCTTGTCGCGCACAGCTCGGCGGAGACGTTTTTGCAACAGGTGCGGGAGTTCAGACCCAAATACGCCGCGCTCGCGGACGAAGAGGCGGGCAAAAAGATCGCGGGGGAGATCCCCGACGGCGTGCGGTTTTATTACGGCGAAAAAGCCGCGCAAGAGGCGGTCGCGTACGGCGACGTCGCGTTCGTGGCGGCGACGGGGTTCGCGGGGCTGAAATATTCCCTCAAAGCCGTGGAGCTGAAAAAGGATATTGCGCTGGCGAACAAGGAAACGCTCGTTTGCGGCGGCGAGTTGGTCATGAACGAAATCAAGGGGGCAGGGTTGCGTTTAATGCCCGTAGACAGCGAACATTCCGCGCTCTGGCAAGCCCTGTCGTTCCGTACGGACGCGCCTTTTAAAAGGCTCATCATCACGGCGAGCGGAGGTCCGTTCTACGGATATACGCGAGAACAGCTCGAAAAGGTAACGCCCGCGTCCGCGCTCAAACACCCGACCTGGCAGATGGGCGCGAAGATCACGATCGACTCGGCGACGTTGCTCAATAAAGGGTTCGAGGTCATCGAGGCGAAATGGCTGTACGACGCGCCTTTGGAGAAGATAAGCACGGTCGTGCAACCGGAGAGCATTATCCACTCGATGGTGGAGTTCGAGGACAACGGGATACTGGCGCAGATGAGCTATCCGACGATGGAACTGCCCATTCAACTGGCGCTCACCTATCCCGAAAGACTGGATTGCGATTTGCGGCCGCTCGATTTTGTCAAGCTCGGCGCGATACGGTTCTTGCCGCTCGAAAGGGAGAAGTTCCCCTGTTTCGATCTCGCCTTAAAAGCCGCGGAGCTGGGCGACAACTATCCTTGCGCGCTCAACGGCGCGGGGGAGGTAGCCGTACACGCGTTTTTGCGGGGGCGGATAGGTTTTCTCTCGATTGCGGAAACTATCGGGGAAACGTTGGCGAAAACGGAGAGAATGAAAGCGACGGATTACGCCGCTTTATGTGAAACGGACGCGCGGGCGCGCGCGGTCGCGGAAGAATACGTTCGGAAAACGGAAAAGGTGTAACGGAATACGAAAGCGGAGAAATAGGAAAGGAAGAAGAGGATTATCGGATTGAATTTTGCGGTTGATTTATTGTCTTTTGCAAGCGTGATGAAAAGTATCGGCGGGGTCGTCCTGGCGATCGTCATTTTGCTTGCCATGGTGACCATTCACGAATTCGGACATTACGTGGCGGGAAAACTCCTCGGCTTTAAAATAAACGAATTTGCCGTCGGGTTCGGTCCCGCTATCTTTAAAAAACGCAGTAAAAAGACGGGCGAGCTGTTCGCGCTCCGCGTGATCCCGCTCGGCGGTTATTGTGCGTTCGACGGCGAGGACGACGGCGACGACGGGCCTTTGACGGAGGACGGTCTGTTCGTAAACGCGGAGGAAAGGCAGATCGAAAAGACCGAAACGGTCGAGAGCGAGTACCCCGAACCCAAAGGGGAGCGATTCAACGACCAACCGCCGTGGAAACGCATTATCGTTCTGATCGCGGGCGCGACGATGAACTATCTTTTGGCGCTCGTGCTTATTTTGATCATGTTCACGTGCGTAGGCAGACCGCTGTATAAGACGGTGGTGGAAAAGCCCGAAGAAACGGCGGCGGCGACCGAAGTCGTTCTCGAACGGACGGAGGAGAGCGACGTGCGGTTGCAGACGGGCGACGTGATCTTGAAGGTGGACGGGAAGAACGTGTATATGGTCACCGATTATATAGACGCGTTGGACGGGAAGTCGGCGGGGGAGGAAGTGCCTTTGCTCGTACTCCGCGACGGCGTGGAAACGACGGTGTATATGGTACTTGCCCAAGACGCCGATTTTGCGAATATGTCGGACACGGATACCCTCTTGAAAGCGATGAATATTTACGGGCTGTATCCAGTCACGGAGAAACAGGGCTTTTTCGCGAGTTTCGGTCATTCGTTCGTCTACTCGTTCAAGATCGGGGGTACGGTGCTCCGTTCCCTCGGCGAGCTGTTGACGGGCAAACTCGGACTGAGCGCGATGGGCGGACCCGTGACGACGATCAAAGTCACTTCGCAAGCGGCGTCGAGCGGGCTTTTGTCCTTCCTCAATATCGCGGCGTTTATCGGGGTCAACCTCGCCGTGTTCAATCTGTTGCCCATTCCCGCGCTCGACGGGTGTAAGGTCATTTTCTGTATCATCGAATGGATACGCAAAAAACCCGTCAATCGGAAAGTGGAAACGATGATCCATTTCCTCGGTATCGTTTTCCTGTTCGCGTTCGCGATACTCGTCGATATTCTGCAATTATTTTAAAAAAAATTCAGTCTGTCAAGTTTTTTTGCTTGACAGGCATATTTTTATCGTGTATAATGGAAAGGTCGAAACGTGGAGTTGCGTTTTGGAAAATTCGGGAACGGGAGCGGAGGAGATGAAAGACGATCTGAATTTTCTTCGGCTTTGGGATCTGTATTCGCCGCTGTTGACGGCGACAAGACAAGAGATCGCCGAACTGTATTTCAACTACGATCTGTCCTTGGGCGAGATCGCGGAGCAGAAAGGAGTATCCCGGCAAAGCGTGTCCGACTGTTTGCAAAAGTGCAGAAAGCAACTGGAAAAATACGAGGAAAAACTCGGTTTTGCAAAGACGTTGCAAGAAATGCAGGAGAAGTTGGACGTGTTGCAAAAGCAACTTGACGAAAAGCGGTAAAAGAGGTTCAGATGGCTTTATTCGGTTCTTTATCGGAAAGACTCAATCATATATTTTCCAAGCTGACCAAGCGCGGCAAGCTGACGGAGCTTGAGATCCGTACGGCTATGCGCGAGGTGCGCGTGGCGTTGTTGGAGGCGGACGTCAATCTGAAAGTCGCCAAGCAGTTCATCGCGGAAGTTTCGGAAAAGGCGGTCGGGCAGGAGATCCTTTCTTCCCTCAATCCCGCGCAACAGGTCATAAAGATCGTCAACGAAGAACTCATAGAGCTGATGGGCAGCAAGAACGCGAAACTCGAAGTTTCGTCCAAGCTCCCGACCGTGATCATGATGTGCGGTCTGCAAGGCGCGGGTAAGACGACGCTTTGCGGTAAGCTCGCCGTGCAGCTGAAAAAACAGGGCAAAAAACCCTTGCTCGTGGCGGGGGATATTTACCGTCCCGCAGCGATCGCGCAATTACAGGTCGTCGGCAAGAACGCGCAGGTGGAAGTGTTCGAAAAGGGCACGCAAAGCCCCGTAAAGACGGCGAAACAGGCGATCGAGTACGCGCGGTCGATGAACTACGATACGGTGATCCTCGATACGGCGGGGCGACTGCAAATAGACGAAACGTTGATGCAGGAGCTGGAAAATATCAAGAAAGAAGTCGAAGTGACGGAAACGCTTTTGGTCGTGGACGCGATGACGGGTCAGGAGGCGGTGAACGTTGCGGAAACGTTCAACAGCCGTTTGGAGATCACGGGCGTGATACTGACCAAGCTCGACGGCGACACCCGCGGCGGCGCGTGTTTGTCCATAAAAGCGGTGACGGGGAAACCCATCAAGTTCATCGGCGTAGGCGAAAAGCTGACCGATCTCGAACCGTTCTATCCCGACCGAATGGCGTCGAGGATACTGGGTATGGGCGACGTGCTTTCGCTCATCGAGAAAGCGCAACAGGCGATCACGGAAGAGGACGCGAAGAAGATGCAGCAGAAAATGCTCGCGAATTCGTTCACGCTCAACGACTATCTCGAACAGTTCTCGATGATGAAGAAGATGGGCGGTGCGTCGGCGATGATCTCGATGCTGCCGGGCGCGAACAAGCTCAAAGTCAACGAGGGCGACATCGACGAGAAAAAGATAGAACGCACGAAAGCCATTATCCTTTCGATGACGAAAGCGGAGCGCGACAACCCGTCCATCATCGACAGCAAGAGAAAACGCCGTATCGCGGCGGGTTCCGGCACGACGGTACAGGACGTCAACCAGCTTTTGAAACAGTTCGATCAAACGAAACAGTTGATGAAACAGTTAAAGGGTGGGCGCGGCAAATTCCGTTTACCTTTTTGAACGGTTTATATACTTCGTAATACTTCGTCGAACTTACGTTTTCTCTCGGTCACGTACGACAAGTACGCTCCCGTCGAGAAAGCCGCGTTCTCCTTGTCTTACTCGTATCTACGCCGTTTTTGGCAAAACTCCTATTTCCACACCTAATTTATAATAATCCGTATGAAAGAAAAAAAGAACAAAAAACAAAGACCCGTATCCATCGGCGGTCAAGCCGTTA
>JBGVLV010000007.1:0-47932 GCA_045124465.1 Candidatus Scatosoma sp.
CTCGTCGGCCCTTCCGGTTGCGGTAAATCCACGACCCTTCGTATGATCGCCGGTCTCGAAGAGATCTCTTCCGGTGAATTATACATCGACGGCAAGCTCGTCAACGACGTTGTTCCCAAGGACAGAGATATCGCGATGGTATTCCAAAACTACGCATTGTATCCCCACATGTCCGTATACGACAACATGGCGTTCGGTTTGAAACTTCGTAAAGTACCCAAGGAAGTCATCGATCAGAAGGTTAAGGCTGCGGCTGAAATCCTCGGTATCACCGATTACCTTTCCAGAAAACCCAAGGCATTGTCCGGCGGTCAGAGACAGCGTGTTGCGCTCGGTCGTACCATCGTTCGTGAACCCAAGGTATTCCTTCTCGACGAACCTTTGTCCAACCTCGACGCGAAACTCCGTGCTTCGATGAGAACGGAAATTTCCAAGCTTCACGCTCGTCTTGCTACGACGTTCATCTACGTTACGCACGACCAGATCGAAGCTATGACGATGGGTACGCGTATCGTCGTTATGAAAGACGGCTTTATGCAGCAGGTAGACACGCCGCAGAACTTGTACGACTATCCCATCAACCTGTTCGTCGCAAGTTTCATCGGTACGCCTCAGATGAACTTCTTTAAAGAATCCACGCTCACCTCGAAGAGAGGCAAGGTATACGTCGAATTCATCGGCGGCAACAAGATTCTTCTTCCCAAGAGCGTTGCGGCAAGAATCAAGAATATCAACGAATATCTCGATACCGGCAAGAAAGTAACGCTCGGCGTTCGTCCCGAAGATATCCATCAGGACCAGATGTTCATTTCCAACTCGCCCGAAACGGTGGTAAAAGCGCGTATCGAAGTTATCGAAAAACTCGGTGCGGAAACGCAGATCTATTGCGAACTCGACCACGAGGGTAAGGAAAGCTCGGTCATCGACAACTCCACGCAGATGATCGCGAAGATTTCCAGCCGTGCGGTAGTTGCGCTCAAAGATATCGTAGACCTTGCGTTCGACGCGCACCACATTCACCTCTTCGACGGTGAAACGGAGGCTACGCTCCTTGACAGAGACGAAGGCTACGAAGTCATCGAAGAGAATGCGGAAGGTTCGGCGTTCGTACCTCCCACACCGCAGGAAATGCGTGCACGTATCGACTCCGCGCGTATCGTAACGAAAGAAATGAAAGCGCAAGCGAGAAAGGACGCGAGACTGGCGAAGATGGCGGCGAAACAGCAAGCTGCCGAGGCGAAAGCGGAAGAAGTTACCGAAGAAGTAACGGAAGAACCCGCCGCACCCGTCGAAAACGACGAGGAAAAGCCGAACGAATAATTTAAACAATTCCTAAAAGTTTTCTTATAGAAAACCTCATTTTGGGCAAGCAACCTTCGTCGGGAGATGAAGGTTGTTTGTTTTTTGAAAGGCTTATATACGTCGCAATACTTCGTCGAAGGTGCGCTTTTCTCGCTCGTGTACGTTTAGTACATCTCCCGTCGAAAATGCTCCTTCTCCTTGTCTTGCTCGTATCTAAGCCTTTCGACGGGCGAGAGGTAGACGGCAAGTGGAACACAAGTATCCTCCCCCTAAAACAATCCTTTTTTTTCGATCGAGTTTTTTATGCCGCCTTAAACAACCGCACGGCGACGGCGGTCATATCGTCTTTCGCTACGCCGCCGTAGGCTTGGATCGCGCGGTCCAAAAGCAGGTCGGCGAGCTGTTGGGGATTGTTCACGGGGATACTTTTCAAAACGTCGTACAGATCGGTCGTCGAGCCGAACGCGCCCGTAATGCCGTCGCTCAAAAACAGTAACGTATCGTTTTCCAAAAGCTCGTACGAGGCGGTGTCGGGGCGTAGGGAGTCGAGTATACCGAGCGGCAAGGACCCGCTTTCGAGGACTTTGACGGTATTCCCCGACAAGATAAACCCGACGGGCGAACCGATCTTGACGATATCCGCTTTTCCGCTGTCGAGATCGACCACGGCGATGTCCACGCAAGCGAACGTTTCTTCCTTACTGAACGTAAGAAGTTTATTGATCGTAGACAGTACGGTGTCTGCGGGCATTTTCGCGCGGTAGAAACTTTCGAGCAGGGAAATGGTGCTTTCGGAGATCCGCCGCGCGTATTCTCCGCTCCCCATACCGTCCGACAGCGCGACCAAAAATCTGCGTTCGTCGATCTTGATGACCGAGTGCGTATCTCCGCTTGCCGTTTCGCCCGCTTTTTTCGCCGACGCGACCCCGAACGCCGCGTCGAACACGGGCTTTTTGTGCAAAATACAGCAATATTTATCATTGCCGAGGGTCAGGCGTTCGGAAATGATCATCGGCGTTTCAAAAAGATGGCTCGCGACGGCGGCGATCTTTTTTACGTCCGCGCGCCCGTACGTGACGAGGGATAGGGTAGGGTTGTCCTCGTCGCCGTAGACCAGCACTTCCGAACACACCACGCCCGCACCGAGTAACGCGATATTCAGTAACCGTTCTTTGTCGGTATAGATACGGAGCGGTTCGCTCTGTTCGAGCGCGAGATTGCGTAAGATCTCGCTCACGCCCTGCGCCTGCCCCGCGAGCAACGTTCTGCCCGAGGCGGCGTTTTCCGTTTCCGTCATATATTTCCGATAATCCCCGATCTGCCGATTCACCGCGTATAGGATATTGCTTTGATCGATACACAGATCGGATAGCGTTTTCGGCACGTCGATGAGGTTGGTCTTGCCTTTTAAACACCCCACGTCTATGAGCTTGGACAATTCGTCCGTCGCACCCTTGCGCTGACAGGAACGGTATTGCGGGCAGGGCTTGCAGACCTCTTCCACTACGCAACCGCGGATATACTCTTTCGCGCCCTCCTCCGCCTCCGTTGTGCCGAGCGCGGAAAAGGTAGACTGTATCTCGCGGAACACCGCCGATATTTCGAATAACTGTTCTCCGATCGCCGCGCGGTTGCGGTTGATCGCCACCCGCGAAAGGTGCTTTTCACGGTAGAATATCAGTCTGTTCTCCATCTCCCGCACGAGCGGCGCGGGTAATAACACAAAAAGGAGCGCGGGTACGACCGCCGACAGGATAGCCTGTACCAGCCTCGAAGTCTCGAACGCGTATAGCCCGTCCACGTACCCGTACGCAAAGAACACGGCGAGCATAGCGCACGCGGCGGCGAGCCGACCCGAACGGATAAACAGCGTGATCGCCACGCCGTAGACGAAAAACCGTTCGGGGGATAACCCGAACACGATCAACGGCGGCAGGGAGAGCGCGAACGAACAGACGAGCGCGGTCGCGTCCTTGGTCGCGCAGGCAAAGGAGAGCAAAACGAAAAACGCGATACCCAGGTATGCGTTCACGCCCAAAAACTTGCAAACGCCCACCCCCGTGATCACGAAGAAAAACACGGCGAACACAAGCTCGTCTTCGCGTAGCCGACAACGTAAAAATTTACGCAGTAACGCCCGCACGCCGACGGTGAAAACGGCGGCGAGTAAGAAGATCGCGGCGGCGGCGACGACCTTTTGCACAAGATCGGGAAAGACCAACCCGAAGGGCAGGGCGTAAGGAGTAAAGGGCGCGAACGCCGCGAACGCGGCAAGCCCCACCGCCAAACAGAATAAAGGGGGTACGCCCGCGCCGACCGCGTTCGCCTTCCGAAGTTTTTCGCGTAGGAAGAATCCGAGCATAAGCAAGGCGGCTTGCAGGGCGTAGAGCAGTATTTCTTTGCCGTTCCCGTTTATCAGGGAGGTGAGAAAGTACAGCGGCGCGGATATGTAGGGGGAAAGCCCCGCGCGGCTCATCGCGTAGACGAGCGCAAGCCCGACGGGTTCGCCGTTGTCGCCGACGAACCGCAAAAACAGCAACGCCGCGCCAAAGAGCAGGTATAAAAGGATACGAAAATAGTCCGTGTGTTTCCGAATGGTCATACAGAGCCTCCGAGGTTTGTTTTTACACGGCTTTCATTATAAAATAAAAACCGCCGCGGAATTTGCCTTTTTTTGCAAAAAAGCAACGACTTGTGGCGGTTCGGTATTTTATTGATTGACGGGAAACCCAAGACTTATCAAAATGGCTTTGTTCACCCGTAACATCGTGGCGGGCGGCAGTTCGCCGATCCGTTCTTTCAAACGCCGCTTGTCGAGCGTTCGGATCTGTTCGAGCAGGATAACGCTGTCTTTGGCAAGCCCGTACGCGGAGGGCAACTCGATATGCGTGGGGAGTTTGGCTTTGTTTATTTTACTGGTGACGGCGGCGGCGATGATGGTGGGGGAATACTTGTTCCCTATATCGTTCTGCACGACGAGAACGGGACGGATACCGCCCTGTTCGCTGCCCACCACGGGCGAAAGATCCGCATAATACAATTCACCGCGTTTTACGTTCATACTCAACACCTCTTTTGAAAACCGAACAAACTCCCTTACCGTATTATATGTAAAAGACCGTTTGCAAAGTTCCCGTTTGATTTTCCGTTTTGAGTATAGCCGTACTTTTCCCGTTTTATACCTCTGACTCCCAAAAAAGAAAGCGTTCCGAAATCGGAACGCCGTATCTTTTTTGAGCTGTGTTATTTTCAGATAATGCAGTTGGGATCTTTCGCGGGCAGGGAATCGAGTTCCTTCTTCTTCTCCGCGTAACCCGCTTTGCCGAGGAGCGCGAACGTGGCTTTCTTGCCTTCTTCTACGCCCGGTTGGTTGAACGTGTTGATATTGAACATCGCGCCCGCGTACGCCGTCTGCAACTCGAACAGGAACAAAAGCTGACCGAGCGTGAACGCGTTGAGTTCGGGGATCCAGAGCGTATAGTTCATTCTGCCCGCTTTCGTCAGCGCGTACGCCGTAGCCGCGTTCTCTGCCTGAATGAGTTCTTCCATCGTATGTCCGCCGAGGAACGCCACGTCGGGAATGTTCTCGCAGCCGTGGGGAATGGGCATTTCGCAACCGTACTTTTTCAAGGACAGGAAGGTGACGACCTTATCGAAAGGACCTTCGGTGTAGAGCTGTACCTGCGAATGTTGATCGGTAACGCCGAGCGATTTGACGGGGGTCTGACCGACGTTGCAGGGCTTGCCGTCGAGGGTCACGTTCTTGCCGAGCGATTCCGCCCAGAGCTGGCAATACCAGTCCGCAAGGTATTTGAGGTTGTCGGAGTAGGGCATCATAACGCCTACGTTCTTGCCGCGTTCCATCGCCGCGACTTGGAGTACCGCGCACATAAGAGCGGGGTTCTTGTGCATAGAGGGATAACGGCAGATATGGTCCATATACGCCGCGCCCGCAAGCAGACCTTTGATGTCGATACCGAGCACCGCCGCGGGTAACAGACCTACGGGGCAGAGCTGGGAGAATCTGCCGCCTACGCCGTCGGGCAAAACGTAGCTCTTGATCCCGCCGACTTCGTCGGAGATCTTTTTGAGATTACCCTTGTTCGCGTCCGTCGTGAAGATAACGTTTTCTTTCACGTCCACGCCCGCCTTTTTCAAGAGGTCGAGAATGATGAGGTACTGGGTCATCGTTTCGCTGGTCGCGCCCGATTTGGAAATTACGTTAAAGCAGGTTTTCGCGGGATCGATGACGTCGAGCAGATCTCTCATTCTGACGGGGTCAACGTTGTCCTCCACGTAGAATTTCGGGCCTTTTCTCTGGATCTTGGGCAGATCGTTGTAGTGCAGATGGCAAAGCGCGTTGAACGCCATGATGGGACCGAGCGCGCTGCCGCCGATACCGAGCACGACGAAGTTCTGGAACTTGCGGCGGATATCTTTCGCGGTGACGAGTATATCGGCTACGATCTCGTTTTGGTTGTAGGGAAGTTCCGTCCAACCCATATACAGTTCGTCTTTGCCGCGGTTCTCTTTCACGTAACGGAAAGCGTTGGACGCTTTACGGCTGTACGCGGAAAGCTCTTTCGCGGTAAGACCCTGTTCGCCTAAGAACGTGTCCGTCATATTGTTGTAGTCGAGCGTTACGCGCATCGCGTTACGCCATTCTTTGGTTTTGTATCCCATAGAAAATCTCCTTGCTAAAAATTTGTTTACGTTACTATTTTACTATGATTTGCAAGCAATGTCAAGAAACGAAAGGGAAAAGTTACTAAAAAAAGGATAAAAATCACAAAAAATCCCCGCAAAACTCTTACGATACCCCGTTTTTGCCCGCTTTTTTCGCGCGGAACTTTTTCAAAAACGTTTTTTTCGGGAATATCCCCAACAAAAAATAGGATACGACCGTAAGAATTCCCAGCACGGCAGCCGAAAGAACGGCGGCGGGCAAAGGGGACAGCACCCGCGGCAACGCCGCCGCGAACAACCGCCCCAACAGCGACAGCGGCAGAACGACGATCGCCGCCCGAAAAACCGTATTCAACAGCGACTTCCCGTGCCGTTTGTAAAATTCGGGGCATTTCTTGCCGAGCAAGATCAGGTTGCAGACCGCGTTCACCACGTAGCTCGCGCCCAGCCCCACGACGTACGCGTACACGCCGCAAACGGCGGGCAGGAGCAGGATACAAAGCAGGGTCGCCGCCGCGCCGAAGAAATAGAACAGAAACGTTTGCCTTTCGAACCCCATCGAATTGAGCATACCCGTCGTGATCATCGTAAGGCTCATCGGCAAAAGGATCACGCACCCCTTGACGATGATCTCGCCCGCGAGCGGTTCGGAAAACGCGATCGCGCCGAGGTCTTGCCCGAGCGCGTAGAAGAAGGGCAAAAGCACGCACGCGACCAAAAAGGACACGCCGATACCCCGTTCGAGATTCTTGTATAAACGTACGCGGTTTTGGCGGTAGTAGTCCTCGGACAGTTCGGGCACGAGCACCAGCGACAGCGACCCGACGACGGTCGAGGGGATCATCAAAACGGGCATAGCCATACCCGTCGCCACGCCGAACAGCCGCAACGCCTCCGCCGAAGTCGCACCCGCGCGAATGAGCATGGCGGGCAGTAAAACGGCGACGGCGGAGTTCACGAGCGAACCGCTCGCCCGCACGGAAGTGATGGGCAGGGTAGCGTTGAACAACGGTCTGAACGTTTTTTTCGGCGAGGAGAACCTGCCGCCTCCAAACAGGAAACAGAGCGCGGAGGCGGCGAACGAGAAGAGATAGGAAACAACCACCGCCCACGCCGCGAGTTTCGCGCCCTCCAACGAACCGTCCACGTTCCGCAGGAGCAATACGCCCGCAATGACCATCACCGTTTCCTCCGCGATCTCGATGAGCGAAGAGGTCAGGAATTTCTTGTTCCCCCAAAAACTGCCGCGAACGACGGCGTACAGCGAGGAAAAGACCAGCCCGATAAGCAAAATTTTGAATACGGGTACGGCGCGCTCGTCCGAAAACAGGAAGGTGAAATGCTGTCCGAAAGGCAGAAATACGAGCAGGACGGGCAGGGTGAGAAGTAGGGAAAGGAGTACGCCCGAAGTGAACGCGCCGCTCTCCCCGCGCGGGTCGTTTTCCGCTTTGCTCTTGCAGGTAAGACGGGAAACGGTGACGGGTATGCCCCCCGTACCGAGGGTCAAAAATACCGAGAATAGGGATAGGGCGACCTGATATAACCCCAAACCCTCCGCGCCGATCAGGCGGGAGAGAACGATGCGGTACAAAAATCCCAGACCCCGCTCCGCGACGGAGAGCGCGGTGACGAGAGAGGCGGTGGTGTAGACGGTGGTCTTTGCGGCGGCGCGCGCGTTTTTCGAGTGCTTTTTCATAGTACTATTGTACGAGCCGTCCCCGCCCGTTTATGACAAGCCGTTTGCATAGCGGCATTTTTTGTTGAAAACGGGCATATATTGATGATATGTTGAGAGTGAAAATAAGCAAATATTATAAAGTCAAAGAGGGGCAGACCCTCCGCAATATCGCCGAAACGTTCGGGGTCGCCGAACGCCTTCTTGTCAAGGAAAACGCGCTCGTTTCCCCGCCTTTTGTCGGTCAGATCCTGCGGATACCCGATACCCGCGGCAACGCGTACACGGCGAAAGCGGGCGAAACGAAGACCTTGCTTTGCGGCAACGAGGAGGGGTACGAACGGAAAAACGGAACGGATATTCTGTATATCGGTATGCGGGTGATCTTGTAAAGCCCGTCACATTGTTCCCGCCGTCCGCATACGATATAATAAGTAATTATTTCGCGAACGACCGAAAAACGCGGCGGGGTATCGCGCGCGGAGAAACTCTTGAAAAACGCGCGAAAAAACTTGCCGTTTTGTCATTCGTAACAGGAGGTATATAAATGTCCTTTTACTCTAATTTTCAATCGGACAAATGTCCCGGTACGATCACGGGCAACCCGTTGAGCGGCTTGACGGAAAAGGTGTGTATTCAGGCGGAAAAGATCTTCGACGCGGGTATCAAGCAAAGCCAACTCGATAACTATTCGCTTACCCTTTGCGATCTGTCGCCCGAATGTCCTACATATCCTTTGACCTTTATCAGCGCGCGTTCGAAAAGCTCGGAGGCGAAAGTCACGAACTTGAACGTAGAACGCCAACCCGACAAACAATGCGCGCGGGTGCAGGCGACCGTGTCCGTACCCCTCGAAGTACTCTACACCGACGCGAACGGGGTAGAGGGCAGCGCGACGGCGATACTGTCTTTGAACGAAGACGTATTGATGTTCGTACCCTCGCCCTCGATCATGCCGTTCACCGTCAAAGCGGTGGTGAGCGCGGTCGCGCCCGAAGGGGTGTTCGATTGCAACACGCAGGGCTTTACGGCGTCCATTTGCGCGACGGTCATTTTGAAGATCGCGATGTCGGTGGAACTTCTCGTGCCCTCGTACGGCTATTGCGTGATCCCGCCCATGCAGGAATACTCGCAGGAAGTTTGCGCGGGATTTTTCGAATTGCCGCTGTACCCGCAGGCAAAACCCTGCGCTTGCAAAGGCTGAATGAAATCCTGAAACGGTTCGGGGGAGTTCTCGCTCACGCGAAAACTCCCCCTTTTTTTCCTTGCTTTTTTGTAAAAAAACTGGTATAATAGCCGTATGAATGTGTATGCGATAAGCGATCTGCACCTGTCCGCCGTTTCGGAAAAACCGATGGACGTGTTCGGCGGCGGCTGGGAAGGTCATCTCGAAAAAATAAAAAACGACTGGCGTTCGATCGTGAAAGAGGAGGACGCCGTTCTCATCTCGGGCGATATCAGTTGGGCGATGAAACTCGGCGACGCGCTCGTCGATCTTCGCGCGCTCGCCGATCTGCCGGGGAAAAAGGTTTTCATTCGCGGCAATCACGATTACTGGTGGAACGGTATTTCCAAGCTCCGCGCCGCCGCACCCGACGGGAGTTTTGTGTTTTTGCAGACGGACGCGGTGAAGATCGGCGGATTCGTGATCGTTGGGTCGAGGGGTTGGAGCTGTCCGGGCAGTCCCGACTACTCCGAACAGGACAACAAGCTCTATCTTCGGGAGGCGGAACGGTTCCGTCTGGCGCTCGCGGAGGCGGACAAGCTCGCCAAAGAAGGGGATAAAAAGATCGCGATGATACACTATCCGCCGTTCAACCTCAAAAACGAGGGTTCGCTTTTCACCGAGCTTTTCGAAACGCACGGCGTGGAGAAAGTCGTGTTCGGGCATATCCACGGCGCGGCGTATTTTCCGCTCAAAACGGAGAAAAACGGGGTGGAATATATCCTCGCGTCCTGCGATAAAGTAGGTTTTAAACTGGTGAAAGTGTATTAAAAGGAAAGAAAATTTTTCGGATTTGAAAAACCCGTGTTTTTATCCTTTACAAGAAAAGAAAAAAGTGGTATAATATACGGGATAAAAACGAAACAACCGAATCGGCGTGGTGCTGTTTTGTTCATTTGCGTCTTGGGCGTCGTTTCGTTCAAGGCGTTTTTTTACGGGAGGATAAACTTTATGCTCAAAAGAAAAGACTTGCTGGGGCTTATCGACGCGACGAAAGAGGAAATAACGGAGATCCTCGACGTCGCGGCGGATATGAAACGGCACTTAAAAGAGGGCGACAAAAATCTGCCCTACCTCAAAGGCAAAACGGCGACCATTCTCTTCTACGAGAACAGTACCCGTACGCGTACGAGTTTCGAACTCGCCGCCAAATACCTCGGCGCGACCGTTATTAATATCACCGCCGGTTCGTCGTCGGTAGCCAAAGGCGAAACGCTCGTCGATACGGGAAAAACGCTGGACGCGCAGCTGAACGACTTTCTCATCATGCGCCATCCTATGGGCGGCGCGCCTTACCTTCTCGCAAGAACGGTGAAAGCGGGCGTTCTGAACGCGGGCGACGGTATGAACGAACACCCCACGCAAGCGCTGTTGGATATGCTCACGATGCGGGAAACGTTCGGGGAATTAGAGGGCTTGAAAGTCGCGATCGTCGGGGACATCAAACACTCGCGCGTAGCCAAGTCCAACCTGTTCGGGTTGAAAACGATGGGTGCGGAAGTGTATATGTACGCTCCCGAAACGCTCATTCCCAAAGACATAGACAAGCTCGGCGCAAAGCTTTGCAAGACGAAAGAGGAGGCGCTTGAGAACGCGGACGTCGTGATGGGACTTCGTATCCAGCTCGAACGCCAACAGGCGGGCAACTTCCCTTCGCTCGGCGAATACGCGGAGTTTTACGGCGTGGACGGCAAGTCGCTCGCCTTGGCAAAACCCCACGCCATCGTTATGCACCCCGGTCCCGTCAATCGCGGCGTGGAGCTTACGGGCAAGGTCATCGACCATAAACAGAGCCGTATCGAAGAACAGGTGTTCTCGGGGATCGCCGTGCGTATGGCGGTGCTCAAACTGCTCAACGATTACAGAGAACACGCGAAAAAAGAGATATAAGGAGAAGAGATATGATCATCAGGAACGGCAACGTAGTACTTAAAAACTCGGTGGAAAAGAAAGATATCCTCGTCGAGAACGGCAAGATCGTCAAGATCGCGGACAAGCTCCCCGCAAACGGCGGCGAAGAGATAGACGCGTCGGGCAAACACGTTTTCCCCGGTCTTATCGATATGCACGTACATCTCCGCGATCCGGGCTACGAATATAAAGAAGACATCGAAAGCGGCTCGAAGGCGGCGGTCAAGGGCGGGTTCACGCAGATCTGCTGTATGCCCAACACCAACCCCGTTATGGACAATAAAGTGGTCGTGAGCTACGTCAAACATAAAGCGCAAGAGGTGAACCTGTGTAAGGTACACCCCATCGGCGCGATCACCAAAGGGGAGAAAGGCGAACAGCTCGCGGACATCGGCGAAATGAAGAAAGCGGGCGCGGTGGCGATCTCCGACGACGGCGTAGCCGTCAAGAGCGCGCGGCTTATGCGCCTTGCGATGGAATACGCGAGCGGGTTTAACGTCAAATGCCTTTGCCATTGCGAGGATAAAGACCTTGTGGACGGCGGCGTTGTGAACGAAGGGTTAAGCTCGACGATCGCGGGTCTGAAAGGGATTCCCCGCGCGGCGGAAGATATCATCATCGCGAGAGAAATTTCGCTTGCGGAAAGCTTGAACGTACCCGTGCATATCTGCCACGTTTCCACGTATAGCGGCGTGCGTCTCATTCGCGACGCGAAAAAGGCGGGCGTAAAAGTAACGGCGGAGACCTGCCCGCACTATTTCGCGGTCACGGACGAGATCGTTACGGGATTCGATACGAACACCAAGGTCAACCCTCCCATTCGCGAGGAGAAAGACAAACAGGCGATACTGGCGGGTCTGAAAGACGGCACGCTCGATTGTATCGTCACCGACCACGCGCCGCACCACGCCAACGACAAGAACGTGGAATACAACCTCGCGGCGTTCGGAATAAGCGGGATCGAAACCTCGTTCGGATTCGCGGTCACTTATCTGTATAAAACGGGCGTTCTGACGTTGAACGAACTTGCGGACAAAATGTCCGCCGCACCCGCGCGGATACTCGGTCTCGAAGGGGGCGAGATCGCGGAGGGCAAGCCCGCCGATCTCACGATCGCCGATCTTGACGAGAGCTACGTGGTCGAACCCGAAAAGTTCGTAAGCAAGGGCAAGAACAATCCTTTCGGCGGATATAAGCTCCACGGCGTGGTGAAATACACGATCGTGGACGGCGAGATCAAATATAAGGAGTGAGCTATGATAACCGACAGACTGATAGAAAAGATCATCGATATGCAAAACCCCACGTGCGTGGGTCTGGACACCCTGTTCGACTACCTGCCCGACGAAATGCGCGCGGGCGTGACCACGTTCGAGGGCGTAGCGGAACGCGTGTTCGAGTTCAATAAGAAACTCATCGACACCGTGCGCGACGTCGTTCCTTCCGTTAAGGTCCAGATCGCGTACTACGAAATGTACGGCGTAGCGGGTATGAAAGCGTACGAAGAAACGCTCAAATACGCGGCGGAAAAGGACCTCGTCGTCATCGCGGACGCGAAACGCAACGACATCGGCTCGACGGCGGCTTGCTATGCAAAGACCTTCCTCGGTGAAACGGCGGTGGAGGGCAAGACGGCGAAAGCGTTCCCCTCCGATTACGTGACCGTAAACGGTTATCTCGGCACGGACGGTATCGCGCCGTTCGTGGAAGAATGTGAAAAGAGGGATAAAGGTATTTTCGTGCTTGTCAAGACTTCCAACCCCTCTGGCGCGGAGGTGCAGAACCTCGTTCTCGAAAACGGCAAACCCATGTACGAACACATGGGCGACCTCGTAGAGAGATGGGGGGAAAGCACGGTCGGCAAATACGGGTATTCGGCGGTCGGCGCGGTCGTCGGCGCGACGCACCCGACGGAGGCGGCGAGATTGCGCGAAACGATGCCGCATACCTTCTTTTTGATTCCCGGTTACGGGGCGCAGGGCGGGAACGCGCAAATGCTCAAAAGCTGTTTCAAAGCGGACGGGCTTGGCGGCGTAGTGAACAATTCCCGCGGCATTTTGTGCGCGTATAGGAAGAACGGCGGCACGTACTACGAGGCGGCGCGCGCGGCGTGTATCGCCATGCAGAAAGACCTGTCCGAAACCATCGGCAAAATGGGAAGATAAACACGGCAATGAAAGACTATATCGCAACGATCGTCAAAAATGAAAAAATAGCCGAAAATATTCACGCGGTAACTTTCGATATGGGCGAAGAAGTCCGCGTCCGCGCGGGTCAGTTCGGCAATATCTCCGTCGGCGGCACGCATCTTCTCCGCCGACCCATCGCCGTTTGCAAAGCGGAGGGCAGAAACGTAACGTTTTGCTATCAGCTCAAAGGCGAGGGTACGCACAAACTCAAAACGTTGGGGGCAGGTACGAAAGTAAACGTGCTTGCGCCGCTCGGGAACGGGTTCTTCGTGGAAGAAACGGAACGAAAAGTCGCGCTCGTAGGCGGCGGCGTGGGCGTGTTCCCGCTCATCTCCGTTTTGCGCGAGTACGCGGCGAAGAAAGAGATCTCCGCGTTTATCGGCTACCGTAACGCGGGCGCGGTGTGCGGCACGGAGGAGTTCGAAAAGGCGGCGAAATTCGTCGCGGTCACGGACGACGGCAGTTACGGCGCGAAGATGAACGCGGTACAGGCGTTCGAGACGGAACTTGAAAAAGGCTACCGTCCCGACGTCGTGCTTGCCTGCGGACCTACGCCTATGCTCCGCGCGCTCAAAGCGGTCGCGGAGAGGGAGAATTTGAACTGTTACGTTTCCTTGGAAGAGAGAATGGGCTGCGGGATCGGCGCGTGCCTCGTGTGCGTTTGCGATCTGACGAACGGGAAACGTGCGCGGGTATGTAAAGACGGACCGGTGTTCAACGCGAACGAAGTTACGTTGTGAGAAAGACGGAGAAAAGAGAATGGCAAACTTATCGGTAAAACTTTGCGGCGTAACGCTGAAAAATCCCGTCATCGCCGCGTCGGGAACGTTCGGATTCGGACGGGAATTCAACGAACTGTACGATATCGGCAAACTGGGCGGGGTATCGACGAAAGGACTTACGCTCGAACCGCGTTTGGGCAATCCCGTGCCGCGTATCGCGGAATCCCGCGGCGTGATCCTCAACGCGGTGGGACTGCAAAATCCGGGCGTGGAACATTTCATAGAGAACGATCTCGACTGGCTGAAAAAAACGGGTACGTGCGTGATTGCCAACGTCGCGGGCAAAACGCTCGAAGATTATCATAATATCTGCGCGCGTTTAGACGGCAAAGCGGATATGATAGAACTGAATATTTCCTGCCCCAACGTAAAGAGCGGCGGAATGGCATTCGGTATCAAACCGAGTTCGGTGGAGGAAGTCACGAAAGCGGCGAAGAGCGCGCTGACGAAAACGCCGCTCATCGTCAAACTCTCGCCGAACGTAGAAAGTATCGCAACGAACGCGAAAGCGGCGGAAAACGGCGGCGCGGACTGCGTATCGCTCATCAATACGCTGACGGGCATGGCGATCGACATCGAGCGCCGCAGACCGATCATCGCCAACAACACGGGCGGGGTTTCGGGCGCGGGCGTAAAACCGATCGCGGTACGAATGGTCTACGAAACCTCGCAAGCGGTAAAGATCCCCGTGATCGGAATGGGCGGTATCACGTGCGCGGAGGACGCCGTAGAATTTTTAATGGCGGGCGCGGCGGCGGTACAGGTCGGCACGGCGAATTTCACCGACCCGTACGCAATGCCGAAGATCATTGACGGACTGAACGCTTGGTGCGACCGTCATAATATCCCGAACGTCGCAGAACTTACGGGCACGCTCCAACTCCACCAAATATAAAGGTCGTAGCCCCCCTCAACCCAAGGTCAAGGGTCAAGGGACAACGTCCCTTGCGGAGTGCAGAGGCAGAGCCTCTGTCGGGTGTGGGCAGCGCCCACGAACAAACCCCAAATTAAGCAACCGCAGGTTGCGCCACACGCCGTCAGGCGTACCCGCAACGCAGGTTGCGCTTTGATCCCCCAAAGAAAAGAATATAAAAAACAGGAGAACGGTTATGGAACTTACCTACAAACAACAATTCATTCAATTTATGGTAAAGAGCGGCGTGCTCAAATTCGGCGAATTTACGCTCAAAAGCGGTCGTATCGCGCCCTATTTCATCAATACGGGCAACTATAAAACGGGTAAACAGCTCGCCAAACTCGGCGAATATTACGCCGCGTGTATCCGCGAGAATAACTTGCAGGCGGATACCCTCGTCGGCCCCGCGTATAAAGGGATCCCGCTCTCCGTCGCGACCGCGATCGCTCTCTATAACGACTACGAAACGGAAGTCAATTACTGTTTCGACAGAAAAGAGGCGAAAGACCACGGCGAAGGCGGTCTGTTCGTGGGTAAACAGCTTACGGACGGCGAAAAGGTCATCGTCATCGAAGACGTTATGACCTCGGGCAAAGCGCTCCGCGAGATCTTGCCCAAGCTCCAAGCGGCGGCGAACGTCGAAGTCGTAGGTATGGTCATTTCGGTAGACAGAAAAGAAAAAGCGCTCAACAGCGACCTTTCGGCGGTGAGCGAGGCGAAGAAGGAATTCGGTATCGACGTGTATTCCGTCGTCACCATCGACGACATCATCGCGGCGATCGAGGACGGGGTCATCGACGGCAAGGAACACCTTTCCGAGATGTATAAATACCGTAACGTTTACGGCGCGAAGTGAGGCAATAACGCCTTGACCTTTCTCGGCAGGCGTAAAGGGGGAACGACCGTCGTATGTTCGACGATACGTTCGGTCGCGGCGGGAACGCTCGCCCGCGGCTCGAATACGTGACCCGAAACCACGACGATCGCGATCGCGCAAAGGAAGAATACGGCGGTCAAGAGTAAAAAAGAACGTTTCATAGCAACAGTATGCGTAAAAACGCCCGCGGCTATGTAAAAGAAAGAGGTATTATGAAAAATATAATTCTGACGGGGGACAGACCTTCGGGAAAATTGCATATCGGTCATTACGTCGGCTCGCTCAAACGCCGCGTAGAACTCCAAAACAGCGGCAAATACGATAAGATATACATTATGATCGCGGACGCGCAGGCGCTCACCGATAATTTCGACAACCCCGAAAAGGTCCGCGCGAATATCACCGAGGTCGCGCTCGACTATCTCGCTTGCGGTATCGATCCCGCCAAGTCCACGATCTTCGTGCAGTCGCACGTGGAACAGCTCACCGAACTGACTTTCTACTATATGAACCTCGTCACCCTTTCCCGTCTGGAACGTAACCCGACGGTGAAAGCGGAGCTGAAACAGAAAAACTTCGAAACCTCCATTCCGATGGGCTTTCTGACCTATCCCGTATCGCAAACGGCGGACATCACGGCGTTCAAAGCCAACACCGTACCCGTGGGCGACGATCAGCTCCCGATGCTCGAACAGGCTCGCGAGATCGTCAGAAGTTTTAACGGTCTGTACGGGGAAACGCTCGTAGAACCCAAAGCCGTTCTGCCCGAAAATAAGTCGTGTATGCGCTTGCCCGGCACGGACGGTATGGCGAAGATGAGTAAATCGCTCGGCAACTGTATCTACCTTTCCGACTCCGCAGACGAGATAAAACGTAAGGTAATGGGTATGTATACCGACCCCAACCATATCAAAGTCACCGATCCGGGCGACACGAAGAACAATCCCACATTCATCTATTTGGACGCGTTCGCAACGGACGAACATTTCGCGAAATACCTGCCCGAATACGCTTGCTTGGACGAGATGAAAGCGCATTACGAGCGCGGCGGGCTGGGGGATATGAAAGTCAAGAAACTCCTCAACGCGGTCTTACAGGAAACGCTCGAACCCATTCGCGCGAAACGCGAGGAGCTTGCCAAGGATATCCCCGCCGTTTGGGAAATGCTCAAAAAGGGCAGCGAACGCGCGCGCGAGGCGGCGGCGCAGACCCTTTCGGAAGTCAAGAAAGCGATGCGGATAGACTACTTTTCCGAAATTTGAATAAAGGCTTTGCCGCAACCGTTAGTTGTGCCATCGCCGTAAAACGAAATAAAAACCCCGACGCTTGTCCGCGTCGGGGTTTTAGTCAGGTGCTTGATTAGTTGTTGATAAGGTCTTTGTAGGACTTACCGAACTTCATAACGGGCTTTTTGCAAGCAGCGATCTCGACTTTTTCTTTCGTCTGAGGGTTGATACCCGTCTTCGCCGCAACGTCCTTTACTTCGAACGTACCGAACCCTACGAGCTGTACTTTGTCGCCCGCTTTTAAAGCCTCGGTAACCGTTTCAACGAAAGCCTCGTACGCGGTCGCCGCGTCCTTGTTCGTGAAACCTGCCTTTTCAGCCATTACTTTGATCAATTCGCCTTTGTTCATAAGAGTTTATCCCCTTTAAAATGAAATTCTTAAAAATTCTTTAATTTCTAAGTAATTTTATTATAACGGATATACGGGGAGTTTGTCAAGCTCCGAAAGGAAAAAAATTGCGAAAATCCTTGAGAAATAAAGGATTTTTTCAATTTTTTACGTTTAAGCCCCGTATTTTCCCTTTTTCGCGCGCTTTTTTCGACCGTTTCAGATCTCGTCCGAGTAAAATCCAAGCCCCAAAACCTGCGAAACGCTCGACATTACCGCGAACGAATCGGGGTCTATGCTCTTCATGATCCGCCTGAGCGTGGCGACCTGCCGACGGCTCACTACGCACAGCAGCATCGAATGTTTTTCTTTCGTATACATACCCGTCGCGGGGATCGAGGTCACGCCGCGGGACAGCTCTTTCATAAGCGCGCGCGACATTTCCTCGGGCTTGTCGGTGATGATACGGAACTCGATGGCGGAGTGGAAACCGCTCGTCATCGAATCGTTGGTCTTGCTCTCCACGTACGACTCGAACGCCGACATCATAATGGGCAGAACGTTGTACGCGATCTGTTGTTCCGCGTCGTAGAAAACGAACAGCGACGAACCGATGATGGCGCAGTTGATAAGGAACAGCATTTGCGCGATCGAGGAGGCGGAAAACTTCCGTTGGATGATGACGGCGATAATATCCGCGCCGCCCGTGCTCCCGCCGATCTTGAACGCAAGCGCCGTCGCCGCACCGATACAGATACCGCCCGCAAGCGCCGCGAAGATCTTTTCGCCGTTGTCCGCGAACTCGATCCGAAGGTCGGGGAAAGCGTTTTCCAGCACGAGCAGCCACGCCGTTTGCAATAAGATATTCGCCGCCGAAAGCAACGCGAACTTCTTCTTCACGCAAAAGAAGGAAATGAGCACGAGGGGCAGGTTGATGGCAAAGACGAGAACGCTTTGCGGCACTTTTCCCTTCGAGGCTACGTTGACGAGTATAGCGATACCGCTCACGCCGCCGATCGTGAAATCGTTGGGCGCGATGAGCGCGTGCGCGGCGAATGCGACGAGCAGGGAAGAAACGAGCAAAAACGCGACCGTTTTCGCCCAGTATAAAATTTTACCCTTTTTCGTCGCGGCAACGCCGTGAAAGGTGTCTTTCGTGATCTTGGGCGGGAGGGAGGTCTTTTCGATTTCCCCGCCGTTTTCCGTATTGTCCGTCATTGCACAACCCCTCTTTTAAAGACTTTCCACCGTAACGTTGATCTTTGCGGAAACGTTTTCCATAAGCCGTACTTCGGCGGAAAACGCGCCGAGCGTTTTCACAGATTCCATTTTGATCTTTTTCTTGTCGATGTCGAACCCAAGCTCGCCAAGCGCCGCGGCTACGTGCGAGGGGGTAACGCTGCCGAACGTTTTGCCGTTCTCGCCCGTCTTGATCTTTACGACCACCGATTTCCCGTCAAGCTCTGCGGCGAGCGCTTTCAAAGCCTTGATCTCTTCCGCTTTGTGGTATTCCTGCGCGGCTTTCTTTTGCGCCGCCTCGTTCACGTTCGCGGCGGTGGCGGGGGACGCCAGACCTTTCTTTAACAGGAAATTTCTCCCGTAACCGTCGGCGACCTCTACGACGTCGCCCTTCTTGCCCGTGCCTTTCACGTCCGCGTTCAATAAAACTTTCATAAGTACTTATCCTCCCGAAATTTGTTTACAATAATATTTTACAGTAAAATTTCGGAAATGTCAATAATCTTTCGGATATTTGCGTATACTGCTTTTACCTTTAAAGGAGGTTTTTTGCTATGATGGAACACGGACAAGAAGTCAACACCTGTATCGGCTGCGGCGTGACCGAGTGCAAGTACAACCGTTCGGGCGACTATTGCACCCTTCGCAAAATCCACGTGGGTAACACGTGCAGTTGCGACGCGGAAAGCTGCACCTGTTGCGATAGCTTTGAAAAGAAATAAGCCTTTTCAATGTACGCAACGCAGAAAAAACCGTTCGGTGACGAACGGTTTTTTCCGTTTGTAAACGCTTGCCTTTTGCGGGGAAGAAAGGTATAATAAAGGAAAGAATATCTTTCCGAGGTAAAAAATGCAAACTCCCGAAGAAGAAACTCCCGCTTTATCTTTCAAAGTAAAAGCGAAAAATTATATCAAGACCCTTCCCAAACGGTATTTCATCACCGCGTTTTCGGGTATGGCGCAAGGTCTGTTCGTCACCCTCATCGCGGGAACGATACTGGCGCAGATCGCGGGTTGGATAGGCGGCAATTACGTGGGCAATACGCTTTCGTATATCGCGGCGCTTGCCAAAACGCTGATGGGCGCGGGGATCGGCGTGGGCATAGCGCACGCGCTCGGAAAACATAAATTACTCGTGTTCTCGGCGGCGGTGGCGGGTATGGTCGGCGCATTCGCGGACAAGCTGTTTGTCGGCAGTCAGCCGTTTGTAAGCGTTGCGCTCGGCGCGCCCGGAAATCCCATCGGCGCGTACGTGGTGACGATGCTCGTCGTCGAAATAGCGGGGCTGTACGCGGGCAGAACGAAACTCGATATTTTGCTCGTGCCGCTCGGCGCGCTGTCGCTTGCTTTCGTCGGCGTGTTCGCGGCGTATCCGTTCATTTGGCTCGTGGACGGGCTTGGAAAACTCGTCGCGATCGCGACGGACGCTACGCCGCTCGTAATGGGTATCGTCATCGCGGTCGTAATGGGCGTGCTCTTGACCCTGCCTACCTCCTCCGCGGCGATCTGGGTGGCGGTAGCCTCGCCCGTACTCAAAAATTACGCCGTCGGTTCGGTGGAATACGAGGCGATGTTGCTTGCGGGCGGCGCGGCGACGGTCGGTTGCGCCTGTCAGATGATCGGGTTCGCGGTGGCGAGCTTTCGCGAAAATAAGGTAAGCGGTCTGATCTCGCAGGGGATCGGCACGAGTATGTTGCAGATACCCAACGTAATGAAAAAACCCGTGATCATGACCCCTATGATCCTTTCGAGCGCGATACTCGGTCCGCTTTCGACCTGCGTTTTCAAACTCAAATGCGGCGCGTCGGGCGGGGGAATGGGTACGAGCGGACTTGTCGGCGTGTTCGACCTGTTCAATTACACGGGCGGCGCTTTGGGGATCGTCGGTATATTCCTTCTTATGTTTATATTGCCCGCGGCGCTCAATCTCGTCATTTCCGAGTTTATGCGGAAAAAGGGCTGGATAAAATTCGGGGATATGCAACTCGACGTATAAAAGACTAAAAAGACCGCGGTCGCGAATACTTCGCGACCGCGTTTTCTTTATAACTTTCCTTTTTAATTTGCCGTCGTTTGTCTTTGCGGCTCGCAGGTGAGGTGCATACCCAACGTTTTGAAGGTACGCTCGTCCACGTGCGAGAGAATGACGGAAGAATGGATCTCGCAGTTTTTCAGTTTGTCGAGCTGGTCTACGGCGAGTTTGGCGATCGGGTCGGACACCGCGCGAATGGCGAGCGCCATCAACACTTCGTCCGTGTGCAGGCGGGGATTTACCGCGCCCATGTGATTGACTTTGAGCTTTTGGATAGGCTCGATGATGGTCGGGGAGAGCAACTCTATCTTGTCGTCGATACCGCCGAGCATTTTCAACGCGTTCAAAAGACACGCCGCCGACGCGCCGAGCAGATCGCCCGTTTTGCCCGTCACGATACGCCCGTCGTTAAGCTCGATCGCAACGGCGGGGTTGCCCGTCCGCTCCGCGACTTCGAGCGCGCTCGCGACCGTTTTCCGATCCTCTGCGGAAATACCCGATTTGCTCATCAGAAGTTCGAGTTTTGCCACCACGTCCTTGCCGATCCTGCCCGTACGCGCGTCGCAAAGCGCCACGTAGTAACGGCGCAAGATCTCGTCTTGCGAGGCTTTTCGGCAAACTTCGTCGTCCACGATACAGAATCCCGCCATATTCACGCCCATATCCGTGGGGGATTTGTAGGGGGAATATCCGAGTATCTTTTCCAGCATAGCCGAAACGACGGGGAAGATCTCCACGTCGCGGTTGTAGTTGACCGCAAGGGACTGATACGCCTCCATGTGATAGGGGTCGATCATATTCACGTCGTTGAGGTCGGCGGTCGCCGCCTCGTAAGCTACGTTGACGGGGTGGGAGAGGGGCAAGTTCCAGATAGGGAACGTTTCGAATTTCGCGTAACCCGCTTTCACGCCCCGCAGGTTTTCGTGATAGAGCTGGGAAAGACAGGTCGCCATTTTCCCGCTCCCGGGACCGGGCGCGGTCACCACGACGAGCCGACGGGAGGTGGGTACGTATTCGTTCTTGCCATAGCCCTCTTCGCTCACGATCTTGGCGACGTCGGAGGGATAGCCTTCGATGGCGTAGTGCTTGTATACGTTAACGCCGAGGTTGTTGAGCCGTTTTATGAACCCGTCCACGGCGGGTTGGGGCTGATACATCGTCATTACGACGCTGCCGACGAATAAGCCTTTGCTCTTGAAAATATCGATAAGACGGATCACGTCGGCGTCGTAGGTGATGCCGAGGTCGCTGCGGTACTTGTTCTTGATGATGTCCTTGGCACTGATGACGACGAGGATCTCGGCTACGTCTTTGAGTTTTAACAGCATCTTGATCTTGCTGTCCGGCTCGAAACCGGGCAAAACACGGGAGGCGTGGTAGTCGTCGAACAGCTTGCCGCCGAATTCGAGATACAGCTTGTCCCCGAACGCGCCGATGCGTTCTTGTATCTTTTCCGATTGCATAGACAGGTATTTTTTGTTGTCGAAACCGATCTTATTCATAAGTAAATATCCTCCGCCGACGGCGTTAAAACTATCCTCTATATTTTAACAAAAAAACGCCCCGTTGTCAATCCCGAGAGGGGCGTTGCAACGGGGAAAGATAAATTTTTTATACGGAGCTTTTTCAGATCTTCCGTTTCAGCTCCCGAACGGCGTTGTTCAAGAAAAATTCCGCCGTCGTACCCTTGCGGATCAGCGCGACCGCCTCGTCGGGCGTACACCAACGCGCCTCCGATACCTCGTCCTCTTTGAGCTTGATGACTCCTTCCTCGACGATAACGATGAAGTTGAGCATCAAAACTTCCTTTCTCGCGTGGTAGCGCGAGGACATATATTTCGCTTTCACGACGTCTAACCCCAGTTCTTCCTTGATCTCTCTGGGAATGGTCTTTTCGGCGTTCTCGCCTTTCTTGATATACCCCGCGAACAGAATGAAATCGTCGTCCTCAACGTGCTTTGCAAGCAATATCTTGTCTTGCGCGCGGTTGGTGACGACCATCGACACGGCGACGGGGAAGTGCGGGAACTTATACGCCTGGCACTTTCCGCAATAGGGGATAAGACCTTCGTTTTCGCAAAAACGCAAGGTGAGCTTTTCTCCACATTCTCTGCAATACATAAAAATTCCTCCTTTCTTTTTCGTCTGAAAAACATATGTTATTTATTTTATAACGTCTTCTATATAATAATACCTCTTTTTTCGGGGTTTGTCAATAGGGGGATTAAAATTTTCGGAAAAAAATTTTGTGAAAATACGCGGGATATTCTCCCAAAAAAGGAAGTCCGACCGCGATCGGACTTCCTTCCTTCAAAAACATCATCTCTTTATCTTCTCTTCGAACTTGTCTTTCGCGTGTTCCTTGGGCGGATCGACGGGATACCGTCCCGTAAAACACCCGTCGCAGAACTCGCACGCCGCGCCTTCCGCGATCTTGTGCGCCGCCGCTACGGACAGATATCCGAGCGAATCCACGCCGATCTCTTTGGCGATCTTCTCGACCGTATCGAACTTGCACGCGATGAGGTTTTCCTCCGAATCGACGTCCGTGCCGAAATAACAGGGCTTGACGAAGGGGGGCGCGGAAACGCGCATGTGTACTTCCGTCGCGCCCGCCTCGCGCAACAGTTTTACGATCCGCGCGCAGGTCGTGCCGCGTACGATGGAATCGTCGATCATCACCACCCGCTTGCCTTTTACGGTGTCTTTCAATACGTTGAGCTTGATACGCACGGCGTTTTCGCGCTGTTTCTTGTCGGGCGCGATAAAGCTCCTGCCGATATATTTGTTCTTGATGAACCCCATACCGTACGGGATACCGCTCCGCTCCGCATACCCGATCGCCGCGTCGATACCCGAATCGGGTACGCCGATCACGACGTCCGCCTCCACGGGGCTTTCCTCCGCGAGGAACGCGCCCGCACGCTTTCTCGCTTTATGCACGCTCGCGCCCTCGATGACGGAATCGGGCCGCGCGAAATAAATGTACTCGAACACGCAAATCGTGCCTTTCTTGCCGCAATGCGTTTGTATGGAACGCACGCCGTCCTTGCTGATGACGACGATCTCGCCCGGCTTTATATCCCGCAAAAACGTTCCGCCTACCGCGTCTATGGCGCACGATTCGGAGGCGACGATATACCCGCCTTCGGGCGTACTGCCAAGACAGAGGGGACGGAACCCGTTCGGATCGCGGAACGCGATCATCTTGGTCGCGCTCATCGCGATACACGAGTACGCGCCTTTCAGCTCGTACATGGTCTGTTCGATCGCCTCTTCCGCCGACCCTACGCGCAGCCGCTTGTCCACGAGCGTGTAGGCGATGGACTCGGTGTCCGACGTGCCGTGGAAGATCCGACCGCGGTTTTCGAATGCCGAACGCAATTCGTACGCGTTCGTGAGATTGCCGTTGTGTACGAGGGCGAGATTGCCCTTGATATGCCGCACGACCAGCGGTTGGATATTGTTTGCGTTCTTGCCGCCCGTCGTGGAATAGCGCACGTGCCCGATGGCGATATTCCCTTCGCCCAGCCCCGCGAGCGCTTTTTTGGTAAATACGTCGGCGACCAACCCGTCGCCTTTATACTGACGGAAAACGCCGTCGTCGCAGATCGCCATACCGCAGCTTTCCTGACCGCGGTGCTGTAACGCGTACAGCCCGTAATAAACGCTCGCCGCCACGGGCGCGGTTTGGTTTTGATAGATACCGAATACCCCGCATTCCTCATGCAGGGAATCGAATTGCTTGGCGTCGTCCTCCGTATTCGTAAGTTCCGATCTCATATAAAAATTCCTTTACGCCTCGGGCGTATATTCGAAACAGGGAATGGGTTTGAGTTTGAACTCGTTCATCACGTGTAACCGATCTATCCGCGCTTTCGTTTCCTCGTTCTCGCATACCCCTTCGCGGATATACCGATCGAGTACGGCGTACGTAAAGCCGAGATTGTCCTCGTCCGTCTTGCCGCTCAATCCGTCCGAAGGCACTTTCGCCACGAGCGAAAGGGGCAAGCCGAGATATTTCCCGATCTCTTTGACCTCTTGCACGGTGAGTTTCGCAAGCGGCGAAAAATCGCCCGCCGCGTCCCCGTAACGGGTAGAATAGCCCACCCAGTCCTCGGAAAGGTTGCAGGTGTTCGCGACGCGCCCGTTCTTCGATTGCGACAGCGCGTATAAAGTGGACATACGGATACGCGGGGGAAGATTGACCCTCGTCTGACGGCTGATCTCGATACCCGCCTCTTCCAAAGACCGCAACACGCCGTCCACGCCCGCTTTCACGTTGCAGACGTGATAGGGGATACCCAGGTGCGCGACGAGCTGTTGCGCGCAGTTGATGTCGCTCTGTACGCCGTTGGGCATCAGAACGCCGATCACCCGTTCTTTTCCGAGCGCTTTCACGCAGAGCGCGGCAACCACGCTCGAATCCTTGCCGCCCGAAATACCGACTACGGCGTTACAGCCCTTGCCGTTTTCCTCGAACCATTGCCGTATCCATTCCACGGCATTTTCCGTCGTCTTTTCCACGTTGAACATAATAGACCTCTATTCGTACAGTATGCGGAGCTTTCGAAAAAACTTTCCGAAAGCTCCGTGATTTTTCGTTTATTCGCTCACGCCGAACAGCAATTCGCCGTAAGTGGGGAAGGGCCAGTAGTCTGCGGAAACGATATTTTCGAGCGAATCCGCCGCGTCGCGGAGCGACTGCATTTTCGTCAGCACTTTGTCCTTGTAATACATAGCAAGCTCGGTGACGTCCGTTACCTTCTCCGCTCCGTCGAGCGCTTTCTGCAAGCCTTTCACGCTCGTATACGCGTCTTTCGTCAGCGAGGAGATCTTCTCGACCATCTCCGTTTCATACGAACAGTCTACGCTCTCGCAAACCGCTTTCTTCGCGGCGAGCGTGTTGCAGAGGACCTGACTGTATTCGCTCACGGCGGGCAGAATATCTTTCATCGCCATATCGACCATCGTACGGCCCTCGATACGGATGAGCTTGCAATAGTTCTCGGAAAGTATCTCGTAACGGGAATGCATTTCCTTTTCCGTGTATACCTTGTGCCGCGTGAACAATTCGATATTCTTTTCCTTGATGAAATAGGGGAGCGCGTCGGGGGTCGTTTTGAGATTGAGCAGACCTCTCTTTTCCGCCTCCGCGATCCACGCGTCGTCGTAACCGTTACCGTTGAAGATGATGCGCTTATGCTCGGTGATCGTTCTCTTGATCAGCTCGTGCAAAGCGGTCTGGAAGTCTTTCGCGCCCTCCAACTCGTCCGCAAACTGTCTGAGTACTTCCGCAACCGCGGTGTTGAGCACGGTGTTCGGACCGGAAACGGACGCGGACGAACCGAGCATTCTGAACTCGAACTTATTGCCCGTGAACGCGAACGGCGAAGTACGGTTTCTGTCCGTCGTATCTTTGGGGAACTTGGGCAGGGTATGTACCCCTACGCGCAGAAGTTCCTTTTCTTTCGCACCGTACGGCTGGTCGTTCTCGATCGCCTCCAAGATCTCCGTCAGCTCCGTGCCGAGGAACATCGACACGACGGCGGGAGGCGCCTCGTTCGCGCCCAGTCTGTGGTCGTTGCCCGCAGACGCGACGGATACGCGGAGCAGATCCTGATAATCGTCCACCGCTTTGATGATGGAGCAAAGGAAAAGCAGGAACTGCGCGTTCTCGTACGGCGTTTCGCCCGGTTCGAGCAGGTTTACGCCCGTGTTCGTCGAAATGGACCAGTTGTTATGCTTACCGCTGCCGTTCACGCCCGCGAAGGGTTTCTCGTGCAACAGGCAGACGAGGTTGTGCTTTTTCGCGACCTTCTGCATGATCTCCATCGTCAGCTGGTTGTGGTCGGCGGCGATGTTCGTCGTAGCGAAGATAGGCGCAAGCTCGTGCTGTGCGGGCGCAACTTCGTTATGCTCCGTCTTGGCAAGCACGCCCAACTTCCAAAGCTCCTCGTTCAGATCTTTCATAAACGCCTGTACGCGGGGCTTGATAACGCCGAAATAATGATCTTCCAGCTCCTGACCCTTGGGCGGTTTCGCGCCGAACAGGGTACGGTTGGTATACATAAGGTCTTTTCTTTGCGTGAACAGGTCTTTGTCCACGAGGAAATATTCCTGTTCGGGACCGACCGTGGTCTTGACGGAGGTAACGTCCTCGTTTCCGAACAATTTCAGAACGCGTATCGCCTGACGGTTGATCGCCTCCATCGAACGCAAAAGAGGGGTCTTTTTGTCGAGCGCCTCGCCGCCGTACGAACAGAACGCAGTGGGGATACAAAGCACGCCGTCTTTAATGAACGCGTACGAGGTAGGGTCCCAAGCGGTGTAGCCGCGCGCCTCGAAGGTCGCTCTCAAACCGCCCGAGGGGAAGGAGGACGCGTCGGGTTCGCCGCGCACGAGTTCCTTGCCCGAAAATTCCATGATCACTCTGCCGCCCTCCGCAGGGGAGATAAAGCTGTCGTGCTTTTCGGCGGTGATACCCGTCATCGGCTGGAACCAGTGAGTGAAATGGGTAGCCCCGAGGCTTACCGCCCAGTCTTTCATCGCGGTGGCAACGGCGTTGGCAACGGACAGATCCAGACTTCTTCCGTGCTCTATCGTCCGTTTGAGGGACTTGTAAATATCCGAAGAAAGCTTGGATTTCATCACTTTGTCGTCAAAGACCATACATCCGAAATAATCCGATACGAGTTGCATAATATATTTCTCCTTATAATAATAAAATAGAATCGATGGGGAAAGTAAAAAGGGCAAAGGCAACACCTTTTCGGCGCCCTTGCCATCGTTGATACCATTATACTCTATTTGCATACTTTTGTCAAATATTTGTCAAGGCTTTTTCCCGATTTTTTTGCAAAAACGGCGTCTGAACTATGCGTTCTCGTTATACCCAAAGCAAAAAATCCGCATAAATGAAAGTTTGTCATAACCGCAGCGAAAAATTGACAAGCGGAAAACGGATGGGTATAATGATAAAAAATATAAAAAAATATGACGGCACTTCCGTCACGGAGGCGTAAAGAAAATATGAAAAGAGAAGGCGAAATACGGATCCCGTCCGGTTGCGCGATCGCGGCGATGATCTCCAAAGAGGGCAGAAAGGTCAGCGGCGAGGCGATCGTGAACAGTATGCGGCCTATGCACGAACGTTCGAACGGTCTTGGCGGCGGCTTTGCCGCGTACGGTATCTATCCCAAATACAAAGAACTGTACGCGTTGCACGTGTTTTACGACACGTTGAAAGCCAAAGAGGAATGCGAGCGTTTTCTGGAACGTAAATTCGAGGTCGCGGAAATGGCGGAAATGCCCATTCGCAAGACCCCCAAGATCACCGACGAACCGCACATTTGGCGATACTTCGTCATACCCACTTCCATCGCGCTCGCAAAGGCGCAGGTAGACGAAAAAGAATACGTCGCGCGTACGGTGACGGAGATCAACGCCCGTATCGACGGCGCGTACGTGTTCTCGTGCGGCAAGGACATGGGCGCGTTCAAAGCGGTGGGCTATCCCGAGGACGTCGGCGAGTTCTACCGTTTGGACGAATACGAGGGCTACGCGTGGACGGCGCACGGTCGGTATCCGACGAATACCCCCGGTTGGTGGGGCGGCGCGCACCCGTTCGCGCTCCTCGATTATTCCATCGTACATAACGGCGAAATCTCCTCGTACGACGCAAACCGCCGTTTCATCGAAATGTACGGGTATAAATGCACGTTGCAGACGGACACCGAGGTTATCACGTATATCGCGGACTATCTCTTGCGGAAACAGGGTCTGACCCTCGAAGAACTCGCCTCCGTCATCGCGGCGCCGTTCTGGTCTACCATAGAAACAATGCCGACGGAGAAGAAACGGGAGCTTACCTATCTTCGGAATATGTATTCGGGACTGCTCGTCACGGGACCGTTCTCCATCGTTCTGGGATTCAACGGCGGACTGATGGCGCTCAACGATCGGCTCAAACTGCGTTCCATGGTCGTGGGCGAGAAAGACGATATGACGTATATAGCGAGCGAGGAATGTGCGATCCGTTCGATGGAACCGAACGTGGACCGTATCTACGCGCCCAAGGGCGGCGAACCCGTTATCATAAAAGTGAAGGAAGGTAAATACTGATGCTTGATTTTTTCTATCCGCAATTCGAAGTGATAAGAAACGACGCGCGGTGTATCCGTTGCCGCGTTTGCGAACGGCAATGCGCCAACGAGGTGCATACGTTCGATAAAGACGGGAACGTAATGCTCAGCGACGAAAGCAAATGCGTCGATTGCCAGCGTTGCGTCACCCTTTGCCCCACGCGCGCTTTGAAGATCGTCGAAAGCGATTGCCGATTCCGCAAGAACGCGAATTGGAGCGAGGACTCCATTCGCGAAGTGTATAAACAGGCGGGCAGCGGCGGCGTGTTGCTCTCGTCCATGGGTAACCCCAAACCCCTGCCCGTGTACTGGGATAAAATCCTCATCAACGCGTCGCAGGTCACCAACCCGTCCATCGACCCTTTGCGCGAACCGATGGAAACGCGCGTGTTCCTCGGCAAAAAGGACTCGCAGATCCGCCGCGATAAAAACGGCAAGATCGTGTGCGACCTGCCGCCGCAGATAGAACTGTCCATGCCCGTTATGTTCTCGGCGATGTCCTACGGCTCGATAAGCTATAACGCGCACGAAAGCCTTGCGCGCGCGGCGCGGGAACTGGGGATCATGTATAACACGGGCGAGGGCGGTCTGCACGAGGACTTCTACGCCTACGGCGAAAACACGATCGTTCAGGTCGCATCGGGCAGATTCGGCGTACATAAAGACTACCTCGACGCGGGCGCGGCGATCGAGATAAAAATGGGTCAGGGCGCGAAACCGGGTATCGGCGGACACCTGCCGGGCGCGAAGATCGTCGGCGACGTTTCCAAGACCCGTATGATCCCCGAAGGCTCGGACGCGATCTCGCCCGCGCCGCACCACGATATTTATTCCATAGAAGATTTAAGACAGCTCGTATACTCGCTGAAAGAGGCGTCGGGGTATAAAAAACCCGTTATCGTCAAAGTCGCGGCGGTGCATAACATCGCGGCGATCGCGGCGGGTATCGCGCGCAGCGGCGCGGACATCATCGCCATCGACGGTTTCCGCGGCGGCACGGGCGCGGCGCCTACCCGTATCCGCGATAACGTAGGCATACCCATCGAACTCGCGCTGGCGGCGGTGGATACGCGGCTGAGAGAAGAAGGCACGAGAAACGACGTTTCCCTCGTCGTGGGCGGCAGTATCCGTTCGTCCGCGGACGTGGTGAAAGCGATCGCGCTCGGCGCGGACGCGTGCTATATCGCGACGGCGGCGCTGCTCGCGCTCGGCTGTCACCTTTGCCGTAGCTGTCAGAGCGGCAAATGCAACTGGGGTATCGCCACCCAACGCCCCGAGCTTGTGAAACGGCTCAACCCCGATCTGGGGTATAAAAGACTCGTCAATTTGATGACGGCTTGGAACCACGAGATAAAGGAGATGATGGGCGGTATGGGTATCAACTCGATCGAGGCGCTCCGCGGCAACCGCCTTATGCTCCGCGGTGTGGGACTTAACGAAAAAGAATTAGAGATACTGGGTATCTCGCACGCGGGGGAATGATATGAAACGGGTATATGTCAACGAAAAATGGTGTATCGGCTGTCATCTTTGCGAATATAATTGCGCGTTCGCCAACTCCAACGCCAAGGATATGGCGCTTGCGCTCAAAGACAAAAAGATCTATCCCCGTATCCGCGTGGAACAGGACAAGGACGTAACGTTCGCGGTGTCCTGCCGACATTGCAAAGACCCGCTTTGCGTAAAGAGCTGTATCGCGGGCGCGCTGTCGGTGGAGGCGGGCGCGGTGCGTATCGACAAGACCAAATGCGTCGGCTGTCTTACCTGCGTCCTCGTCTGCCCTTACGGCGCGGTGATGCAGAGCGAAACGGGCGTGGCGCAGAAATGCGAATTGTGCCTGAACAATTCCAAGGGCGCGCCCGCTTGCGTGGCGGGCTGTCCCAACGGCGCGATCGTGTTCGAAGAACGTTAATTAAGGAAAGGAGCAAAGATCATGAAAGAATACGTCATCATCGGCAACGGAGTCGCGGCGGCGGCTTGTATAGAGGGAATCCGTTCGACGGATACGACCGCCCCGATCACCGTCGTTTCCGAAGAAAACCACGCGGTGTATTGCCGCCCGCTCATTTCCTACTACCTCGAAAACAAAACGGACCTGCAAAAAATGAACTACCGCAGGGAAAGTTTTTACGCGGATAACGGCTGTAAGGTACTATACGGCAAAAAAGCGCTCTCGATCGACCCCGATAAAAAGACGGTCGCCCTCGACGACGGACGGGAGCTTTCCTATACGAAACTTTGCGTCGCGACGGGTTCTTCGCCGTTCGTTCCGCCCACCGAAGGGCTGGAAACGGTCAAGGAAAAATATTCATTCCTCACCCTCGACGACGCGCTCGCGCTGGAAAAAGCCGTGGATAAAACAAAGACCGTCCTCGTCGTCGGCGCGGGCTTGATCGGACTGAAATGCGCGGAGGGCTTGAAAGACCGCGCGAAAAATATCGTCGTATGCGACCTCGCGCCCCGCGTCCTGTCGAGTATCCTCGACGACGAGTGCGCCGCGCCCGTGCAAAAACACGCGGAAAAGGCGGGTCTGACCTTTTTGCTCGGAAACACCGTTTCCAAGTTCGACGGCAATACGGCGTATATGAAGAACGGCGAAAAAGTAGACTTCGACGTACTTGTGCTCGCGGTCGGCGTGCGCGCCAACGTCGGTCTTGTCAAAGCCGCGGGCGGCGAAGTCGGTCGGGGGATATACGTCGATATGGCGATGAAAACCACCCTGAAAGACGTGTACGCGGCGGGGGACTGTACGGAAAGCTACGATATTTCGTTCGGCGGCAGACGGGTACTCGCGCTGTTGCCCAACGCATACCTGCAAGGCCGTACGGCGGGCGTGAATATGGCGGGCGGCAAAACGGCTTTCGAAAACGCCGTGCCGATGAACTCCATCGGTCTGTTCGGATTGCATATGGCGACCGCGGGAAGTTATTTCAACAAAGACATGGGCGGGTCGTCGTACGAATATAAGACGGAAACGGGCGTCAAACGCCTGTACGTAAAAGACGGGTATCTGAGCGGGTTTATCCTGCTCGGCGACGTGGACGGCGCGGGAATATACACCTCCCTCGTCCGCAATAAAATACCCCTTTCGGAGATCGATTTCGAGGCGGTGTGCAAGACCCCGCAGCTCGCGGCGTTCTCGGTAAACTATCGCACGAAAGTGCTCGGAGGAGAAGTATGATCATCAGCGCAAAAGATATGGATTTTCAGGAACTGAACAAAAAGATACGCGAGACTTCGGGCGACGTCGAACTGACCGATTGCCTCGGCCATCGGTATATCGGCAGCGGTATGTCGGGCAGAAAACTGACGGTGCGGGGCGTGCCGGGCAACGCGCTCGGCGCGTATCTGGACGGCGGCGAAATAGAAGTGTACGGCAACGCGCAGGACGCGGTGGGCGATACGATGAACGCGGGCAGGATCGTCGTGCGCGGCAATATCGGCGATACGGCGGGCTACGCTATGCGCGGCGGCGAGATCTACGTGCAGGGCGACGCGGGATACCGTACGGGCATACACATGAAAGCGTATAAGGATAAACTCCCCGTAATGGTCATCGGCGGCAAGGCGGGCAGTTTCCTCGGCGAGTATCAGGCGGGCGGACTTATCGTCGTGCTCAATACCGAAAACGAGGAGAATATCGTGGGCTACTTCCCCTGTACGGGTATGCACGGCGGGAAAGTATTCCTCCGCTCCGACTGTAAGAACGTGACCTTTCCCAAACAGGTCCACGCCCGCACGGCGGCGGAAGAGGATATGCGGGAGATAGAAAAATACATCGACGAATACTGTCGGCTGTTCGGCGGCGATCCGTCGTCGCTCAAAAAAGAACTATTCACCGTAGTTATACCCGATAGTAAAAATCCGTATAAACAAATGTACGTCGGGAACTGATCGGGAAATTGACTTTGACCGAGAATAAGATTATAATATTAAACGAAAAATAAGGAGGCGCTTTGTATGCCGTTGAACGATAGTACGGACGCAACGAAAGACGGAACGGACGTGGTCGAGCAAGCAAAGAAACTGCTAATCGAACGCGAGCATATCGGGGAAAATGAGGCGCACAGATACATACAGAAACGCGCGATGGATCTTCGGATGACCAAGCGGAAATGCGCGTTGGAAGTCATTCGGAAATACCGATCGTAAAACATAAGAGAGGGTAGGTTATGACCAAATACGTATTCGTAACGGGCGGAGTCGTGTCGGGGCTTGGCAAAGGCATCACGGCGGCGTCCTTGGGCAGATTGCTCAAAGCGCGCGGTTTAAAGGTCGCGGCGCAAAAGCTCGATCCCTATATCAACGTCGATCCGGGCACGATGAGTCCCTATCAGCACGGCGAAGTCTACGTCACCGAGGACGGCGCGGAAACGGACCTCGACCTCGGTCACTACGAACGTTTCATCGACGAGGACCTCAATAAATACTCCAACCTCACGACGGGTAAAGTATTCGAACGGGTACTCGGCCGCGAACGCCGCGGGGAATACCTCGGCAGTACGGTGCAGACGATACCGCACGTCACGGACGAGATCAAAAGTTTCGTTTACCGCGTCGGCGAACGCACGAAGGCGGACGTCGTCATCACGGAGATCGGCGGCACGACGGGCGACATCGAAAGCCAGCCCTTTTTGGAGGCGATACGCCAGATCGGCCGCGAGGTCGGCAAGGAAAATTCCCTGTATATCCACGTGACCCTCGTCCCTTACCTCAAAGCCTCGGGCGAGCATAAATCCAAACCTACCCAACATTCGGTCAACGGTCTGCGCGGTATGGGCATTTCTCCCGATATCATCGTTCTGCGCAGCGACGAAAAGATAGAGGATAAGACCATTTTTAAAAAGATAGCGAGTTTTTGCGACGTCAAACCCGATTGCGTCATCGAGAACGTAACGCTGCCCGTCCTCTACGAGGCGCCGCTCATGCTCGAAAAAGCGGGTCTTGCGAACGTCGTCTGTCGGGAACTCGGATTAGATACCCCCGCTCCCGACCTTTCCGAGTGGAAAACGCTGGTCGAAAATATCCGTTCCCGTACCAAAACGACGACGATCGGTATCGTCGGGAAATACGTACAGCTCCACGACGCGTACCTGTCCGTGATGGAGGCGCTCCGCCACGCGGGCTACGCGCTCGGCGCGAAAGTGCAAATAGAATGGATAGACTCGGAAACGCTGACGGAACAAAACTACGAAAACGCGCTCTCTCCGCTCGACGGCATACTCGTCCCCGGCGGGTTCGGCGGCCGCGGGATAGAGGGTATGATCTTGGCGGCGAAATACGCCCGCGAAACGGGAAAACCGTATTTCGGGATATGCCTGGGTATGCAGATCGCCGTCATCGAGTTCGCGCGTAACGTACTCGGCTACGCCGACGCCAACTCCCGCGAATTCGACGAATGTTCCGAGCATAAAGTCATCGACTTTATGGACGGTCAGAGCGACGAGATCGACAAGGGCGGTACGCTCCGCCTCGGCGCGTATCCTTGTAAGATCGCGGAAAACACGACGATGCGATCTTGCTATCAAAGCGATCTCATCTCCGAACGCCACCGCCACCGCTACGAGTTCAACAACGCGTACAGAACGGAAACGGAGGGGGCAGGTATGCGGATAAGCGGCCTTTCCCCCGATCGAAAACTGGTGGAGGCGGTAGAACTGACGGACAGAGCTTTCTTCGTCGGCGTGCAGTACCACCCCGAATTCAAGAGCAGACCGAATAAGGCGCATCCGCTCTTTAAAGGTTTCGTGCAGGCGAGCTTGCAAAACAAACGGTAATAAAAACGGCGGCAACGGAGCCGCCTTTTTCCAAAGGCTCTGTCGCAACACCCGATTGATTTTAGACGGAAAAACGCTGTGAAATACGGCGCGTTACTCTCGGTTACAGACCGCAGGGGGTATGCGCCCTCGAATAACGCTTGTCTTTCTTGCGTTTTTCTCGTCAAACCGTGAAAAATAAATTTTTCACTAATCAATCGTTTGTTGTGCCATCGCCTTTCCAAGAAAAGAAAGGAGAATAAAAAATGAAAACGGCATATTTGATCTTAGAGGACGGCACGGTATTCAAAGGCAAAAGTATCGGCGCGGAAAAGGAAATGATCAGCGAGATCGTGTTCAACACCTCCGTCGTGGGGTATCTCGAAACGCTCACCGACCCTTCCTATTCGGGACAGGCGGTGTGTATGACCTTCCCCGTCATCGGCATTTACGGGGTCTGTAAAGAGGATATGGAATCGGAGAAGGCGTACGCGAGCGGCTTTATCGTCCGCGAGCTTTCGGAAACGCCGAGCAACTTCCGCTCGGAAGGACCTTTGCAGGACTTCCTCAAAGAACAGGGCGTAACGGGCATTTGCGGCGTGGATACCCGCGCGCTCACCAAGATCCTCCGCGAGAAAGGCACGATGAACGGTATGATCACCACCAAAAGACCCGACCTTGCAAAGGTCTTGCCCAAGATCAAAGCCTATTCCGTGCTCGGCGTGGTGAAAAACGCGAGCTGTAAAGAAAAATTCACCGTCGCGCCCACGGGCGAGGGCAAGGGTACGGGCTATAAGATCGCGCTGTACGACTTCGGCGAAAAACGCAATATCGTCCGCTGTCTTACCGACCGCGGTTGCGAAGTGACCGTCTACCCCGCCTGTACGAAAGCGGAGGAGGTGCTCGCCGATAAACCCGACGGCATTATGCTCTCCAACGGCCCCGGCGACCCCAAGGAATGTACGGAGATCATCGCCGAGATCAAAAAACTTTACGACTCCGATATCCCCATCTTCGCGATCTGCCTCGGCCATCAGTTGATGGCGCTCGCGACGGGCGCGAATACCAAAAAACTCAAATACGGTCACCGCGGCGGCAATCAGCCCGTCAAGGACCTCGCAAACGACAGGGTGTTCATCACCTCGCAGAACCACGGCTATTACGTGGATACCAGATCCCTCGACCCGAAGATCGCCGTCCCCGCGTTCGCGAACGTGAACGACGGCACGAACGAAGGCCTTTCGTACGTGGGGAAGAAGGTGTTCACCGTACAGTTCCACCCCGAGGCGGCGCCCGGACCTATGGATACGCGTTTCCTTTTCGACCGTTTTTTGGAAACGGTTGCCGAAAATAAGTAAAAAAATTGTCGAATTTTCGGAAAAAATAGAAAAACCCGCCGTTAATTTCATACAAATAACACAAAAATGTGTTATAATAAATACATTAACAAATGAACGGACGGGTAACGATGGAAAAACTGTTGGGTATCGACGTCGGCTCGACCACCGTAAAAACGGCGGTGCTGTCGGCGGATACGAACGAACTTTTATATTCGAGCTACGAGCGCCACTTCGCAAAGGTAAAGGAGTGTGTGCTCGTTCAGCTTGCCAAGATCGCGGAGAAATACCCCGACGATACGTTCAAAGTCGCTATTACGGGCAGTGCGGGTCTTGGTCTTGCGGAAGGCAGCGGCGTGCGGTTTGTGCAGGAAGTGCAGTCCGCGTTCGTCGCGGTGAAAAAATACTACGCGGACGCCGACGCGGTGATAGAGCTTGGCGGCGAGGACGCGAAGATCATCTTTTTGACGGGCGGTGTCGAACAGCGTATGAACGGCAGCTGCGCGGGCGGTACGGGTTCGTTTATCGACCAGATGTCAACGCTTTTGAACGTGGACGTCGGCGAGATGGACGAGCTTGCTTTGCAAGCGGAAAAGACCTATCCGATCGCCTCCCGTTGCGGCGTGTTTGCAAAGTCGGACGTGCAACCGCTTTTGAACCAAGGCGCGGCAAGATCGGATATCGCCGCGTCCATTTTCCACGCCGTTGTGGAACAGACGGTGTCGGGGCTGGCGCAGGGCAGAAAGATCGGCGGCAAAGTTCTGTTTTTGGGCGGACCTTTGCACTTTTTCAAAGCCCTCCGCAAAGCGTTCGTGGAAACGCTCGCGCTCGATGAAGAGAACGCGGTATTCCCCGACAACGCGCCCGTGTTTATGTCCCTCGGCGCGGCGCTGTATGCGCGCACGGAAACGGGCGATAAGCTTAAAAACGTCATTGAAAAGATAAAAAACGGCAAAGCGGAAACGCAGGTCAGCCGCGGCAGACCGCTCTTTAAAACGCGGGACGAATACGAAGAATTCGTCGCCCGCCATAAACGCAGCGACCTCGCCTTCGCCGATATCCGCACGTACGTGGGCGACGCGTATTTGGGGATAGACAGCGGCTCGACGACGACCAAGCTCATTTTGATTACCCCCGATTACCGTATCCTGTATTCCCATTACCAGACGAATAACGGTCAGCCGCTCGACGTCGTAGTGGGGAAACTCAAAGAGATATACGGGCTTTGCGGGGACAGAGTGCATATCCGCGCGGGCGCGGTGACGGGCTACGGCGAGGATATGATAAAAGCGGCTCTGCACCTCGACTACGGGATCGTGGAAACGGTCGCCCATTTCAAAGCCGCGATCGCGTTCGACCCGAAAGTGGATTTCATCATCGACATCGGCGGTCAGGACATCAAGTGTTTCAAAGTCAAGAACGGCGCGGTGGACTCCATTATGCTCAACGAGGCTTGCTCGTCGGGCTGCGGCTCGTTCATTCAGACCTTCGCAAAGGCGATGGATATGGACGTGGAAAGCTTTTCGCGGCTGGGTCTGTTCGCCGAAAACCCCGTGGAACTGGGTTCGCGGTGTACGGTATTTATGAACAGCGCGGTCAAACAGGCGCAAAAAGAGGGCGCGTCGGTAGCGGATATTTCCGCGGGCATCTCCTCGTCCGTCGTTAAAAACGCGCTGTATAAAGTTATCCGCGCGTGCACGGCGGAAGAACTGGGCGAACATATCGTCGTGCAGGGCGGAACGTTTATGAACGACGCCGTCTTGCGCTCTTTCGAACAGGAAACGGGCAAACGTGTCGTCCGTCCCGCGATCGCGGGGCTTATGGGCGCGTTCGGCGCGGCGATCTACGCCAAGGAAATGCGGAAAGGGGAACGCTCCTCGTTGCTTTCTGCGGCTGAACTTTCGGCGTTTTCCTATACCTCCAAATGTATCGTCTGCCGCGGCTGTACTTCCCATTGCAACGTGAACGTGCTCACCTTCGAGGACGGCGGGAAGTACATATCGGGCAATAAATGCGAACGCGGCGCGGGTCAAAAACCGCAAGCCGAGGACGAGAATATTTACGCGTATAAATATAAACTTTTGCGTAGCTATGCGGAAACGGAGGGGGCAGGTACGAGCCGAACGGTGGGCATACCCTTCCAGCTCGCGACCTTCGAACAGCTCCCGCTCTGGTCGGCGTTTTTCCGCGAACTCGGGTTCAAGGTCGTCGTAAGCGACGAGAGTTCGAGAAGATTGTACTATCGCGGACAGCATACGGTCGCGAGCGATACGGTGTGCTATCCCGCCAAGCTTATGCACGGGCATATCGAGAGCCTGCTCGATAAGGGCGTGGACTTTATCTTCTATCCCTGCGAAAGCTACAACCTCGACGAACACGCCTCGACGAATCATTATAATTGCCCCGTCGTGGCGTACTACGGCGAACTTCTGAAAGCGAATAACGAACGCCTGACCGCCGATAATTTCCTCTCGCCCTATCTCGATCTCAACGACGAAAAGACGGCGGTGGCGAATCTCCAAGCGGCGTTGAAAAAGTACGGATTCGACAAGAAACGGATAAAGAAAGCCCTCGCGGCGGGTTTTGCGGCGTTAGACGAATATCACCGCCTCGTCCGCGAACAGGGCGAAAAGATCACGGCGAAAGCGCGCGCGGCGGGAAAAACGATCGTCGTTTTGGCGGGCAGACCGTACCACGCCGATCCCGAGATCAACCACGGAGTCGGGAAACTGCTCACTTCGCTCGGGGTGGCGGTGCTGTCCGAGGACAGCGTGTTCGAAAACGCGCCCGTCGTGGAAACGAACGTACTCAATCAATGGACGTACCACGCCCGCCTGTACCGCGCCGCGCAGTACGTTTGCGGACAGAAAGACATGCAGCTCGTACAGCTCGTTTCGTTCGGTTGCGGTATCGACGCGGTGACGACGGACGAACTCCGTGCGATCATGGAAAAGAACGGAAAACTGTATACGCAGATCAAAATCGACGAGATCAACAATCTCGGGGTTGTAAAGATTAGATTACGCAGTCTACTCGCCACAGTATAGAACGTTTTATATACGTCGCAATACTTCGTCGAAGATGCGCTTTTCTCGCTCGTGTACGTTTAGTACATCTCGCGTCGAAAATGCTCCTTCTCCTTGTCTTGCTCGTATCTAAACCGTTCGACAGGCGAGCGGTAATCTGTTCGACGAGTATGCGGTAGTCGGGTAAAATTCCGTCGGGAAATCCGCATTCTCCTCGTCTTGCTCGTATCTAAACCGTTCGACGGGCGGCGTACTGTATCGAACTTCGACGAGCGAGCGGAATCTCCCGTCGGGAAATCCGCGTCTAAAAGTAAAGGAAACACAATGAAGAAAAATAAGACTCCACAACAAAATACGGTGAGTTATAAAGACCCCACGCCCAAATTCACGGCGGAGATGAAAAGAACGTACAAAATACTCGCGCCGAATATGTTGCCGTATCATTTCGATATTCTTTCCGTGATACTCAAACAGCACGGATACGATCTCGAAATTTTGCACAACGAAACGCGGGCGGTCATCGACGAGGGGCTGAAACACGTGCATAACGACACTTGCTATCCCGCGCTTTGCGTGACGGGTCAGTTTTTGGACGCGCTCAAAAGCGGGAAATACGACCTGAACAAAACGGCGCTTTTGATCTCGCAGTCGGGCGGCGGCTGCCGCGCCTCGAATTATATACCTCTCATTCGCAAAGCGTTGAAATCGGAATTTCCGCAAGTCCCCGTGCTTTCGCTCAACTTTTCGGGACTGGAAAAGGACAGCGGGATAGAGATCAACGTAAAAATGCTCTTGCAGCTCGCGTACGGGATCTTCTACGCGGACGCGGTGATGAGCTTGTATAATCAATGTAAGCCCTATGAAAAGACCGCGGGCGAAACGGATAAAACGCGGGAAGGCTGTATCGCGTACATAAAAGAAACGCTGGGTGGCAAAGGCTATAAAAAGTATAAAAAAATAACGCGGGAACTTCTTTCCCGCTTTGCGAAGATAGAGCTTGTAAAAACGCCGAAGATCCGCGTCGGGGTGGTAGGGGAGATCTACGTGAAATATTCCCCGCTCGGCAATTCCCAGCTCGAAAAATTCCTCGCCGAAGAGGACTGCGAGGCGGTCATTCCCGCGCTGATGGACTTCGTTTTGTATTGCGTGGTCAACACGGTCAACGACGGCAAACTGTACGGCAAGAACAAAGTCTCGGCGTTTGCGTACTCGCTCGTGTATAAATTCCTGCTCCGTATCCAACGCGGGATCATCGCGCTGTTTGAAGAATACGGGTTCGATCCCCCGCACGACTTCGAATATCTCCGCGGCTGTGCGGATAGAGTTATCCACCAAGGCGTGAAGATGGGCGAGGGCTGGCTGATCCCCGCGGAAATGCTCGCGCTTTGCGAAAGCGGCGTCAAAAACGTAGTCTGCGCGCAACCTTTCGGCTGTCTGCCCAACCACATTGTGGGCAAAGGCGCGGCGCGCGCGGTAAAATCCGTCTGCGCGGACGTGAATATCGTCCCCATCGACTACGACCCGTCCGCGACCAAGGTCAATCAGGAAAACCGCTTGAAACTTATGCTCGCCACCGCCCGCGAAACGCAGTTCACAGCCCCCGACCCCGCTCCCGTCCTCGCCGAGGCGGCGCTTGCAAAAGACGAGTGAACTGGGTCAAAAGCGCAATTTCTTCGCGTTCTATTCCGTCTTTTCCGGCATAAATTTCCAGTACCGCGCGGGCATATACCCGCGCATTTGTTTTAACCGTTCCCGCGACGGGATATTGACGGCGGCGTAGTATTTTTTCCATAACGCCTGCCAGTCGTTCTCGTTTGCCGAGATCATCACGTCCGCTCTGTCCAAGGGCGCGACGAATACGTGTTCGCCGTCGTACACGGCGGCTTTTTTTCTGCCCACGTCGTGGAGAACGAAGGGGAATTGCGGCAACCTCGCCCGAAAATGCGGCGCGAGCAGATCGCAAATATCGTTGTCGGGCGAAAAGGGCGCGTACAACGCGCCGCTCTCCGTTTCCATAAACCGTATAAACCCGTGGAAACGGTGTATCTCGTAGCTTACCCGCCGAATTTTTTCCGTCGCGGCGAACACGGTCGGCTCGGCAAGCCGACTCCGCACCGCCTTGCCCGCTTTCGCGATCGCGCGCAAGTACAAAAACGCGACCTGTTCGCCGTCCTCCTCCCCGCACCGAAGGAGCAGCGAAAGCTCCCGCAAACACCCGCGATCCAGCTCTTTCAGCCTCGCTCTCGCCCGTTCCGCCCTCGTTTCGTCCGTTTGTACGAATATCGGCTCCTGTCCGAGCGGCAACTGCGTCTTCCGTGACGACAAGAGGGCGTTTTCGTCGTGAAACGCCTGTAAAAACGCGGTCAAAAACCCGCTCTCCGTCCCGTCGAAAAAATAGATCATACCGCCCCTTTCCCGCCTTTCGTCAAATACCTGCCCCCGCCGTTTTGCCTGTTCATAACTGCCCCGTCAACGAAACGAGGGCGTTTTTTCTGTCCGAATTTTGCACGAACGAAGAAAGCGCGGGGGAGTCGAATAAATTCAGTTGTTGCGCGCCGTCGCCGATCTCCGCGGCGGCAAGCAGCCCGCGTACGGCGTTTTCGTTCTTCGCACCGAAAAATTTCCCGTTGCAGGTGATAAAATGTTTCGCCCGTTTCAACGCCACTTTCATTTTCACGAGATCCTCGAACGCAAGAGTCGCATACCTTCTCGCCTCGACGATCTTGTGCGCGTTCCGCGCCCCGATCCCCGGCACCCGCAACAGCGTTTCGAGCGGCGCGCGGTTGATCTCCACGGGAAAAAGTTGCATATTTTTCAACGCCCACGCGCATTTGGGATCGAACTCCGTGGCGAGATTTTCTCCCTCTCCGACGATTTCCTCGACCGTGAACCCGTAAAACCGCAAAAGCCAGTCCGCTTGGTATAACCGGTGTTCCCGTAACTGCCCCGCGCCAAGATCGGGCAATAGGGGATCGCGTACCACGGGTACGTACGAGGAATAATATACCCGCTTTAATTCCATTTTCCGATACAACGCCTGCGTTAAACGTAATATCTGCCCGTCCGCCTCGGGCGACGCGCCCACAATCATTTGCGTGGTCTGTCCCGCGGGCAGAAAATACCCCTTGATCAATCCCTTCCGCTTTTCTTCCGCGAACTTCGTCCGCTCCGAAGTCAACTGTTTCATCGGCAATAACAGACTTTCCTTGCTCTTTTGCGGCGCGAGCAACTTTAAACTGCTCTCGCTCGGCAGTTCGACGTTGTAACTCATTCGGTCGGCGTACCTCGCCGCCTCGCGGTTCAACGCCTCGTCCGCGCGCGGTATCCCTTTTAAATGGATATACCCGTGAAACCCGTATTCCAGCCGTAATTTTTTCACGACCGAAAGCAACTTCTCCATCGTGTCGTTCGGGTTCTTGCATACCGCGGAGGAGAGGAATAACCCCTCGATATAATTCCGCTTGTAAAAATCGATCGTCAGTTCGCAGATCTCTTCGGGCGTAGCCGTCGCCCGCGGCACGTCCGCCGTCACCCTGTTCGGACAATACTTGCAATCGTAAATACAATCGTTGCTGAGCAATATTTTGAGCAAGGATACGCACCGTCCGTCCGGCGTAAACGAATGACAGCATCCCGAAACGTACCCGTTCCCGATGCCGCCCGCGTTCTTTCGCCCGCTCCCCGATGAGGAACAGGATACGTCGTACTTCGCGCTCTCCGTTAATATCGTCAACTTCTCTTGCGTGATCATACCCCCATTATACACGCACGACGAAGAAAAGTCAAACATTTGTTCGCATTATTTCATAAAATTTTCCATTTGTTTTTTCTGCATTCTCCGCCAGTTGAAGAACCCGTACCCGTCGTTGAACAGGAACGCGACGAAACAGACGACCATCGGCAGATAGGAAAGGGAGGAAAAACAGGCGTACGACCAAAGCCCGATCAATACGAGATCGTTCGCCGCGTACGCCAAGGCGTAGTAGGGGGAACGGAACACGGTCAGCATAGAGGCGAAAAAGCTCGTCGCGACCGATAACGTACTCACGGGCAGGTTGTTCGTATCGAAATATTTCAAGACGAAATAGAACGCGGCAGTCACGCCCGCCGTCAGAGCGCATAAGACGACCCATTTTTTCTTCGTCATCTGCGCGATCTTGACTTCCGATCTTCCCTTCCCCGACGGGTTTTTCAGCCAGCTCACGCACGCCGCCACCGCGCTCGGCAACGTCATACCCACGTACGTGATCATTTCCCCGTAAAACCGTTCGGAGTAGGACACGGCCGCGTATAAAATACTGAACAGCACGACGAGCGCCTGACCGAGTACGTTCCCTTTGGCAAGGAAGATCAACGCCGTCACGCCCACGAGCGAGGCGATAAGCGTGAGCGGATAAAACTCCCCGCCGAGTACGAACGCCAACGTGATGACGAGCGTCGATCCCGACCATAATAACCATTCGAATACGGAAAAATACCCCAAAATCTTTTTTAACGCGTTCATCACAGCTCCTAAAATAAAAACATTCCTATCACGCGTCTGCTAAGACCTGACGACGCGCAATACGAACGCTCCCATTCGTACACTACCCGGTGGCAGTATGATTGAATTTATACGTATAGTATATCCCATTTCCCGCTCCGCTGTCAACCGTTTTTTCCGTCGTTTTTTCGGGAATAAGCATATTCCCACGAAATTTGTCATAAAAAAATATGACTAATTATGAAAAAATCCTTGCTATGACCGCCCGAATGTGTTATAATGATAAGCGTTAAATAAAAGGCTCTGTTACAACACTCGATTGATTTTTAGACGGAAAAACGCTACGAAATACGGCGCGTTATTCTCGGTTACAGACCACAGAGGGTATGCGCCCTCGAATAACGTTTGTCTTTCTTGCGTTTTCCTCGTCAAACCGTGAAAAATAAATTTTCACTAATCAATCGCCTGTTGCGCCATCGCCTAACGAAGTAAAAAAAAGGTGACGGATAATGTCGAAAAAACAAAAAGAGAAGAAAGAAACGCAAAGCCGTAAATGGTGGTTTCGTTTGATGAAAAAACTGATGCGGGGCAGGTATAAAGAACCCCGTTTCGTCTATCTCGGCGAAAAATTCGCAAACGGCGGTATCATTTTAAGCAACCACGAAGGCACGGACGCGCCGCTGTCCTTGGAACTGTACTGCGATAAGCCCTTGCGTATGTGGGGCGCGAGCGAGATGAATTCGGGTCTTGTCCAAATGTATAAATACCAGACCCGCGTTTACTACCACGAGAAAAAACACTGGAACTTGCACCTCGCCCGCCTGTTCTGCCTGATCGCAAGCCCGCTGACCAACCTCTTTTATAAAGGTCTGAACCTCATTTCCACCTACCGCAACGGCAGATTTTTAAAGACCGTCCGCGAGAGCGTGCGGGCGATCGAACAGGGCGAAAATATCGTCGTGTTCCCCGAAATGTCGGATAAGGGTTATCTCGCCCAGCTCGAAGGCTTTCATTCGGGCTTTGCCGTGCTCGCCGAGGTCTGCGCGAAAAAGGGTATCGACGTACCCGTGTACGTTACGTACTTTAAGAAAAACGAACTCGTCTACGTCGTGGATAGACCGATACTTTGGTCGGAGCTTACCAAAGACGGCGCGAGCCGCGAAGAGATCGTCAAAAAACTGCTCGACCGCTGTAACGAACTCGGCAGAATGGACTTTGGCGAAGAGGAAAGGGCAACGCCCTCCGAAGTTTTGGAAGAGAGCGCGCAAACGGTTGACGAATAAAACGGAAAAATGTTATAATATACCGATGATACTTTTGAAATAAGGAAAGAAGTATGAAAGTTTTCAAATCGGTGACGAAAACGGACGCGGCGCGGCTTTGCATTTTCGCGGCGTTCCAGCTTTTCAATTTGGTATCGTTGGTAACGTATACCGTTTTATACATACAGAATAAAGCGACGGTAACGCAGATCCTGATGTGCGTATTTTCCGCGCTGTTCGTATCCATACCCGATATCGCGCAAAAGCTTTGCCGATTCAGGATCGCAACGCCCATGTACGTATTCGTCCTTTCCTACGCGCTCTGTCCTATGCTCGGTCATACGTACGGTCTGTATTATACGATAAAGTGGTGGGATAAACTTCTCCACGTAACGGGCGGCGTGGTGTTCGCGCTGTTCGGCGCATACCTGCCCAAGCTCTTTTTGAAAGACGAGAACTGTAATATGTGGCTTTGCGTTCTGTTCGGGTTCGTCTTTTCCATCGCCATAGCGGGGCTTTGGGAATTCGTCGAGTACTTTTGCGATACCTTTTTCCATACCGATATGCAAAAAGATACGATCGTGTATACCCTCGATTCCTATCTTTTGAACGATATCCTCGGCGGCGACCTCGGCACGATCGAACGGGTAGGGGAAGTCGGCGGAACGCTGATAAACGGGGACATGCAGGTGCAGGGGTATCTGGACATCGGCAAGATCGACACGATGCGCGATATGCTCGTCGAGGCGGCGGGCGCGCTGGTATTTTGTATCGTCTACGCCGTCGATAAAGGCAAGCACACCGCGTTCCATTATATCCCCAAACCCGTTGAACCGAACGAAGAATAAATACGGTAAAAAAAGAACGGTCGAAAGACCGTTCTTTTTTTATTTTCCGCTTTCTCCGTAGTTGGATAACACCCGCGCGGACGGGTCGTTCACGTTACAGCCTTGCCATTCCTTGTTCGGCATCCAGTACCCCGCGATCATACCGCTTTGCCCCGGATAGTATTTTTCGAATATCTCCCGATACAGTAGCGATTCTTTCGTGAACGGCGCGGGCGAGGAATATAATTTCACCCGCTCGGCGTATTCCGCGTCCGTGTAGAACGTTTCGGCGTACTCCTTTAAATAGTCCACCATACTGTGTCCTACGGCGTCCGAGAACGCCGCCTTTTCCCGCATCAGGATAGACCTCGGCAGATAATCTCCCTCGAACGCGTGGCGGAGCAGGTATTTGCCCTTGCCGTATTTGTTTAATTTCAATTCGGGGTCGATTGCCATCACGTATTCCGCGAACGCCAGGTCCCCGAACGGTACGCGCGCCTCCAACGAGTTGACCGATATGCACCGATCCGCCCGCAGAACGTCGTACATGTGCAGTTCGGATACCCGTTTCACCGATTCCGCTTGGAACGCCGCCGCGCTCGGCGCGAAGTCGGTGTATTTGTACCCGAATAACTCGTCGGAGATCTCGCCCGTCAACAGTACGCGGATATCCGTTTGCTCATGTATGGCTTTGCACACGAGATACATACCGATACTCGCCCGAATGGTCGTAATATCGTACGTGCCGAGCAAAGCGATCACCTTTTCCAAAGCGTCTAAAACCTGCCGCTTGTCGATGACGATCTCCGTATGCTCGCTGTGGATATAGTCCGCGACCTCTTTCGCGTATTTGAGATCGATCGCGTCCGTATCCATACCGATGGCGAACGTGCGTATCGGCTTTTTCAACAGTTTCGCCGAGATCGCGCACACCAGCGACGAATCCAACCCGCCCGATAATAAGAAACCGAGCGGCGCGTCCGCGACCAGCCGTTTCTCCACGCCGCGGATCAGCTTTTCGCGAATGTTTTTACACACCGTTTCGAGATCGTCGCGGCAGACCTTTTCCACCTTCGTCACGTCCCGATACCGCACGAACTTCCCGTCGGCATAGTAATGCCCGGGCGGAAAGGGGAGGATCTTTTGCACCAACCCCACGAGGTTCTTCGCCTCGCTCGCGAATACGATCGCGCCGTTGTCGTTATAGCCGTAGTAGAGGGGACGGATACCGATGGGATCTCTCGCCGCGACGTAGCTCTGTTTTTCTCCGTCGTAGAGGATACAGGCGAATTCCGCGTCCAGCTTTGCGAACGTTTCCACGCCGTATTCCTCGTATAACGGGAGCAGTATCTCGCAGTCCGAATCGCTCTTGAACGCATACCTGCCCGCCAGCTTTTCCCGAATTTTTTCAAATCCGTATATTTCTCCGTTGCAGACCGCGTAGTTTTTGCCCAAGGCAAACGGTTGCATACCGCTCTCATCCAAACCCATAATTGCGAGCCTGTGAAAGCCGAGCAACCCCTTGCCCGTGTCTACGATCCGCGTGTCGTCCGGGCCTCTCGAAACCGTCCTGTCAAATCCTTGCTTGAAAGCGGCGATGGAAACGCCGCTTTCGCAATAACCCATAATGGAACACATAATGCAACCCGTTTTATTCGACGTCCTGCAAAGCGTCGTAGCCCTCTTCGCCCGTACGTACTTTCACAACGTTCTCCACGTCGTATACGAATATCTTGCCGTCGCCGATATGCCCCGTATACAACACTTTCTTCGCCGTTTCGATCACCGACCGCACGGGTATCTTGCTCACCACGATGTCCACCTGTACTTTCGGCAGCAGGTTGGTCTCCACAGGCACGCCGCGGTAGTATTCGGGCTTGCCTTTTTGCTGTCCGTACCCCATTACGTGCGATACCGTCATACCCGTGATACCCAACTCGCTCATCGCCGTCTTTAACGCGTACAGCTTTTCTTCCTTGAAAATGATCTCCACTTTCGTGAACTTGGGCGTTCCTTCCTCGAACGCGGGTACTTTCTTGACGGGGATAGCCTCCGCTACGGGCACGTCGCCGTCCACCGCGATCGCGGGTTCGGCGCTTTCCGCCGAGAAGTCCGCATACGCGACGGTAGAGGGCGCGAAGTCCGCGTACGCGCTCGGCAGTCCGTGCTCGGTAAGGTCAAGACCTTTGATCTCTTCTTCTTTCGAAACGCGCAGCCCGTGGAACTTCTTGATGAGCAGGAAACATACCGTCATCATTACGATCGCGTACGCCGCGACGGAAACGATACCCAGACATTGCACGCCGAGCTGTTTGAAACTACCCGTGTAGAACAGACCGTTCAAGCCCGCGGGCGCGTCGGGGTTGGCAAGCAGACCGACCGCAAGCGTACCCCAGATACCGTTCGCGCAATGTACGCCGACCGCGCCTACGGGGTCGTCGATATGTAATTTGAGGTCGAGGAGTTCGACGACGACTACGACGAGGATACCCGAAACGATACCGACTACGGTCGCGCCGATGGCGTCGAGCGCCGCGCAACCCGCGGTGATGCCGACAAGTCCCGCAAGACAGGCGTTGATACACATCGAAACGTCGGGCTTGCCGTTTTTGATCCACGTAAAGAGGAGGGTGGTGCAAGTCGCTACGGC
>JBGVLV010000008.1:0-10008 GCA_045124465.1 Candidatus Scatosoma sp.
GGTCGCGCCGATGGCGTCGAGCGCCGCGCAACCCGCGGTGATGCCGACAAGTCCCGCAAGACAGGCGTTGATACACATCGAAACGTCGGGCTTGCCGTTTTTGATCCACGTAAAGAGGAGGGTGGTGCAAGTCGCTACGGCGGGAGCGATGGTCGTCGTCATAAAGATCGAGGCAAGTTCGGAAACGCTGGTCGCCGCCGCGCCGTTAAAGCCGTACCAACCGAACCAGAGAATGAACGCGCCGAGCGCGCCGAGGGGAATGGAGTGACCGGGAATGGCGTTGACCTTGATCTTGCCGTCCTTGTCTTTCGTGTATTTGCCAAGACGGGGACCGAGGAAAATCGCGCCGATGAGCGCCGCGATACCGCCGACCATATGAATGGCGGTCGAACCCGCATAGTCGTGGAAACCGAGCTGCGCAAGCCAGCCGCCGCCCCAGATCCAATGCGCCTCGATGGGATATACGACGAGGGAGATGACGGCGGAATAGATACAGTAGGCGGAGAATTTCGTTCTTTCCGCCATCGATCCGGACACGATGGTCGCCGCGGTCGCACAGAACACAAGGTTGAATACGAACGTAGACGCGCCAGTGAAACTGCCGTTACCGGGGTCGGCGATGAACGCTTTGAAGTTGGTGAACAGATCGAGATTCGGAATACCGATCAATCCGAACAGAGCGTCCTCGCCCATCATAAGCCCGAATCCGAGCAGGGAGAACACGACCGTACCGATACAGAAGTCCATCAGGTTTTTCATGATGATGTTACCCGCATTCTTGGCGCGGGTGAAACCCGTTTCGACCATTGCAAAACCCGCTTGCATAAAGAACACGAGAGCGGCACCGATAAGGTACCAGAATTCAATAGACATAAAGCATACCTCGCTTTTATTTATTTCCCGTCAAATTCCGCCTTGACATATCGAAAAAGAAAGGGGCAAGAGCGCCTTTGTTGGCGCCCTTGCCTTCTTTATGGGTTTATTATACAATGTCGGATGGAAAAAGTCAACGAGAAAACGCGGGTATGAATATTCCGATCTTTTATGACAGACTTGTGAAATTGTTATACATATTTCCCGTGGCTATTTGTTTTAATACTAACTTACAGAAGTAATGAGAAAAATAAAAAAGAGCAAGCCACGCGGTTTAGATCCGCCAACTACTGACTTGCTCTTTCATAACTTTTCGGTTACATTTTCATTATACGCTAAATAATAATTTGTCAACAAAAAATACTAAAATTTTTGAAACAATAAAAAAAGAGGTGTAAAACACCTCTTGCCTGCGGGTCGGAACAAAGCCGACATAAACAATCGAATGAACGATTGAGTTCGCTACCTTGTTATATATTATACGCTATTTTTGCGGGATTGTCAATAGTTTTTTCGAAAAAAAACAAAATTCCCGCAAAAAGAGAGGGGGATCGGATCTTGCAAACTCGAATTTGGGGTAGTAGGTGGGGTAAACGCTGATTTTCCAGAAAAAAATAGAAAGAAAAAGAGTCCGGCAAAATCGCTGGACTCCTTTATTTCTGGCGCACCACTAAGAACGTAAGTTGAACCGTTATGGAATCGACTTGCGTTCTTTTTTACGCCCGAAAATTCGGCTCAACATTAAAACGGCGTGATAGTAATTTTACCACCGCGCCGTTTTGTAATTCCCAACTATTTTTTCATCTTGGGTCTCATTTCAGTTTTAACCCGTCGGAAAACGCTTTGCCTACCTTCTCTCCAAGCTTATAATATCCGTGGCTGTCGCAATCGTAACAAATAGGCTCGAACTTCGTCAGATCAATTTTTCCGTTTTCGTCTAAAATCCTTTCGTCCACACTCACGTTCACAACCTCGCCGATACAGTTTTCACTCTCTTCGTCGTAGCTCACGAGCTTACACTCTAAAACAAGCGGCAATTCCTCGATCACGGGCGCGTTGACAAACTCACTTTTTACGATATGCCAACCTGTATTTTTAATCTTATCGGGAATGTTATTTGCCGAAACCACCCCCACGTAATCGGCGGGCAGAACGTTTTTCGAGTCCGCAATCGCCACCGTAAACGCTTTGTTCTTTAAAAGATTTTTCACGGTTTTATGCGTATACGAAAGATACAGCGACACCTGCGCCGTATCGCAAACCGTCCCCCACGCCGCATTCATCGCGTCGGGCACTCCGTTTTCGTCGTACGTACCCACGATCAATACGGGCAACGGATAAATATACGATTTTGCTTTTAAATTCTTTCTCATAGGGTTATTCTCCTTGTTTTTCCTCGATAAAGATTATAGCACACGGCAAGCAAAATAGCAAGAATTTATGAAAAACTTTTTATAAAACGAAAGAGAAAAGAGCAGGTAAAACAGCCCGCTCTTTTGCCATCCGCTCTATTTACGCTTCAAAAAACGCTACGCCGAATACGCCCGGTCCTACGTGCGTGCCGATCGTGCTACCCAAAATATACGCAGGCACGTCTTTACGCCCTTCAAAGATCTCCGCGCTGTCCTCGATATATTTCGTCGCAATGCTCTCGTCCAGCCCCGTCCAAAGCACTCCGTACGGCATAGAAAAATCAATCCCCGCTTCTTTGACAATAGAATTGATAAATTCTCCTCCCTTTTTTTTGACCTCTGGTTTTGCCGATCATCTTCACCTCGCCGTCCACCACGCGAACCACGGGTTTTAAGTTGAGCACGCCGCCCACGAACGCCACCGCACCCGAAATGCGCCCGCCCCGTTTCAAGTATTCCAACGTTTCCAAAACCCCCGTCACGCAGAGCTTGGTCTTTACCCGTTCCAGCTCGTCAAACACCTCTTTCGCCGTCTTGCCCACGCCGATCAGCCGAAGCGCGTACTGACACAAAAGCCGCTCGCCAACCGCCGCGCTCAAACTGTCCACGACGAATACCTTCCCCCCGATCAGTTTTTCGTAAAACCGTTTGGGCGTAAGATCTACGCCGTCGTAAAACTCCTCGTCGCCAAACCTATGATCATAGGGATCATCTCAATCCCCATCTCCTTCGCTTCTTGCGCGCCGATATCCGACGCCGAATCCACGATCAATTTTATCGCCATTTTTTATTCTTCTCCCGTAATGATTTTATTTTTAGCACAATGTGTGCTATCATATTTCAACGGGCTGTTCGCCCGTTATTTTCGTTATTTTTTGAACCCGTTCAAAAGGATACGGAAGCTATACTTGAATTTTTCCAAAGCCTCCTCTTTTTGCAGGCGCATTACCGCGTCCGCGTTATAGCCGCGGCAAAAACACCAGATCGCGTAACTTAACGTATCCGAGTCGATCCCCTCTTTGATAAGATCGCGTTCTTTCGCGTATGAAAACAAGTTTTTAATTCTGTCCATATACCACTCGTAATTGCTTTGCGTTACCGAATCGTAATTAAACACGTATTGATTAAATTTCATTTTCACGTCATAGGAAAGCACGAGCGTTTCCGCCACCGCTTCCACCACGTAATCAAAAAAATCCCCTTTGCCGTCGTACTCGGTCGCCAAGCTTTCGCGCACCTTCTCAACCGTGTTCGTGTACACGATTTCAAGCACCTCTTGCACGTTGCAAAACCGATTATAAAACACTCGGTTGCTCACGCCCATTTCGCGTATGATCATACGCACCGTCACCTCGCCCGACGAAAGGGCTAACCGCTCTGTGGTTTCTACGATCCTCTCGGAAATTTCGTCTTTGATCAACCCGACATTCTTTTCTTCCATCGTTTTCCTCCGTTCAGCACACACCGTGTTGAAACAATATACTATACTTTATTTTCTTTGTCAAGCGTTTTATTCGCGTTTTCGTTTTTCCTTTTTTGCTGTGTTTTTATTTTCGATCGTTTATTTGCCGTTTTTTTGAAAAGTTTTTCTTGATCGACTACTTGATCAAGGCGAGCGCCGTCGTTTGAAATAAGCTCGTTTAAACGCTTGTTTTTAAAGCAAGCGAGCGGCGGGGAAAATCCCCCGCCGCCCACGAAATTACTTTAACCGTAATTTTCCGTCCTCTTCGATAAGGTCGAAGAGAACGACGTGCTCGAACTGATCCCCAACGGGATCGTTAGGACAATGGAAGGTGATCGCTAAACCGCCTTCATACTTTTTAAAGATCATAGCGTGACCGCCCGCCAGCGTAAAGCCGTCCTGCAAGCCTTCCTGATACAACAAGCCTTGCTGAACCCACGGGCCGTCAATCTCGCCGTTTGCCGATTTCGCAAGCCCTACGGCGTACCCCTTTTCGCTGAAATTAGACCAAAGCATCAAAAGCTCGCCACGCTCCGTTCGATACAAAAACGGTCCGTCCGTCACGCCGCGCGCGTGCCACTCCGCGTCCTTTGCAAAGAACAGGTGGATAGGCTCGCCGATCTGCTTCGTAAAGTCCTTTGACAGCTTCGCCGCGACCATACTGCCGTTATGATCGGGCATACACGTCCATTCGTGCACAAACACCATCCAAGGCTCGCCCACCCCGTCGATATAAAGCGTGCCGTCGATGGCGTCCCAGTCGGGCGGCGAAATACAACCGTTCGCGATATCCTCGAAAGGTCCTAACGGATTGTCGGCGCGGTAAACGGAGATCACGCGGTGATCGTCGTACTTTTTGGATTTTACAGAGGTAAAAATATAAAAATATCCCTCGTAATAGTGACATTCGGGCGCCCAGAACCAACAATCGTACCCGTGAAAATCCGCGGGCGGCGCGTACACCGAAACAGGCTTCGACCACGTTTTGAGATCGTCGCTAATAAGGCATTCGATCCCCTTTTCCGCAGCCGAACGGTAAAGATAATATTTGCCGTCGTAGGGCAGGATAAAGGGATCGCGACAGGGTACTTTTTCCCCCGTAGCATACTCCACGCCCAACCCTTCGGGCAGGCGGGGTTTGTTCTCTTCCCGTACGGGAATATTTTCGTTTGAAAATTTCATAACTTAATTCCTCTTTTAAGCGTATAAAAATAAAGACGGAGGAACGGATCGCCTCCGTCTTATTTCTCAATACTTTTCAATACATATCCGCAAGCGCGCGAGGCTCGTTGCGCGAAACCAACGCAAACACAACGGGAATGGTGACGACGAACGCGCAAAGCAGAGTCGCAAGTCCCTTTTTCTCCACGTTGAACCGTCTGAACAGCCGTTCGGACGAAACGACGAGGGACATCCACGCCAAAAACGTCATTAAAATTATGATCACCGACATAATCTCCCAAAGCGGCTCGGACGATTCGAGCGGGAGCTGCGAATCCCCCCAGCAAGCGTACAATATCGCGAGAAGCGTAAGTCCAACGTATTCCGCCATCACGATATGGAACTTTTGCACGGGAATACTCAAAACCTTAAAGCCGCCCGTCAGCCGCCCCGCCATATAAAACGCGTAAAAGGGGATCAGACATTTTTTCGCGCCCTTCTCCCCCGCTTTTTCAGCAAGGCGCATAACGCCGAAAGAATAATATTCGATAAACGCCAAAATACAAAGCGCCGTTATGAAAAATCTTACCATTTCAAAGCCCCTTTCAGTCTGCTATAAAGCGTATACATTGCTTCACCGCGTACGGCGATATGATCCATAAAGTTCGCGCGGTTGGTCGCATACGCCTCCGCGATCGTGCCCTCTTGCTTTCTACCACGCCAAGCGAGCTGACAGAAGGTGCTGATATCCGCGTACGCCGTCCAAAGATCGCTGTTCAACGATTCGTCCAACGTCCACAGAAGTACGTCGATCGTCGGATTGTTGATGTAGTTGGTCTTATCCGCCGCCGTTTCCAACCATTTCTTCTCTTCCGTGCTATATTCGTTGAGCGTAAGGTTGGCTACGTTCTGGTTTTCCACGAGCGCAAGTACGCCCGAATACGGCGCGTTGGTGATGCTGTACGGCTCGACGAACGAATACGTACCGTCCCCGTTGTTCGTCCAATGCGTGCCTTCGATCCCGTATTGACAAAGCAGATAGTTTTCTACGTCCGAATACATCCAATCGACATATTTTACGACGAGTTCCGCTTGTTTAGAGCTTTCGGGAACGCAAGCGGCGAAGGTCGCGACGCTGTTTCTCATAAAGCCCTTATCCGTGCTGTTTTCGTCCTTTGTAAGCGCGCCGAGCACGGTAAATTCTGCGTCGGGGTCGGCGATCTTACACTTTCTCGCCACTTTGATAAGATGGGTAACGGTGGGATCTTGGAAGAAGATACCCGTCGTACCGGCAATAAATTCCGATTCGCCCTTGTCAATGGTCACGCTATCCGAAGAAGGGTTGATCACGCCCGATTTCGCCCAACGATTTTCAAGCTCCAAAATTTCGGCATAGCCCTCCTGACCGCCGCCCGGAATAACGTAATTTTTACCTTTGTATTCGTAAACGACGTTTGTATAATACCCTGCGTCCAAACCGTACGCGCCGACCACGCCCGCTTTTTCAAGGTCGAAAATGGCACCCGTCGAAGCGTAGTTGAGGTTATATTTTTCCTTCATAGCCTTCGCCATCTCCTCAAACGCGACGAAGTTGTCCACCAGCTTCAAGCCGCTTGCAACCTTGCTTTCGTCGTCCGTGTACCCGCAAGCTTCCATCCAATCTTTTCTCACGAGAATACCAAACTTGTAAGGACTGATAATGGACGGAATACCGATAATTTCGCCGTCTACCGTACGCAATCTTTCCAAGCCGTCCAGCTCCATCGTGCCGTCCGTCCACACGGAATTATCTATAATGTTTTGCCCGTTATCCTCGATCAAGTTATAAAGATCGGCGTAATTGCGGCTAGACATCATCCAGTCGTCAACGCCCGAGCCGCCTGACGTGTGTGAGATCATAACGTCTACCGCTTGACCGCCCGCCAACGCCGTCGTTACTTTATCCTTCATATCTTTTCCCATAAAGTTTACTTCAAACTCGATCTCAATGCCTGTATCGGCGAGAAATTTCGCTTCCACCGCGTCCCACACAGCCTGTTCGTCCGCGCCTGCGCGCCAAATGAACTCCGTACTGCCGCCCGTGTAGATCACGATCTTTTCCGCGCTGTCCTTTTCGCCGTCCCCGCCGCAGGCTACTAACCCTAACGAAAGCAACGCCGCCAAAGAAATTGCGCCTATTCTTTTCATTGTTTTCATAATCCTTTCTCCTTACTTTTATTTTCTTCGGCTTCCGCCGAATTTTTCCAAACAGTTACCTCACGAGCGCGCCGATATGCGTATCGCCCGCTTTGTTTCCGAGCGCGTCCTCGCCCGATTTTGCCGCAAGCGCCTTTTCAGGCAACGCCGAACCGCCCACGGATACGTTCAAATTTTCGGGAACGAAGAAATACAACGCCTCGAAGCCGTTGAAGTCCTCCGTCGAAAGTCCGCCAAGCCCCGTCAATTCGGGATCGTACGATACGGCGTCGAGGTTGTCATTGCTCGAAATTCCGCTCGTCGTCACGTTATAAAAGAGATTGCCGTCGAAACGGTACGCCATTGTAGACGAAAGATTGAATTTCGCCCCGTTCGCCGTTTCGGAATAGAACAAATTGTTGTAATAATAGTGATTAGTGCAACCCGCAGCCTCTACTTTTACGATATTTTGTTCTTTGATCTCGCCCGACATAACGACGGTGTTGTTATAGATATACGCGTCGTTTGCCGCGCGCGCCACCGTGATAAACGCCGACAGACCAGAATCCGAAGCTTTTCCGTTATACGCGAACACGTTGCCGTAGATATAGTTGTCGCCCCAGTCGCCCTGCACGCTTACCTTCGAATCGGTCAAGTTGCCGTTTTGGTCGTACTTTTTGATCGTCGTCGTATTGTTGCAAAGGAGCAAGCCACCGCCCTCGTTGTGGTGCGCGTAGTTGTAACGGAAAATAATATTTCGGCACGCGTTGTCGATATCGAAACCCTCCGCGTCCTGTCCGCCGTTCCGCATATACGTGTACGCCGCCTCGTTGTACTCAACGACCGTACCTGTACACGCAAATACCCAAATCCCTGCGTTATAGTATCCCGCTCTGCCGAGATAGTTCGCGTAATAGCTTACGTTTTTATTTACCTTACCCCCCGTTGCACCTGAAACGACCAAGCCGTCGCCGCCGCAACAAGAAAGATAGTTTCCCGTCACATACACGTTCTTGTGAGGATAGTTTCCAAGCCCCTTCGATTCGTCGTTGTACGTTTCCGTGCCGTCTACGTACTTGTTATAGCCGTAGCCCACGCCGCCCTTGTTGTTCCAACGGTTGTACACGTTGATCCCGATCTTGCCCACGTTCTCCACACGGTTGTTTCTGATCCAAACGTTTTCAAACCACGCGGGCGCGCTCGTATAATCGTTATCCAAACAGATCGCGGAATACTTTCTGTACACGTATCTGCCCGTGTCGTCGTCCCCTTTGGGACAAACGCTTTCCACGTCGATATTGTCGGGGCTCGTCGCGGAAGGTTGGGTCGAATACGTCCAGTTGAAGTTGATATCGTGTACGTAATTCCCTTCGACGAGAATGTTTTCAAACGCCCCGCCCGACGAGGGTTGGAAGGCGATCCCTTGATACGCCGTAGGTCCTGTCACTTCAAGGTTTTTCACCCAAACGTTGTCGTCCTTGAAATACAGCACCGCGTCGATCGTGTTTTTGGTCGTTTCCGAACCCGTGCCGACGAATTTGGGATACCCTTCCCCTTCGCCGTACGAATCGAGAATAAGCGGAAACGCGTTCGTCGATTGATAGCCTTCAAAAGTTGCATTTCCTTCAAAAACGCTGCCCTTTTTAAACAAAAGCTTAACGGGTTGCGTTTCGGAAGCCGTAGAAGCGATTTTCACCGCGGCAGCAAGCGAAGCCTTCGGAGCCGACGCGCTCAACCCGTCGTTCCCATCTCTCCCTGCCGCTGAATCAAAAAATATTCCGTGTAAGCGATCTCTTCGGGTTCTTCGGGGGAAGAAGTTTCTTCCCCCGTCAAATCGGACGAACCGCTCGCATAGTCCGTCTTAAAGCTGTCGTTCGTATAATATCTGCCGCCTGCGATATACACCGCTTTGTTATTGCCTACGCCGAAACCGACCGTAGACCATTCATCTTCGATATTACCCTTGCTCGAACCAGTGGGATCAAGCAACAATTCTACAACGATCGTATACCATACGCCGTCTTCGATCGTATCGCCAACTGCTACTTCTTCACCGTTTGCATAAACGTGGAAATAAGGAACCTGCTTGTCAGCCGCTACCCCGCCCGCGTACGCAAGCGCCGCGCCGTCCGAGAACAACATACCGAGCGTGCCGTAAATAGAACTACCTACAACTCGAATCGACGCACCTTCAGAAAGGCAAAAATCCATCGCTATGTATTTATAGCCCTTCGCGTTGAGGTTGGCTCTTACCGCGGTAGGATCGGCGTAGATCGCGTTGTTGCCCACGTGCGTGGTATTGATCGCGTTGATCTCGTTGCTCCAACTGTTGCCCGTGAAGTTGTAAACGCCCGTCTTGCCGTTCACTTCGCCGTCCGCCGCTACGTACACTTCCGTCGTCTTGGTGTCTACGAATTCGTCTGCGCCAAATTCGTAATAATCGTCAAGCTCCACGGGCGTATCGGGAACGTCAGGGGTATCGTCTTCGGTCACGTAGTCCGTTTTAAAGCTGTCGTTCGTATAATATCTCGTACCAGCAACGTAAACGGGAGCAGAATTACCATTGGTCATCGCAACCGTTAACCACGTATCAGGACCATAAAGGTTTTCATTGGTATCCAACGTCAATTCTACAACAATAGTATACCAAACACCTGCTTCAATGATAGAAGTACCGTATTCGAGTTCTTGACCGTTAGCAAATACACGGAATCTACCCATATAGTCGTCAATCAAGTTCGCATTACGGTTCAGAGCTGCACCATCCTTGAAAATTGCGCCAGCAAGCTCTGCTTTAAAATTAGGGCTAGTCATAGGAACAGCCGAATAGAAACCGATTTGCGCACCTTCAGAAACAGCAAATTCAACCGCTACGTATTTATAACCCGTCGTTGCCATTGCCGCGTGAACATCCGCCGCCGTAAG
>JBGVLV010000009.1:0-20692 GCA_045124465.1 Candidatus Scatosoma sp.
TTTTCGTATTTATCTAATCTGTCGGGCGACCAATTATCCCCGAAGATAAAGTCAAATAATCCTATTTTGTTAAAGGCAGGAATACTTTTAATAAGCATAAAAACGAAAATGGCGGCAACAGCGATTACGCAAATAATCGCCGCCACCGTGAATATCGTTTGTCCTGTTTTTTCTTTGAGTTTCGTAGTATTCATCACTTTTAGGTTTAGTCAATGTAAAGTTTATGTAAAGATGAAAAAAATCGCAAAATGCTTGCGACTTTTTGAAGAAGATATATAGTTATATAAATGAAAAAGAACTCGGATAAAATCCAAGTTCTAATTTCTTTTGACCGCTTGAAGTGCAATTTCCTATAAATTTTTATTTTTTCTAAAAAATCCCTAAGAGAAGAGCGCTTTGCGCCGTCCTTTTTTTTCGTGCGTGGAGTAAACGTTCGCCGAACGGCTGAATTATCAGCGGTTCGTGCGAGTCCCCCCTCCTATCCCGCAAAACGACTGAACGCCGTGAAAAAATTTTTTTTGGTGTTTTTCTTGCTTTTTGCTCGGAGGCTATGTTATAATAAATTCTAACAGGAGGTTTGACTAATGTTAGAAGTTTCTCATCTATCAAAAATCTACAAAACCAAAGGCGGCGCGGACGTAAAGGCTTTGGACGACGTTTCCGTTCGGTTTCCCGAAACGGGTATGGTGTTCTTGCTCGGTAAAAGCGGCAGCGGTAAGTCCACTTTGCTCAACGTTTGCGGCGGTTTGGACGCCCCCTCGGGCGGCGAGATCATCGTTAAGGGCAGGAGCAGTAAAAATTTCTCCCAAAGCGATTTCGACAGCTACCGCAACACGTTCATCGGGTTTATTTTCCAAGAATACAATATTCTGAACGAGTTTTCCGTAGAAGACAACATCGCGCTTGCGCTCGAACTGCAAGGCAAGCCCAAAGACAAAGCGGCGATCAACAAACTTTTGGAAGAAGTCGATCTGACGGGTTATGCAAAGCGCAAACCAAACACCCTTTCGGGCGGTCAGAAACAGCGTATCGCCATCGCGCGTGCGCTCGTCAAAGCGCCCGAGATCATTATGGCGGACGAACCGACGGGCGCGTTGGATTCGGCGACGGGCAAACAGGTGTTCGATACGTTGAAAAAGTTATCGAAAGACAAACTGGTCATCGTCGTATCGCACGATCGGGATTTTGCGGAACAGTACGGCGACCGCGTGATCGAGCTGAAAGACGGCAAGATCATTTCCGACGTTTCCAAAACGCAGGAACAGCAAAAGAGCATTTCAGCGAACGTAACGGCGATCGGCGACACTCTTTGCGTTAAAAAGGGCGCGAGCCTGTCCGACAAGGATTTCGAGGAGATCAAGGCGTTCCTCAAAGGCGCGGACGGCGATATTGTGATCGCGACGGGCGAGAAGGACGTGAAAACGTTCAAAGAAGTCAGCCGAATCACGGACAAAGGCGAAAAGGAAGTATTCCGCGACACGGACGAGAACAAGTTCGAAAAGAAAGCGTACAAACCCGAGGACAGCAAGTTCATTCGTTCCAAACTGCCCATGCGGCACGCGATGAAGATCGGCGCGTCGGGTTTAAAGACCAAGCCCTTCCGTCTTATTTTTACGGTGTTACTTTCCACGATCGCGTTCGTAATGTTCGGGTTATTCTCCACGATGATGCTGTACGACAAAGAGTCTACCCTCTACCAAAGCATCGAGGATTCGGGAACGAACATTCTGCGCGTGACCAAAAAATACAAACTCACCCATCACAATCAATCGTCGGACGACGATATTTATACTTACGATGAGGAATGTGATTCGTTGTTGACGCAAGCGGAAGTCAACGAGCTTGCCGCCACGTTCGGCAACGAGGCGTTCGGCGCGTTATATCTTTCGAAGTCGTGGTCGGGATTCGTCGATACGAAGACCATCAATTTTACCACGACGGAAGAAGTCGGCGCGTATTATCAACCCGACCTTGCGTTCGTCGCGTACGTACCCGAAAACCACGCTATGCGGCAAAAGATACGCGCGGGCAATTACCCCGCCGCCGACAACGAGATCTGCATTTCTTCCTACACGGCGAGCGTGCTCATAAAATACAAGCTGGACGGCGCGCAGGACGAAAACGCGTTGTTAAACAAGGAATTTTCGTTATCGCTCAACGGCTTGGGTAACGTTACGTTCAAGATAAGCGGTATTTTCGAAAGCAACGACGGCGAACTGTCGCAAAAATACTCGTCCCTGCAAGCGACGACCACGCACCAAGACGAGGACGCCAAGGAATTGCAGGAAAAGTTGGAGAACGAGTTGAAAGACGGTCTGCACCTCGTGGCGTTCCTCAACGAGAATATGCTGACAACGTTCAAAAAATATTCGACTTCTTCTACGCAAACGAGCGTATTCCAAGCGTTGCGCGATTATAAATATTCCCTTTGCTATTATTCGAACGATAATTACGACGAACACGCATACTATCTGAAAAACAGCGAGATACCCGAAGGATATTCCCTCTATTTGAAAAACGGAAAGACCTCGCTTTCCGACAACGAAGTTCTCGTTTCGCCAAACGTTTTATTACAGATACTCAACAACGAACAAAACGTCATCAGCCAAGCGGAGCCGGAATACAATGAAATGAAAGCCGCGTCTTCCGAACCGGTCTCCGGCGAATTTTGGGAGTTTTACAACGGCTACATACCGTCCGAAGAAGACGAGGCATATTATAACGGTTATCAGATATATCTCCAAATAATGGCGAAAGACGAGTATAAATCCGCATTAGAAAAGCAGAACGCATTAAACAAAACGGTGGCGGTGACGCTTTTCGAAAAAGAATACGAATATACCTTACGAGACTGGTTGGAGTACTCGGCGTACGGATATTTCTATGGCGAGGGGCAAGAAATAACGCTTGCAAGCGAAGACAAACAGAGTATTCTCAGTCAGATCGCGTCCGAGTTGGAAACGCTCTCCTTTACGTTTACGGGCAAAGCGATGTCCGTTGAGGGTGAATCGACGGCGATCGGCAGAGGTGCGAAAGAGTTGAAGATCGTAGGATTCCTGCTCAGCGAAAGCGATTATCATATATCTTTATCCGACGAAGTATACGAACATTTCAAGACAATAAGCGACGCGGAAAATCCCGGCTGGAATTCGGTCAAGAGTTGGACGGAAACAAAGTACGTACAGTCTGCGGACGCAATATACAACACCGTTTTCCTCCCCTACGATTCTTCGCTGAAAAGCCAGCTTACGGCGTTCACCTATAACTATGCGGAGGACGACAGCAGGCTTTGTCTTTCCAACACCGTCGCCAGCGCTTTGGAACTTGTCAACAGTATGGTCGACGAACTCAGCACGGTGTTTATGTGGATCGGTATCGTTATGGCGGTATTCGCGGCGTTGCTCCTTTCCAACTTTATCTCCGTATCCATTTCGCACAAGAAACGGGATATCGGTATCCTGCGCGCGGTCGGTGCGAGAAGTTTCGACGTATTCAAAATATTCTTCTCGGAATCCTTCCTTATCGCGATTATCTCCATCATTATTTCCATGATCGGGTGTTTCGTCGCTTGCTCCGTCCTCAACCAAACGATGAGTAACGCGCTTTCGGGCGTATCGCTGTTTGTGTTCGGACCGGTGTCCATTCTCATTCTGGTGGGCGTAGCCGTTGTGACCGCGATCGTCGCGACGTTCCTGCCCGTGTACAACGCGGCGAAGAAAAAGCCCGTCGATTCCATTCGAGCTTTATAAGAGCCAAATCAAGCCGAAAAGACGCCCTCCCGTGTTCGGGAGGGCGTTCCTTATTGATCTTTTAGCAATATCAGAAGTCGACTTCGGTATCGTAATAGCAGCATTTAAGCAGTTTTTCCATTTCCGCAACGGAAATTTTGCGGGGATTCGAACCCGTGCAAGCGTCCGCGACCGCGTTCTTCGCGATCTCGGGAAGTCTTTCGAGGAACACGTTTTCGGGTACGAACCCGTTTTCGCAAGGATAGCTATCCGCGCCGTAGTGCTTGATACATTGCGGGATATTAAGCGCGTCGTTCATACCGCGCAGGTACGCGATAAGGTTCGCGACCTTCTCATCGTCGTTCGCGCCGCCGAGACCCATATAGTCTACGATCTCGCCGTAACGCTTTTTCGCCGTTTCGTCTTTCGCATTGAACGCGATGACTTTGGGCAAATACATAGCGTTCGCCGCGCCGTGAATGATATGCGCGCCGAGGTCCTCGAACACTGCGCCCGTCTTATGCGCCATCGAATGTACGATACCCAAAAGCGCGTTGGAGAACGCCATACCCGCAAGACATTGCGCGTTGTGCATAGACGCGCGTTTATCCATATCGCCGTTGTAAGAGCCTACGAGGTCTTTCTGGATCATCTTGATCGCAAAGATCGCGAGCGGATCGGTGAAATCGCAGTTCGCCGTGGACACGTACGCCTCGATCGCGTGGGTCATTGCGTCCATACCCGTATGCGCCGTCAATTTCTTGGGCATCGTTTCCGCAAGTTCGGGATCGACGATCGCGACGTCGGGCGTGATCTCGAAGTCCGCGAGCGGGTATTTGATACCCTTTTCGTAATCGGTGATGACCGAGAACGCCGTGACCTCCGTAGCCGTGCCCGAAGTGGAAGGGATCGCGCAGAAATGCGCCTTTTTACGAAGTTCGGGAATACCGAAAACAACGCACATCTGTTCAAAGGTGATCTCGGGATATTCGTATTTGATCCACATCGCCTTTGCCGCGTCGATGGGCGAGCCGCCGCCGATCGCAACGATCCAGTCGGGCTGGAACTTCGTCATCGCCGCCGCGCCGCGCATAACGGTGTCTACCGAAGGATCGGGTTCGATACCCTCGAAAAGCTCGACTTCCATTCCCGCCTCTTTCAGATAAGAAGTTACCTTATCGAGAAAGCCGAAACGTTTCATCGAACCGCCGCCCACGCAAACCATCGCGCGCGTGCCTTTGAGGTTTTTCAGGGCTGCAAGAGCGCCCTTGCCGTGATAGAGATCACGAGGTAAAGTAAAACGTGCCATAAAAAAATCTCCTTATTATATATATTTTTTCTTCCTCACATATTCTATTTTAACGATATATCCTCACAAAGTCAATCGTTCGCGGCAAAGAAACCGAAAAATTTTTACCGATAATATTTTATCGTTCGCACGATACGCTTTTCTTCTCCCGCCGCGACCGTCGCTACCCCTTCTCTTTTTCCGAACTCTCCCGCTATCTTACCGTCGGTATCGGGCAGAACGAGCCAAGGCTCGATACAGATCATACGCGCCGCGCCCGGCCGCCAAAGCAACAGGTTGTCAAAGCCCCCGAAGGAAATTTCCGCCGACGGGTTTTGCGCTTTATCGCAAAGCAATACCCGATCCGATTGCACGCCCGAAAGAATGACCGTCTTATCGTCCGTGAAAAACGCGGGGTCGAGCCAAAACGTTTTACCTTTGCCCAAATACTTTTGTTCCCCCGTCAACAGTCCCTCGTCGTTGTGCGGGTGATGAACGAACTCCTCCTCCCGTTCGAAAACGAGCCGATAATTCCCGATCTCCTCCGACAAAGCGAAAGACTCGTGGCCGCCCAAGGAAAAAGGCATCGGACGGTCGGACAGGTTGCGTATCCTACTCTCGATATGCAGTTCGTCGCCGACGATACGGTAGGTCTGCGAGAAACGGAATCCGAACGGATACCCGCGCTTTGTTTCCTCGTTCGAGGAAAAAGAAAAGGTCAAACAGTCCTCGCCGCATTCCGTCAGCGCGAACTTTTCACGTCTGACAAGACCGTGACGGGGCATGGGATACCGTTTCCCGTCCACGACCATACTCGTATTCCCGCAAACGGGGAAAAGTATCGGCGCGTGACCCGCCCATTCGCCCGTTTCGTTCTGCCATAAACGTTCTTTGCCGTACGCGTTCACGCCGACGAGCTGTGCGCCCGTATCGTCTACGGAGATTTCGAGCGCGGAATTTTTTATCGTATAAATCATAGTATAACTCCTTTTCGATCTTCTTTTATCGGCAGAAAAGGCGCAAGGCAAAGTCCCGCGCCTTTTCCATTTGAGGAAATAAGTAGTGTGATCTGTTTTATGGTTTACGCCTTATAGACGATATTCCCTTCCCGTACCGTATACAGCACGTCGAATTTATCGTTGAGCACGACGAAGTCTGCCTGTTTCCCGACGCGGATACTTCCCGTTACGCCGTCGATCCCGAGGGTTTTCGCGGGGTTTATGGTCGCGTAATCGACCGCTTGGGTAAGCGGTACGCCCGCTTTTTCGACCATATTCTGCACCGCGCGGTTCATACGCAATACGCTCCCCGCCAACGTGCCGTCCGCAAGTCTTGCCTCGCCGTTCTTCACGTACACCGTCTGACCGCCCAGCTCGCTCACGCCGTCGGGTATACCCTTCGCGCGCATAGCGTCGGTGATGAGGGTGAGCTTGTCTTTCGGCTTGTTCTTGACAAGCAAACGGATCGCGGGTACGGAAACGTGAATGGTGTCCGCGATGAGTTCGCAGTTCAGCTCGTCGATCAACATCGCGCTACCGACCGTGCCGATCTCTCTATGGTGCAACGCGCTCTGTGCGTTATAGGTATGCGTAACGTTTTTCGCGCCGACCGCGACCGCCTTTTCGATGTCGTCGAACTTCGCGCCCGTATGCCCGATCGAGGTCACGACGCCTTGTTCGGACAGGTGGCGGATAAGTTCTTCCGCGCCCGCCGTTTCGGGGGCGAGGGTCACGATCTTGATCGCGCCGCCGCTCGCCGCGTTATATCCGTCGAACGTCTGCACGTCGGGAGCCGCTACGTATTCCAGAGGCTGCGCGCCCTTATGCGCCGCCGCGATGAACGGACCTTCGAGATGGATACCGAGCAGTTTCGCGCCGAACGCGGGATCGTTTTCCCGATAGTCCTTGACCGCTTTCATCGCTTTGAGGATATTCTCTTTGCTTTGGGTCATCGTGGTCGCCAAAAATCCCGTCGTACCTTCCGCCGCGACCGTTTCGGCGATGGTTTCGAGCGCCTCCGCCGTTCCGTCCATAGCGTCCGCGCCGCCCGCGCCGTGGATATGTTCGTCGATGAATCCGGGCAAAACCACCGCGTTTTCGGGCAGAGTAATAAGCTCCGCGCCCTCGGCGCTACCGTTTATACTTTCTATCTTCGTTCCGAAAACGAGGTCGCATTTTTTCAAGCCCTCGCCCTCTACGTAGACGACCGCATTTTTAAAAGCTTTCATATTCCACCTCAACCGAGCAGTTTCGCCGCCGCCTCGTCGCACACCAGCGTGCAATCGGGGTGCAGTTGCAATACGCTTGCGGGTACGTTCTCCGTTACTTCGCCTTTTACCATATTATAAACGGCGTTCGCCTTATTCGCGCCGTTTGCGAGCACGAGGATCTTTTTCGCGTTCATGATATTTTTCAGACCCATCGTGAACGCCTGACGGGGTACTTCGTCGATACTCGCGAACAGACGGGAATTATCCTTGATCGTGCTTTCGGTCAGATCGACGATATGCGTAACGCTCCCGAACGGCGTACCCGGTTCGTTGAACGCGATATGCCCGTTCGAGCCGATCCCGAGAAGTTGGATATCCTGTTGCAATTCGCCGAGCAACGCGTTATAGCGCGCGCACTCCGCGGGTCTGTCCGCCGCCTTGCCGTTCTCGATATTCGTGTTGAAAAGCTCGATATCGATATGGTCGAACAGATTGTCGCGCATAAAATACACGTAGCTTTGGTCGGAGGAAATATCCAGTCCCGCGTACTCGTCGAGGTTGACGGTGCGGATATTTTTATAGCTCGTGCCGTTGTTCTTATGGTCGGCGATCATCTCTTTATACAGACCGATGGGGGTCGTACCCGTCGCCAAGCCGAGTACCGCGTCGGGTTTGGTCTTGACGACCTGCGACATTATTTCGAACGCCTTACGGCTCATTTCTTCGTAATCTTTGACAACGATGACTTTCATTTGTTTTTCTCCTTTGCGTTTTACGCTCTGTCGGCAGGCAACGACGCCGCCGCTATGCTCTGCCCTACGCGACGGTTCTTCTCGTCGGGCAAAGAAATATCCAACGCCGCGTATTCGGGATATTCCGCCGCCAACGTCTTTTTACACGATTCGAGCAGGATATTGCCGCCCTTGCCGCCCGTTACGCGGCCGAGCAAAAGCATATGCCCGATGTCGTAGAACTTTGCGTAGAAAGGAATGGTATACGCGAGGTATACGCCGATATCCGAATAGATCTGCGCCGCAAGCGGGTCGTCCTTTTCCATCAGCGCCTGTATCTCTTTGAGCTTTTCCGCGGGGGTGCTGTTCGCTTTGAACTCGTACCCGCCCGCCTCCGCGAGCTTGATGACCGCGTCTTGCGAGAAGTATTTGCAACCCACGCCGACGTCGCCGCTCCATTCGTCCTGCATAGCGTTTTCGTTGAAATCCACGGGCGCGAACGCAAGCTCGGAAAGCCAACCGTTGATACCGCCGTCGGCGTTGATATAGCCGACCGCCTCGCTCGTACCCATCGCGATACCCAGCACCTTGTTGTCGCCGAGGTCGATACTGCCCGCGAGCGCCGTTACGTCGCCGTCGTTGGCTACTTCAAGGGGTACGTCGCCCATTTCTTTGGCTATGTTTATGTACATATTCTTGACGAAATCGCCGTGCTTTTGTTTGTCCACTTTGATGAACAACGACGCGACCATGATCTTATTGTCCACGTACACGCCCGCCGAGGATACGCCGATACAGTCCACGCGCGGCATTTTGGACGCCGCCGTTTTCATCGCCGTAAGGATCTCGTCGTAGTGGTATTGCGGGTCCTCCGTCGTCTTGGGGTGCCATACGACTTCTTCGCTGTACACCACTTCGCCGTCCACGACCGCGCTCACCTTTCTGTCGCTGCCGCCCGCGTCGAAACCGATACGGCAGCCTTTGAGGAAACCGCCGACTTTCATCGAGCAGTTCTTCGTTTCGGGAACGTCCTTTTCTTCCAGCCAAACGACCTCGAAAGGCTTTTCGTATACGCCGCTCATAAAGTCCACGTCGAACGCGCGCGCGCCCTGCAACGTGTACGCCTTTTTCAGTCCTTCGTATATCTTCTTGCTGCCCGCCACGGAAATTTTATATCCGCCCACGACCCAAAGAATGGTCTTTGCGAGCCGTTCCGCGATACGGTAGTTGAGTTCGTCCTCCCCCGCGTCGTCGGAAAATCCCGTGTAGGAATAAATATAGTTATAGCCGCCGTTCCGTTCGACGACCAGCGTTATCTTCGCCGTCTTGCCGTTTGCCTTGACCTTTTCGTCGAACGACTCCAAAGCCTTTATCATCGGTTGAAAATTTTTGTCGAGTACCGGTCTTATCATTTCGTACTTCCTCCCGTGTTTTCTGTTATTCTACGTATATTATACTACTTTGTTTTTGCGCCCGCAATAGAAATTATTTCTCTGTTTTTATAAAATCTTTCGCGAAAAACCAAACGAAATATTTTACAAACGGGAAAAGGTATGGTATAATGTGGATATGGAAAAGAAAGCGCGGCAATTTTATATGCACAAGATCGCAAATCTTCTGAAAATACAGAAGATCGTCACGATACACTATCAGGAACTGCCGGCAAGGTACGTTTCGCACGAGGAAACGCACGATTTCTGGGAGATCATTTACGCGGATAAAAAAGACGCATACGTCGTGACGGACGGCGGGAAAAAGAATTTAAAACAGGGCGAGATGTTTTTCATCAAGCCGAACCAACCCCATTACGTGGAATGCAGCGACGAAGAAACGAATATTTTCATCATCTCCTTCGAGTGCCGTTCGGAGAGTATGCGGTTCTTTTTCGATAAGCAATACCGCGTTCCCGATAACTATCGGTATCTGTTGCAAAACATTATGTCGGAGGCGACGGAAACGTTCGACCTGCCCGACTTCGACCCCGATTTAAAGAAGTTGGAGTTAAAAGAACACCCCAACCTCGGCGGCGAACAGATACTCAAAAACTCCTTGGAGATATTGCTCATACAAATGTTGCGGAGCGCGAACAATCAGAGTTCGCCGCAGGAATTTTTCATTTCCAAGATAAATTCTTCCACCGAGTTACAGGACGAGATCGTGCGTATGCTCACGGAACGGGTGTACGGGAATTTTTCGTTGGACGAACTGTGTATGGAATTGCATTACGGAAAGACCCATCTTTGTTCTTTTTTCCGTGAAAAGACGGGAATGAGCATTTACCAAACGTATCTGAAACTGAAAACGGACGAGGCGAAAAAGCTGATTCGGCAAAAGCGGTCTTTTGCGGAAATAACGGACAAGCTCTGTTTCGATTCGTTGTCGCATTTCAACTACGTATTCAAAAAGTACGCGGGCATGACCCCGGGCGAATACAAAGCCAGCATAAAATAAAATTATCCCCAAGACATATCGCAGGATATACCTTGGGGATATTTGTTCTCTTCTCTCCGCCAACGCCGTTTTTTGAGTTGTCATTATAATTATAACGGGGTTACGTTTCACGAAATTCTATTTTTTCCAAATAGAATCGAGCGGGTATTTGACGGCTTGAACCTTTACGCCGTCGGAGATGACGAGCGGTTGCGTATCGGGCGTAGCGAAATAGGTGAGGCTGATCTCTCCGTTAATGAAGAATTCAAGACTGCGCGTATCCGCAAAAAGCCGAAAGCTCGGCGCGCCGTCTAAACAAAGCTCGTAAGACTTTCCGCTTGTCGCAACGATTTTTCTCGTCGCGGGCGTATAAGTAAACCCCTCTTTTCCGACGGTGAAAGTCACGGGTTTGTCACCCTCCAAAGTGAAACAGTATTCCGCGGGCGTTTGCAAAAAACAGGTCCCGACAAGAACGATGGTTTGCGGTGTTCTTCGGAGTGTTTTCAAGTTTTCGTGCGGTTCTTTGAAAATTCGATAGCCTTTATCCGTTTTACGGAGCGTGAGTTTACAGAGCAAGCTCAACGACGAATGGAAACCGCTGCCGTCGAATACGTAACCGTCCGCGATAAAACAGCACATACCGTTTTCTTTCAGCCATGCCGTGTGGTAACGCACTTTGGGATCCGGATAATTGCTAAACGTTTGCCCCGCGTAAACGCTTTCCACGTCCCCGTAGTCAAGGAATCCGCCTTGTTCGACGGGAATGAATTTAAAATTCTCAAACCGCCCTACGCTATATTGACCGTGCCCGCCGTACATAACGTATAACTTTTCATTGCCGTCGAAAACTTCCATTTCAAAAAAGTCGGGACACTCGTGAAACTTTTCCCCTTTGGAAACAAGCGACCACGCCTTGCCGTCTTTTGAGGCGTAGACGGAGGTACTCCGTTCGTCGCCCACAGGTTCGTAAACGATGGCGACAAGACTGCCGTTGACTTCCAAAATCTTCGGGTCGCGCCAGTATTCCCCGTCGGGAACAGACAAGAACGGGTTGTTTTCAAAGCGTTTGAAAGTCATTCCGTCGTCAAGACTGTATAAAAGCATTTGACCTTCGTTCTGCGTAACGCGTGGTCTGCCGCGATACTGCAACGCCTGCAACGCGGTGTACGCCGCAATAACGGTCCCTTTGCCTTTGCCGAGTAGGTTATTCACGTCGACGAACGCGCTGCCCGACGCCACCGAGCATTTGCTGTTATACGGCATTATCGCGTCGGGGTATTCGGTGAAATGCACGCCGTCCTCACTTACCGCGTGTCCCCACGAAACGTTCACCCCGCCGTGACGGGAGGCAAAAGGATTATGCTGGAAATACGCGTTGAATTTTCCGTCTTTAAAAAATAAGCCGTTCGGGTCGTTCATCCAACCGCGCGCGGGTGAGAAATGGATCTGCTGACGGGTCGGCTCGCGGTATAGATCAGGGTATAAGCCCGTTTCTTTTTGGGGAGCGTCGCCCGTTTGGAAACCGTCGAAAAAATCCTCGGGAACCTCGTCGTCGCAAACGAGCGTAATCGCCTCGTTTTGATAATTCCCCAAATAGAGCGGAACGTAAAAATCCCTCGTTTTCCCCGAATGTGCCACGCCGATATGGAACTCGTGCGCGAGGGTATCCCCATCGTAAATTCGTATATAACGGTGGTTGTTGGGGTGTTCGTCATGCACGGGGATATGAATATATTTTTTGTCGTTAGAAAAAATACGTTTTGCCATAGCCAAAGCCTTGCCGATTTTTTATGATTTTAATCATTATAACATAACCGCGGAGAAAAATCTATCCGCTTTTTGTTTATGTTTTCTCATTTTTTGATATTGTCGGCTGAAGGGAAAGAAAACGAAAATATTCCCGATAAGGTCGCCATGAAAAAAGCCTTATCGGGTATCTCCGATACTCCGCAAGCGGAGACCTCTCGGAGAGCGTCGCCACTTCGTGGCTCGCGCGAACCCTTCGGGTTCTCGTAAAGGTCAAGCCAAAAAAAGAGAACAACCGCAAGGATTGTTCTCTTTTTTTGGTGACCTTATCGGGACTCGAACCCGAGTTTACGCCGTGAGAGGGCGTCGTCTTAACCGCTTGACCATAAGGCCTCTTAACTTTTGCTTATGTAGTATACCATATTTTTTCGGGAATATCAACTGTTTTTCGCCGCAAAGCCGAAAATTTTTTCATTTTATTCCGCAATTTTTTCCCTTCTTTCCCTTTCATCGAAAACGGCGGGTGTTTTTCACCCGCCGTTTCTCGCTTTTTTAACGTTTCAGTCTTCCAGACCTTCGTTCAGCTTTGCCAAAAGCGCGTCGAGATCCTCGCCGTGTACGGCTACCGCCTCCGCTACCGATTCGCCGTGCGCCATCGCGCAACCGAAACAATGCATCCCCGCCGCCATCAGTATTTCGGGCGCGTTGGGGTTGATCTGCAAGCAATCCGCGATCAAAGTATCCGCAGTAATTTTAGCCATTTTTTTCGTTCTCCTTTCGTTATTTTTATTTATTGTAGCACTTTCTTCGTAATTTTACAACCGCTTACGCGCGGTTTTTGGGAAAAGTTTTTTCCAGCGCTTAAAAATACAGTCCGAATATCTTCTTTATCGGCGTATGCGCCACCTGCACGCGTTCTTTATTCAGGATCTTTTGCATATTTTCCTGCAACCGCTCCCATTCCTTTTCGAATCCCGCCGCGCAGACCGCCTTTTCCGCTTTTCGGTAATCGGGCGCGCGTTCCCCGCTATTATGCGTATCCGTACCCAAACAATGCACCAAGCCGTGTTTCAACAACGCATACGCGAAACGTTTGGTCGATCTATTCAAAAACGCCTGCGTATTCATCTGTATCAGACAGCCCATATCCACAAGCTCGGTCAAGATCGCGGGATCTTTCAAGACCGCCTCATAGCGTTCCACGTGCGCGACGATGGGCGTATAGCCCGTATCCGCGACGAACTCGGCGATACGCAAAAACAGGCTTTTCCGCCATTGCGCGCTGAACGGGAATTCCACGAGCACGCATTTCGTTCCCTCGATCGCGAGCGAGCAAAGCGCGTCGTTCGACGGATCGTTTACCCCCGTCAGATACACCTCTGCCCCGAGCCGCGTTTTTATCACTTCGGGTATGAACGGTTTGAGCTTTTCCATTGCCTCCGCCCGCATTTCGAAGAACTGCTCCAAAGACCGTTTTCTGCCGTAATAATGCGGCGTGAAAACGATCTCCGAAACGTCTTGATACAATTCGGACCGAATAAGTTCCGCTGCGTCTTTCAGCGATCTTGCCCCGTCGTCGATCTCCGGCAAGATATGCGTGTGGATATCTATCATTTTCTTCCCCTTATCCTTTGCGCGCCCCTTTTTCCCTGACCTCGGACGCTTATTTTTTACTTTACTTAAAATATTTTACGCCGCTTTCGAACAGTTTCATATCGAAATTGCCCTCGACGTTCTTATACAGGTTGTCGCCGATACGCTCGCTATGCCCCATCTTACCCAACACTCTGCCGTCGGGAGAGGTGATACCCTCGATCGCCCACATAGACCCGTTGGGATTGAACGGCGATACCATCGTCGGGTTCCCGTCGAGATCCGCGTACTGCGTTGCGATCTGACCGTTCTTCTTCATCTCTTCGAGCGCCGCGACGGGAGCTACGATCTTGCCCTCGCCGTGCGATACGGGTACTTTGTACACTTCGCCGACCTTACAAGCGGACAGCCAAGGCGAGAGGTTGGAGGCTACGCGCACGTCTACCACCGTCGAAACGTGGCGGGAAATGTTATTGAACGTGAGCGTAGGCGATTGAGAAGTCAATTCCTTTACGTGACCATACGGCACAAGTCCGAGCTTGATGAGCGCCTGGAACCCGTTACAGATACCGAGCGCCAAACCGTCGCGGTTATTGAGCAATTCTTCGAGCTGTTCCGCGATATACGGATTACGGAAGGTCGTCGCGATGAATTTACCGCTGCCGTCCGGCTCGTCGCCGCCCGAGAACCCGCCGGGGAACGCGACGATGTTCGCGTTCTTGATCGCTTTCACGATCTCCGCTACGCTTTCTTCGATATCCGCCGCCGAGCGGTTACGCACGACCACCGTCTGCACCTCCGCGCCCGCAAGACGGAATTTCCGCGCCGTGTCGAGTTCGCAGTTGGTGCCGGGGAACACGGGAATGAATACTCTCGGTTTCGCCGTTTTGGTGGAGATATTCGTATACTTCGCGCCAGCCGTATAGTCGCAGCTTTCCGCGTTGCCGCTTGCGGGCGCGGTCGTCGCGAACACGCTTTCGAGCGGCGAGATATACGCCTTTGCCGCGCCGTCCACCGTTACGCTCTTACCGTCGCATACGAACGTTTCGCCGCATACCTGCCCCACACGTTTGACGGAAACCGCCGACGAGAACGCGTTCTCGTCTTTGAGCGATACGACGAGGTCGCCGTAGCCTTCCGTGTACAGCTCGTCTGCGGTCATGTCGAATTTTACGCCTACCGCGTTGCCGAGCGCGGACTTGACGACCGCCGCGCCGATACCGCCGTTTTCCACGACCGTCGCGAACGTGATGTTGCCGTTTTCGATATTCTTATACACTTCCTCGTACGCCGCTTTCAAGCCCTCGAAATCGGGTACGGAGTTTTCGTCCTTGGGTACGGGGATATGATACAGTTTCTCGCCGCCCTTCAAAACGTTGGTGATGAGCTTGCTCGCCTTTGCGGGCGCAAGCGCGAAGGAGATGAGCGTGGGAGGCACGTGAATGTTTTCGAACGTACCGCTCATGCTGTCCTTACCGCCGATCGCGCCAAGACCCAGCCCGATCTGCGCGTATACCGCGCCGAGCAATGCGGAGGCGGGAACGCCCCAAACTTTCGCGTCGCCCGTCATTCTCTGGAAGAATTCCTGCAAGGTCAGACGGATATCGCTATATTTCGCGCCCGTCGCCACGACCTTGGACACGGAGGCTACGATGGAATAGATCGCGCCGACGAAGGGACTGGTTTCCATCAGATAGGGAGAATAGCCGTACGCCGAAACGGTGCAAACGTCCGTTTCCCCGCCGCATATCTTCGCCGCCATCGCGATCGCGGGCGTACGTTGCGTTTTACCGCCCCAAGGCATATACACCGAACGCGCGCCGATGGTCGAGTCGAACGTTTCGGACAGACCTTTCTTCGCGCAAACGTTGAGGTCGGACAACGTCTTTTGGGTCGCGGAAACGAAATCCACGCCCGATTTTTTATCGAACCAGCGGGTCTTTTTATCGCATATTTCGACGTCCGTTTCCTGTTTCACGCCGTTCGTGTTGAGGAAGTCGCGGGAAATATCCACGATCGCCTTACCTTTGAGGAACATCTTCATTCTGCCCGTATCCGTTACGACCGCAACGGGCGTAGCGGCGAGGTTCTCCTCCGCCGCGAGCGCGATGAACGCCTCGACGTCCTTTTCCGCTACCACGACCGCCATACGTTCCTGCGATTCGGAGATGGCGAGTTCGGTGCCGTTCAAGCCCTCGTATTTCTTGGGTACTTTATCCAGATCGATATCCAGCCCGTCGGCAAGCTCGCCGATGGCGACGGACACGCCGCCCGCGCCGAAGTCGTTACATTTCTTGATCTTACGCGTAGCCTCTTTATTGAGGAACAAACGCTGCAATTTTCTTTCCGTCAACGCGTTGCCTTTCTGCACTTCCGCGCCGCACGTTTCCACGGAATGGGAGTCGTGCGCTTTGGACGAACCCGTTGCGCCGCCGCAACCGTCGCGGCCCGTTTCGCCACCGAGCAGGACGATGATATCCCCCGCCTTAGGCGCCTCGCGATAGACCATTTCCTTTCTCGCGCCGCCGACGACGAATCCCGTTTCCAAACGTTTCGCCTTATAGCCCTCGTGATATACTTCGTCTACGATCCCCGTCGCAAGACCGATCTGGTTGCCGTAGGAAGAGAATCCCGCCGCCGCGCGTTGCGTGATCGCGCGTTGGGGAAGTTTGCCCGCGAGCGTATCTTCGAGCTTTTCTCTCGGATCGGACGCGCCCGTGACGCGCATAGCCTGATACACGTACGTTCTGCCGCTCAACGGGTCGCGGATCGCGCCGCCGAGACAGGTCGCCGCGCCGCCGAAGGGTTCGATCTCCGTCGGGTGGTTATGCGTTTCGTTCTTGAACATAACGAGGTACTGTTCTTTTTTGCCGTCGAGCTCCGCCTCGATCTGAATGGAGCAGGCGTTGATCTCGTCGGAAACGTCGAGATTGTCGAGTTTACCGTCCTTTTTGAGCTTTTTCGCCGCAATCGTCGCCAAATCCATAAGACAGGGGTATTTATCGGGACGGTGGCCGTTGAGTTCCTTATACAGATCTTCGTAGAGATGATACGCTTTCTCGATCGACTTGTTCTCCGAGTTTATCTTCACGTTTTTAAGCTCGGTCGCGAACGTGGTGTGGCGGCAATGGTCGGACCAGTACGTATCGATGACTTTGAGTTCCGTTTCCGTGGGGTTGCGCTTTTCGCCCTTGAAATAGTCGCGGACGAACGCGAGGTCGAGCGCGCTCATCGCGAACCCTACCTTTTTATGATACGCCGCGATCTCCGCGTCGGTCATCGCGATAAAGCCCTCGACGTCGGAGATAGGCGCGCCCTCTACCGTTTCCCGAACGAGGGTCGTCGGTTTTTCGAACCCGACTTCTTCGCTCTCGACGGGGTTGACGATATGCTTTTTGATCGCGTCGAGTTGCTCGTCCGTTACGCCTTTGACGAGGTAGACCTTCGCGCATTTGACCATAGGACGGGATTTTTTCGTGAGAAGTTGCACGCATTGCGCCGCGCTGTCCGCGCGCTGGTCGTACTGACCGGTCAGATAGCTGACCGCGAACGCCTTATAGCCCGCGGGGATCTCCAACGTTTCCAAATATACGTCGTCTACGGGCGGTTCGGAAAATACCGTGCCGAGCGCGGCTTTGAGTTCCGTTTCGTTCAATCCCTCCACGTCGTAACGAAGCACAAGACGAAAGTCCTCCGCGTCGATATTCAGCAGAGTCTTGACGTCCGCCTTTTCCTTTTTTGCCTGTACGTTATCTTTCTTTTCTACGAAAATCCTGTAAATCATATCTTATTCCTTTTCTATATCTCTGTATTTTACGCCTATATCCGTACGGTAATGCATACCGTCGAATTTGATCTTTTCCACGTTTTTGTACGCTTTCTTTCTCGCGTCCTCGATCGTTTCGCCCTTGGCGCAAACGCCGAGCACTCTCCCGCCGTCGGTGACGAGCTTACCGTCTTTCCTCTTCGTGCCCGCGTGACACAAAACGACGTCCTCGTCCAAATCGCCAAACGAAATTTCTTTGCCCTTTTCGTACTTCACGGGATAGCCGCCGCTCGCCAGCACTACGCACACGCACGCGCCGTCCGCCCATTCGATATCGATATCCGCAAGCCGCTCGTCCGTCACCGCCTCGAATATCTCCATAAGGTCGGTTTTGAGCATAGGCAGGATCACCTGCGTTTCGGGGTCGCCGAAACGGGAGTTGTATTCGATGACTTTCATACCGTCTTTGGTCTTCATCAGTCCGAAATACAACACGCCCTTGAACGTTCTGCCCTCCGCGTTCATCGCGTGCATGGTGGGCAGCATGATCTTTTCCATTACCTCTTTTTCCGTCCGCTCACCGTAGAAAGGCGCGGGCGCGAACGTTCCCATACCGCCCGTGTTCAGACCTTCGTCGCCGTCGAACGCGCGTTTATGGTCGCAGCTCGTGATCATCGGTTTGATCGTCTTACCGTCGGTGAACGCAAGCGCGGACACTTCGGGACCTTCGAGGAATTCCTCGACGACGACTTTATTGCCCGCCGAGCCGAATTTCTTGTCGAGCATCATTTCCTTGATACCCTCTTGCGCCTCCTCGCGCGTTTTGCAGATGAGCACGCCCTTGCCGAGCGCAAGCCCGTCCGCTTTTAAAACGACGGGAATAGCGCAGGTATCCACGTACGCTTTCGCGCTCTCGTAATCGGAGAACGTTTCGTATTTCGCCGTCGGGATACCGTATTTTTTCATCAGTTCTTTGGAAAAGGCTTTGCTCGCCTCGATGATCGCCGCGTTCTTTCTCGGTCCGAACACGCGGTGACCGCGGCTTTCCAGTTCGTCCGCAAGACCGAGCGCCAGGGGATCGTCGGGCGCGATGACAGTGTATTCCACATCCTTATGCGCGTCTACCCAGTCGCCGACCGCTTTCAAATCGCAATAGTCCACGTTCACAAGCTCGGCAAGTTCGCCGATGCCCGCGTTGCCTTTCATCGCGTATATTTTATCCACTTTCGGCGACTTTTTCAGCGCCTGTACGATGGCGTGTTCTCTGCCGCCGTTACCGATAACCAAAACGTTCATATATCTTCTTCGTTACTCCGCTTTTTTCTGTATTCTCCGTCAATAGACGCGTACCTGCCTACCCTCTTTGCGTATCTTGCCCTCGCAAAGGAGCTTTACGCATTCGGGCAGCATTTTATGTTCTTCCTTTAATATCCGCGCTTGCAGGGTCTCGGGCGTATCGCCTTCCTCCACCGCCACCGCGCGTTGCATGATGATCGCACCGCCGTCCACGTCCGCCTCGACGAAATGCACCGTCGCGCCGCTGACTTTCACGCCGTACTCGATCGCCGCAGTATGCACTTTTAAACCGTAATATCCCATACCGCAAAAGGCAGGGATAAGGGACGGGTGTATATTGATGATGGCGTTCTCGAATTCTTTGATAAACGACGGCGGTACGACCAACAGCCAACCCGCCAAAACGACGTATTCCACGCCGCTCGCTTTGAGCGTTTTGGCTACGTAGTCGTAAAACGCCTGTTTATCCGCAAACGCGGTCCTGTCGAAAACGAGCGTTTTTACGCCCGCTTTCTCCGCCCGCTCGATCGCGCCGATCTGCGGTTTGGACGCGACGAGGTATTCGATCTCGCAAAACCGTTCGCGTGCGTTGGCGTCTATCACCGACTGGAAGTCCGTGCCGCCGCCCGACGCGAATACCGCTATTTTTTTCATACCTTTCTTCCCGTGGATTATTTCAGGCAAACGCCCTTGCCCGCGACCGTCTTACCGATCACGACGACTTCTTCGCCCGTCGCTTTCAAGCTTTCCATAGCCTTTTCCACGTTCTCGGGCGCGACGCATACGACCATACCGATACCCATATTAAAGGTATTGTAGATCTGTTCGTCGGTGATACCCGCGCGCTTTTGCATTACCTTGAACACCGCGGGAACGTCGTACGAGTTCTTCTCGATCTCGCAGCCTACGCCTTCGGGCAAGATTCTGGGGATATTTTCGATAAATCCGCCGCCCGTGATATGCGCGATACCCTTGACCCCTACTTTCTCGATCAACGAGAGGATACTCTTAACATAGATCTTCGTGGGTTTCAAAAGCACTTCCGCCGCCGACGCGCCGAGTTCTTCGTCGTACTTTTCGAGCGCCGCTTTGTCCTCGTCGCCGAACAGTTTTCTCACGAGCGAATATCCGTTGGAGTGTACGCCCGTCGATTTCAGACCGATGAGTACGTCGCCGGGAACGATATTCTTTCCGTTGATGACCTTTTTCTTATCGACGATCCCTACAGCAAAGCCCGCGAGGTCGTATTCTCCCTCGGGATAGAATCCGGGCATTTCCGCCGTTTCGCCGCCGATGAGCGCGCAACCCGCCTGTTTACAGCCTTCCGCGATGCCCTTTACCACTTCCGACTCCGCCTCGGGATACAGTCTGCCGCAAGCGTAATAGTCGAGGAAGAACAAAGGTTTCGCGCCCTGACATACGATGTCGTTCACGCACATAGCTACCGCGTCGATACCGATGGTGTCGTGCTTTTCGAGCAGGAACGCGTATTTGAGTTTGGTACCTACGCCGTCCGTACCCGCGACGAGGACGGGTTCTTCCATCTTCTCGCCCGCGATCGAATAGAATCCGCCGAACGAGCCGAGGTCGCCGATCACGTTTTCGTTATACGTGGATTTTACGTGTTTTTTCATAAGCTCTACGGCTTTGTAACCTCTCGTTACGTCCACGCCGCTGTCTTTATAAGAAATTGCCATTTTCTTTCTCCAAATTTATCTCTTTATTTTTTGCTCTGTTACAACACTCGGTTGATTTTTAGATGGAAAAAATAAATTTTTCACTAATCAACCGCTTGTTGTGCCATCGCCTTATTTTTTTTGCTCGGAAATCTTGCAATCGAATTTGCTCGTTTCCGGTTCTTTGGGTTCTTCCGTAGGATACTCTCCGTCGAAACAAGCCTTGCAG
>JBGVLV010000010.1:0-56239 GCA_045124465.1 Candidatus Scatosoma sp.
GGATCAGCCGAACGCATCGTCGCCGTGTATTTCTTCTTCGTCGTTTTGTCGGTGAAGGTCAGAGTCCAGCTCGCCGTCGTTGAGTCGTACGCGTCGATGGTGTACGAGTACGTTTTGCCGTTCGACGCCGTGACCGTACCCGCTTGGCTGTTTACGTTGCCGCCGTCGAACGTGTACGTTACGTTGTTCGTCTTATCCGTCGCCGTCGTATCCAACAGCGCGTCCACCGCTTTGAGCAGGAATGCGTTCTCGCCCATTACGTACGCGTTCTCCGTATCCGTATCGCAAGGCACGAGCGTGAAATACTTCGTAGAACCGAGCAGGGTCGTTTGCGACCACAGCAACACGTTGCCTTTTGCGGTATAGATATAATAGTAAGGGGTATCGGCTTGCATATACGACAGATACGCCGTACCGTAGGAATACCGACCCGTCGGATCGAAGGACACGCCGTCGAAGGAGATCGTGCATTTAACGACTTCTTCGCCTTCGAACGTTTCCGTCATCTCCCAAGTACCGAACAGCTCGTCGGCAGGGGAACAGATCGTGTACTGGTTATAAGCAAGGCTCGTATACTGGGTAAGCGCAAAGCCCGAAAGATATTCTTCCGTTTCGCCGTTTTCCGTTTCCTTTTCGCCGTACAGCAGGAACATATAATACGTAAGAGGCATATTTTCAAGCTTACAGGAGAACGTGAGCACGTCCGTATCCAGTTCTTCGATCTTGACCGTCGTTCCCTTGAATCTCGCGTAGATATTGCCTTGCAGATCGGAAGGACCGATTTCGAGCGATTCGAACTCGCCGCTCATCGCCCAGTTGCCCATCAGTTCGTTAGTGGGATACAGCGCAAGTTGCTCGGTCGTGCCTGTTATATTGAGCGTGTAATATTCCTCGTTCTTTTCGATCGTGGCGAATTTCTCGTCGTTGAGGTAAAGCACGATACCGCTCGAAAGAATCTTATACGTTTGACCGACGGTCGTATCCGTACCGTTACTGATCGTCCACGTACCGCCGTTTTGGAGATAGCCTCTGCCGTCGAACGTGAACGTATACCGCATTTCGAACGTGTTTTTATCGAACGTTACGAACGAGGTGTATTCCGCGAACTCGTCCGTGGGTTGCATCGTGATCTCGTATTCGGATTCGAGGGGTTTGATCGTTACCTTGCCGTCCCCGTCGATGAAAATTTCATACTCTGTGCCGTTATAGGTGAACGAACCGGTAGAGGAGAAAGAATCGAGGGTGTAGGAAACGATTTCGTCGCCGATCGTAAGCAAGCCTTCGTATTTTTCGCCGTTTTCCAGATATTCGTTATAATGTCCCGCACCGTTGAAATAGATGGAGCCGAACAGTCCGTCCTCGCTCATCCAGTCGCCCTTGAATTTATCGACGGTGAGCAGTTCGAAGTCGCCGTAACCCGTATTCACGTCGTAAGGATCGGTCATAACGGTGACAAGGCTATGTCTTGCGCTATCGTAGCGGAAGTAGCCGAACGCGGTCTTGTACGTACTCGTCACGCCGCCGACCGTTTCGTCGTAAACGTAATACAGAACGTAATATCCCGCGGTCTTGCTCGGTTCGTAAACGAGGTCGTATTTCGTGCCGTCGGAATACACGACCTTCGCCGAGCCTACGCCGTTTTCGCCGAGCGTGCCGAGGGTCACGGTCGCTTTGTTCCAAGGATCGTACCAACTGCCGTTATAGCTCGTCGCCGTGGTCTTGGTGGGTTCGGCGGGCTTGGTCTTATAAGCGCAAAGCCGGTTTTCGCTGTCCTTTTTATAATACGTGCCGTCGTAGAGGTACAAAGTTCCGTCTTGGGAAACGGTAGCCTCGAAATAGTAAGCGTTATAGCGGTTCATATCGAACGCCGAGTCCTCGTTCACGCTCAGTTCGCTGTCTACCTCGCCCGTGAAGAATTTGGCGAACGTAACGCCCTCGAACAGGATCACCGAGCCGTCGTACTGATAACGAACGCTGATATTTACGTTGCCGTCTTTATATTTCGCGTAACCGTCCTCCGTGAGCGTAAGCTTGACGATCTCGTCGCCGCCGTCCACGTAGTACGTGCCTACGATCTTCGTATAGTCCGCAAAGCCAACGTACAGGTCTACGCTACGGGTGGTGAGGTAGGAATAGGGGACGGGCTGGGTACATTCTTCGTCGAAGAAATAACCGTAGGACATATAGTTCGCGTTTGCGATCTTGTCCGCCGTCAGATACAGAGCGAGATAGCCGCTATTGAACGTATCCATCATCGTCTGATAGCCGTTTTTATATTCGTAATAGGTGGAGGTCTTGTCGCTGACCTTGACGGTCACGCCCTCGTCCTTGGTCACGTAGTGGACGGTGATCCTGGTCACGACGTCCTCCGTGCTGGTTTCGTAATTGACGGCGGGGTATTCGCCGACGGTGAACGTCCAGTCCGCCTCGCGCCAGCCGAGTTTGGTCTTATAATCGCCGAACGTGTTGTCGTTCTTATTGACGGAGTTAAGGTTGGAGAACTGCACGCAAGCCTGACCGTTTACGCCGACCGTACCCGTTTCATCCCCGTATGCCACGAACGCGCCGACGTATTCGTAATTCGCGCCCATCGCGGCTTGCGCGTACGTATCGCCCGTTGCGAAACAGTCGTTGACAATGGTATCGTTTTCCGCGTACCCGACCAGTCCGCCCGCATAAGCGCGGCGGTATGTGGGATCGTTACTGAACTGGGTGAGCGTGTATTCGCTGTTTGCGACGACGTCGCCCGTTGCGTACGAAGTGGAAACGGAGGTATACTGACCGAGACCGCCCGAGATACCGCCCGCGCGGATCGCGCCGCTGACCGTACCCGTCGAAACGGCGTTATGGATAAACGCGGGAGCGACGAGGGAGTTGGTAAACGTGAATCCGGTCACGCCGCCCGCGTACAGGGAAGTGCCTTTCATCGTTACGACGTCGACGTCCACCGTCGCGTAAGCGATCTCGGAGGCGAAGGGAGTGCCGTACGCTTGTGCGTAGTAGCCCTGCTGACAGCCGATAAGCCCGCCCGCGAACGCGAAGTATCTGTCGTCGGCGAACACGTTAAGTTCGCCGTTGGTCGCGTCGCAAAGGTAGGCGTTCGCGCCTACGCCGTAGCCGATGAGCGAACCGCAATAGAGCGCGTTCTCGTTGCCTTCTGGCATACCCGTCGTGCTGGCGTTGATCGTGAAGTTATCGAGGCGGATACCGTAGATAAGACCGCTGCTCGTCGTGGTGAGGTTGGTCTGTACGCAGCCGAACAGACCTACGTAGTTCGAGCTTGTGGAGTTGATGACGAAGTTGGAGATGGTATATCTCTGCATTTCGCCCGTTTCGGAGTCGGTATAGCAAGCGAAACAGCCGCTGAAAAAGGAAGTTTCGGTGCTGAGGTCGCCGATGATTTTAAGTTCTTCGCCCTTACAGTCGATGTCGTTACCGAGCACGTACGAAGCGGTGGAATACGTTTCGTTACCCGCGTTCACCTGTTCGGCGATATACACGAGGTCGATGGGTCTTGTGACGAGGAACGCGTCGTCGCTCGCGCCCGTGCCGACCATACTCGAAACGTCTTTGACGATACCGTTGACTTTAACGGTGGTGTTTTCCTCGACGGTGAAACTGTAAACGCCGTCTACGGACGAAACCGCCGTATCGTTGGCAAGAACGGTAGGCGTACCCGCATAGAACGCGCCCACGTCCAGTTTAAAGGAGAGCGTATCGCCGTCCTTGACGTCGGCGCTGTCCGAAAGCGCCGCGCCGTCCGCGGTCACGTAAGAAAATCCCTCGCCGTCCGTAAACGAAACGGTGTACGTTTCCTTGTTCGCGTCGGGGCTGTCCTTGGCGCAGGCAACGGCGGTCGCCGTACAAGCGCAGGAGAGGGAAAGTAAAAATAAGCCGAAAATCTTTTTCATAACTACTCCGTAGAAAGTATAAGTTATCTTTATCCGCAGTATCTTGGGAAAAACGGGCGGATAGCATACTGAACCATTTAAAAGATACTGCATTTATTATACTATATATCGCGAAAAAAGACAAGAAATTTCAACGGCTTTTCGGTAAAATTATACGTTTTTCACAAAAGGTATATTTTGGCTTATCGGCTTTGGGGGCGGGTTTGGCGTAACAAACGCTTGACAGGGAAGAAAACTTATTATATAATATAGAAAGCAAATAAAGAAAGGAATGGTTAGTTATGACGCAGAAAAAGAACGAAACGTTCAAACGTGCGTACAAAACGGCGCTTGCCGCGCTGACGGTCGTCGTCGGCGTTTTGTTTGTCGTGCAGGTTTGGCGGGTATTCGCGCTCGGCAACAGACCGTTCACCGTGGAAAATATTTCGAAATATTTTTCGCAGATAGCGTTCTTCGTATGGCTTTGGATCGCCACGACAATCGTCGGCGGCGTTTTGTGGCTCGCGTTTCCGTCGGAGAAAAGCTCGATCGTAGCTTGCGTTTCGCCGCAGGTCACGCTCGCAAAGCTCAAACGCCGTCTGCCCGATACGGACGGGGAAGGGAGAAAGGAACGCTCCAAGCGTATCGCGGTATGGCTTGCGTGCGCGGCGATATGTATCGTATGCGCGGTCGTGGCGCTCGTGTATCTGACGGGCGAATACGCGGCGAAAGCGCAGGAGGGGTTTTTCTCCGAACACGGCGAGGCGGAACGGTTGCTCCGCGCCCTGCCCTGGATCCTTGCGGCGTTCGGCGCGTGCATAGGCGCGTTATACTATCAGTCGTACAGCTATAAAAAAGAAATAACCCTCGTCAAAACGCAGATCGCCGAAAACGCGAAACAAGGGATCAAGGCTGTGTCCGTCGCGGAAAAAGCGGGGCTTTGGAACAAGCTTTGCGGGAAAATGCCCTTTTTAAAGAGCAAGTGGTTTATGATCGGCGTTCGCGCCGCGCTCGGCGTTCTCGGCTTAATCCTGATCGTAGTCGGTATCAACGGCGGGGGCATGGCGGACGTGTTGGAGAAGGCTATTAATATTTGCACGCAATGCATCGGCTTAGGATAAAGAAAGGCTTATATACTTCGTAATACTTCGTCGAAGGTGCGCTTTTCTCGCTCGTTTACGGTTTAGTAAACTCCCTTCGAAAATGCTCCTTCTCCTTGTCTTACTCGCATCTAAGCCTTTCGACGGGCGGCGTTCTGTATTTAACTTCGACGGGCGTGCGGTAGTCGAACTCCTTCGACGAGCGGACAACATATCGGTACTTACATTTTATGGTGAAATCTGATGAAGAAATTTTTTAAAAAGATAGGAATATGGTTTAAAAACCACAAGCCGTCCAAGCGTAGGGTCATACAGCTATACGCGGCGTTGCTCTATAACGCGAATATAAAGGGATTTTTCAACGGTCGGATATACAAAGGCGCGACGAAAAATCTTTGCGTACCGGGGCTGAATTGTTATTCCTGCCCCGGGGCGATCGGTTCGTGTCCGCTCGGCGCGCTCCAAAACGCGCTGTCCGCGTCCAAGACCCGCACGCCCGCGTACATATTCGGTATCATAATCCTGTTCGGGCTTTTGCTCGGTCGTACGATCTGCGGTTGGCTTTGTCCCGTGGGGTTGGGTCAGGAATTGTTATATAAAATAAAAACGCCCAAGGTGAAAAAGAGTAAAGTCACCCGCGTGTTCTCCTATTTCAAATACGTGTTGCTGATCGCGCTCGTCGTCATCGTGCCGCTTATGTTCGCGATACCCGGGTTCTGCGAATATATCTGTCCCGCGGGAACGCTCGAAGGCGGCGTGGGATTGCTCGCGAACTCGGAGAACGAGGGGCTGCTTTCTAATCTCGGACCGTTGTTCACTTGGAAGTTCACGCTCTTGATCGCGATCGTCGTGTTGAGTATCTTCTTCTTCCGATTCTTCTGTCGGTTCTTGTGTCCGCTCGGCGCGTTGTACGGGTTCTTCTGCCGCGTGGCGATGCTCGGCGTGAAACTGGATAAAAATAAATGTACGGACTGCGGACTTTGCGTGGGCGTTTGTAAAATGGACGTCAAGCGCGTGGGTGATCACGAATGTATCCATTGCGGCGCGTGTATTTCCGTCTGTCCCGCAAAAGCGATCTCGTGGAAAGGCTCGAAACTGCTCGTTCGCGCGAACGACGCGGATATGCCCGCAAGCACGGAGATAAAACCGTTGACTTCTATGCTCAAACGTAAAGAACAGCCCACGGAAACGACGCCCGAAACGGAGGTGACCGCGAATGAAAACGAACAAGCATAAAGCGATCAAGATCGGCGCGGTCGCGTTGGCGGGAGCGGTGCTTTGCGGCGCGCTCGTGTATTATAATTTTATCGACGAGGAAACGACGGGGGCTATGCTCAACGAGAAATGCCCCGATTTCACGATCAAGACCTTCGAGGTACAAGACGATAAATTCGTGATCTCGGACGAAACGTTCACGCTGTCCGAGCACGTAGGCGAAAAGGTGATCGTGCTCAATTTCTGGGCGACCTATTGTCAGCCTTGTAAAGTGGAGATACCGCACTTTAACGAATTTCAGGAAAATTACGACGGACAAGTGGAAGTGGTGATCATCAACGGCGAAACGTCGGGCACGGCGCAAGACCTGTTGGATAAGCATATCAATAACCCCGACGACCAAAGCTATACGCCGTACTATTCAACGTGGACGGAGTTCAGTTGTACGTTCGCGCGTTACGAGAACGACGACAACGTGAAAAAGCTGTTCGACGTAGGCGACGCGTTGCCCGTGACCATCGTCGTAGACCGTCAAGGTATCATCAAATACATCGGCGAGGCGGCGATGACCTATTCCGAACTCGAAAACGTAGTCCTCAAACTCTTATAAAAAATTACATTGACATAACGAAACCCCACGGAAAGCGATTTGCCTTCCGTGGGGTTTTCTTTATTATACAGAAACGCCCACGCCCATAAAGCGTGGGCGTAAGAAACCCCCTGCTATGCAGGGGGAAAGAAACTTTAGATTCACGCATATGTAAGATATACAAAAAAGCTCCTTTGTGCTAAACTAAATGTAGGCTGGCAACCGTACACAAGTAAGCATAAAGGAGGACGTTAAAATTGAAAAATCAAACTAACGACACATTTAGTTTAGCACACACAAGGTGGAAATGTCAATATCATATTGTCTTTGCGCCAAAATATCGTAGAAAAATAATTTTTGGCGCATTGAGAGCAGAGATAGGAAAGATATTGCGAGAACTATGTCGGCGCAAAGACATAGAAATAATAGAGGCACACGCAATGCCCGACCATATACATATGTTGGTGAGCATACCGCCTAACGAAAAAGTGTCGGAATTTGTAGGGTATCTCAAAGGTAAAAGCGGTATGATGATATTCGAAAGGTATGCTCACCTAAAATATAAATCGGGACATAGACATTTTTGGTGTCGCGGATATTATGTAAGTACAGTAGGCGGCAACAAGCAAGCTGTGCAAAAATATATACGAAACCAAGAACAAGAAGATTTGATTACAGACCAAATCAGTATGGTGGAATATTACGATCCGTTTAGAGAATGGCTGGAATCAAATCAAAAGAAAAAAGTGAAAAGCAAAAAACAAGTAAACAGCTTGCTTGTGTGCAGTCGCAGTTTCAGACAGTACTTAAGTACCTGCCGGTATAATGCCCTTTAGGGCAAAGTAAAGCCCCCACTTTTAGTGGGGGATACTTACTTCGTTTGTGCTTATTCTTCTTGGGCAGCGTTTTCCGTTACGGTAACGGTCAATTTCGCCGTTTCACCGCTTGCCTTGCCCTCGATCTCGATGACGATCGTCGCGTTTTCCGAAACAGCCAAGTCTTTAAGCTCGTTGTTTTCTATCGCCGTGCCGTTTACGGTGACGGTCGCGTTTTTATTGACGTCCGTCAAAGCAAAGCCGAGTTTTGCTCCGTTCCCGTTCGTCGTAACGAGCTTGTATTCGTAAATACCGCGATAGGTCTTTTCGCCGTATTCGTCCACAAACGTACGCGTGATAAGCGTAATGGGGGAAGAAAGTCCCGTGAGCGTTTGCGCCGTTTTCTCGATGGTAAGAATTACCGTTTCCGTCGTTACGTCATCGTCGAAGTCGGGCGTGCCGTTATCGTTGAAATACGCCACGCCGAACGTTGCGCCGTTCGCTACGTCCGAGGCGATGGTAAGACTTAACGTTTCGCCTTCGTTCACTTTATAGATTTGACTTCCGTAAAGGATATACGCGTTTGCCGTGGAACAGGTGACGGTGTAATAGCCCGAAGTCGTCGCGATATTCGTGAGTTCGTCCGTCGCCTTGTTCCATTTTATGTTGTAATAAACGATCTCGTCTTCTACCGTCTCGACGTCTTTTTGGATCATAGTATCGTCTGTGCCGAAGTCGATCGAATGAGGATATGATTTCGTGCCGAGTTTTACGTAATCGTAATAGTAACAGGGCGCGAGCCAAAGTTTATCCGCATATTCGACAAGCTCGTCGTCGTCCAAAGCGGGGGGATTTTTCCTTACGTACGCGCAAAGGAATTCGTAAAGCTCCTGATTGACGGGGTACATACCGTCGGCGTTGACTACGTTCTGATAGCAAAGCTTGGTCGTATCTTTTTCCGCGGTCTTTTCGCCGCCGTCGTTCATAATGAAATCGATATAATTATTGATAAGATAGTTGCCGTCCGCGTTCGTAGACATATACAGGACGAGGTTGTTTCCCTCGTACTGGATCGCGGAGAACGAATTGTCCGCAAACAGACGGGAAGGAGTGCTAGTGATCGCCGCATAAACGATCTCGCCGGGATTTTCCGCCGTACCCATACGGTAGAATCCCTTTACCGTTTTTGTTTCCTGCGTATCCAAGGTCGTAACGTTGAGCGTCGCGTTCTCGTCGAAGAATATATTACTGGAATAGGGCACTTCTACGGGCGCTTTATTCGCCGTTTCTTCGCCCGTCAGTTTTCCGACGAGTTCTTTCGCCGTCACTTTCGTTTCGATATTTTCGGGATCGGGGATCGCGTCGGCGATACGCACGAACCGTACGCGGAACTTTTTCGCGATCGAAGAGGTGATTCCGTACGTTGCGCGCCAGTTGCTGTTATAAATCTTTTCGCTGCAATTGATACGGGAATATAAAACGTTGCGATTGGGTACGAGTTCCGCCTCGTTGCCGACGTATTTTCCGTTCTCGTCGGTGGGGATATATTGCGCGCTCGCGTCGTATTGCGTAATGACGATACCGTCGCTCTCGCTCACCGATTCCATTGTGTAGAGCGCGTATTGTCCCGCCTCATAAACACGGAAAGAATAGAAAAGTTCTTTGTTGTTGCCGGGGTGGTCTATTTCGTAATATCCCTCTTCACATTCGTATCTGCCGAGCGCGATCTTACTGCCCGCCGCGTCGTATTTGATAAACGGCGTTCCGTCGCCGGAAAGCGGCGAGCCGTAAACGATAGGATCGTCGTCTGCGGGGAAGATATACGTTTCGTCGCCCGTGGTAGGTTCGGGATCGAGAGGGGGATCGTCCGTGCACGCCGTCGCGAACGCGAGGGCACAGGTCGCGCAAAGCGCGGTGATGAGGAAACCTAATCTCTTTATCTTTTTCATAGCCGTCCTCCTTACTCCGCGTCCTTGCTTATCGTGCGTTCATAGTAACACATAAGCTGCCACGAATTTTCCACGCCGCCGAAACCGTCGTACGTTTCCGTTATTTTGAGCAGTATATTCAAAAGCGTTTCGTCGATCTTTACCATACCCGTTTGCTCTTGGTTCAACTTCGCGCGGAACAGGTATTTCTTCAAACGCGGCGTATAGTCCACGCCGTCCAGATAGAACGCGCGTTTGGTCACGTCTTTCGAGTACCGATTTTCCGCCTCTTCGATGATCAGTTCGAACGAAGTTGAGGGGAACAGATAGGTCGCGCGGGTCATATCGAGATAGATATACGAGCCGAGCGAGCCGTCCGCGTTCACCGCGCGTACGTACTTATCCTCGTCGTATGCCCATTCGATAGCGGTGGGAACGTACGTTTCGCTCGTGACCTCGTTGTAGCTGTAAGTGCCTTCCGCCGCATTCGTCAGCTGCACGTATTCTTGATCGATACCTTCTACGCCGTCCACGTCTACCTTGTCGATACGCATATCGAACGAACCGATGTCGTTAAGGAAGAACGCGAACAACATATAATACGTGCTGTCTTTTTCGAGATAAATGTAAATATCGAAATTGTCGTAGTTCGTGTTCTCGTCCGCAAGCATGTTGTTCTCGCCGTACGCGAGGAAGGTCTCGCGGTCGGGCGCGACGATCCAGCATTGCGGGTCGGTAGAGGACATCGTGCCTTCGTACTCGACGGGTACGATGGAATAAACGTGATATACGCCCGATTCGTCGGGAATGAACTTGTGTTTAACGCCGAGCGGAACAAGCGCTACGTCGCATACGATATGGTTTTCGCCTTCCGTGATCTCGATCGCGCCGTCGTAGGTGATACCCGCCGTCGGATCGCTCATCTGCGGCGTGTTGCCGTAGTGGTCGAAGTATACGCAAAGTTCCAGCCATTCGTTTTCGTGGTATGCCTTATGGTAATCGGGGTCCGCTTTCGCGCCTTCCGAATCCTCGATCTTTACGATGAGGTCGAGCAGGTGGCGCAGATCCTTGGTCACGGGTACGTATTCGTTGTCCGAGTTCGTCGCCGCCCAAGCATAGTCTTCCACCGCGTCGGAAAGGTTCATACCGTTGTAGATGAGCAGATCGTTATACGCAAGCTGCCAAAGATCGTATTCGTTCCAAAGCGAAGGACTCATAATGTTCGCAAACAACAGAGGACCGTCCTCCGTGCCTACGTGGTAGTACCCGTCTTGGGTATTGAACTTGACCGTCACGTAGTTTTGGTACTGCGCTTTCTTCTCGGCTTTGCCGTCATTGTCCTCGGGAACTTCGTTGTATTTCGTCGCCGCATTGCGGAAAATATCCACGCCGCCGAGCAAAGTCGGGTCGGTTTCGCTTGTCGCAACGCCGAGTTTGCTTACGATATCCGCGTCGATAGCGGCTTTGTCGCTAGTGGAAACGATACGCAGATCCCTGAGCCATACTTCGTCCTCGCCGCCCGAAAGGGAACTGTCTTTCACGTAGCTGAACGAGAGGGTATGTTTGCCCGCCTCCTCGCTCGTGAATACGTACGCGCAATAGGTCTTCCATTTATCGATCGCGCCCGAAATCTGATGAATGAGCGTACCGTCCATAAGCACGTACAGATAGTCCGCGTCAAGCTCGGTACTGATAAGCGCGTCGAAGTACAGTATATCGCCCGCTTTCGCCTCGAAATCCACGCTGAGGATAGAGTAGGAGTTATGCACGTCGGCGTTCGCGGCGCGGAGATATTTCTTACCGTCCGCCTCCTCGATGGTGAACGGCCAAGAATATTCGCCGTCGTCCCAGCTCGACGAGAACCCGCCGTCTGCGTTGAGGATCTTGTTTACGTCCGAAGTGGAGGGCGCGGAAACGTTGGGTTTGACCATTTCCGTTTCTTCCGTACCCGAACTGTTACTGCCTTCGTATTCGCCTTCGCTTATGACCGTTTGCACGTAGTTTTCGCCCGTGAATTTATCGAACAGACCGATAAAGTCGCTCTTCGCCGTCATCGAACCGACGTGCCAGTAAGAGATAACGCCGTAACGGTCGATGACGATGGATACGGGAACGGAAGATACGCCGAAACGGGTGGGCAGATTCGTTTCGCCCGCCATATCGAAAGTAAGACCGTTTTTCGACTTGAATTCCGCGACGGCGGACTGCGTGTCCGTCGTGCTGATCGCCAGTATCGCTACGTCTTCTTTGATCGCGTTGCCGTTCGAGCCTACGTCGATATAGGCGTTCTGCATGGCGGGGAACTCCGATTTACAAGGTCCGCACCAGGTCGCCCAGAAGTTGAGCAGGACCATTTTCTTTTCTTCGAGAACGCTTGCGAGATTGACCGATTTTCCGTCGCTCGTTTCCACGGTGAAGTCGTACATAACGTCGCCGAGCTGGTATTTTTTGGTCGACGGAATGGTTTCGTCCGTGATAAGTTCCGCGGACATAGCCACCGTGAGGTCGGACTTGTTCGTTTTGCTCGTTTTATAGGTGATGGACGAGTCCTGACTCCAACCCGCAGGCACGTCGGAAAGACGGACTTCGTAAACGCCGAGGTTTACGCCGTCGTCCTCCGTGAAATAGGCGTTGCCTTGCGCGCTTGTCGTTTTTTCCTTGACGAGGTCGCCGTTGTTGTCGTACAACCCCACGACTACGTTTTTAAGCCCAAAACCGCCTTCCGATTGAACGCGGACCTTATATACGTAGTCGGTAAGCTCCTCGCTCGAACCGGCGGGATCGTCCTCGCAACCGGTCATAAGACCGATCCCCAGACACACGCACGCCGTCAAGAGGAGCAGGGCGAGTTTCTTTAACAGTTTCATAAATGATTCAACCTTATACTGGATTTGATAAAATTACGCGGCTTTTACGGTAACTTCGACCGTTCCGTAAGAGGAGGGGGTCTTTTCCGTGTCCGTGATTTCGTATTGAACGGTCATATCCGCAGACCAAACGTGAATGTCGTACTCGTCCGCGCCGTTGGTAGGCGTAAGTTCCGCCTTTCCGTCCGCGTCCGTCGTAGCCATTTTAGAGTCGCAATAGGTATCGCCTTTGCAAAGCTGAACGGTCAGGTTCTCGGCCGCCGTACCGTTTTCGTATTTAACGATAAACGCGTAGCAGTCCGCCTCATCTTTACAACCCGCGAAAGCCAACGTTGCAAAGCAAAGGATGGCCGCCGCGAACAGGGAAATGAATCTGGTAAGTTTTTTCATGATCTTGTTCTCCTTACATGAACTTAAATTTTTCCGATTTTATTCTTCCGAACGAAAGACGAATAGTGAAGTGTTTGCGCGCGTATATAATATTGTAAGCAATTTTTTACATATCCACGCGAAAAACCACTATACGCCATCGTACAGTTAAATATATTTTAACATAACCGCAAGTAAATTGCAAGTATTTTCTCGACAAAACGGGCTATAATTTTTCTTTTTTTGGCGAAAGGTATGCGATAGGGGAAAGAAATAATTTTCGGAAAGATTTTTTGGTTTTCGCGGCAAAAAGCTTTGACAACCAAAAAAAAATGTGATATAGTAGTATAGCTTTGATAAAAAAGTACGTTGAGCCGTGCAGAAGTACCCAAGTGGCTCAAGGGGCTCCCCTGCTAAGGGAGTAGCATCTTTACCGGTGGCACGAGTTCAAATCTCGTCTTCTGCGCCAACGTAAAAACACCCCGTTTTCGGGGTGTTTTTGCGTTATATTATGATAAGTCCCGCCCCGTCGGTTTTTTGCCAAACCGACGGGGTTTGTATTGCGGATAGTACTATTATCGGCTTGAATCGTTATATATTATTAACGAATACAAAAACGGTAGGTCTTTATGAAAGTTCCCGAAATAAAGCATAAGCGCGCGGCGGCGTATCTGGGTATGCTCGTGATACTCTTGCTTTGGGGCACGACGCCCGTGCTCAATAAAAAGATCATCTCTTCGTATTCTCCCGCTTTGATGATCGGTCTGCGCGCGACGGTCGCGGCGGCGTTCGTGGGTGCGGTCGCGGGCAAACGTTTGAAAGCGCTCGATCGTTCCTATCTCAAAACGGCGGGCGTGAGCGGCGCGGCGCTCGGTCTTGCGTACGTGGTGCAGACGGTCGGTCTGCAATACACCACTCCCGCCAAAAGCGCGTTTTTGGAAAACGTGTCCTGTATCGTCGTGCCCATCGTTCTGTTTTTCGCGACCAAAAAACGGATCTCCGTTTTCCAACTCCTGTCCGCGCTCGTCTGTCTTGCGGGCGTGGGCGTTCTGAGTTTCGACGGTAACGCGCAGGGTCTGTTTTCGTTCGGCGCGGGGGAGCTTTTGTCCTGCCTTGGCGGCGTGTTATACGGCGTGAACATCGCGCTTATGGGCGTGTTCGGCAAGGATAAAAACGCGTTGGTATACGCGTTCGTCCAAATGCTCGCGGTTGCCGCGGCGGGGCTTTTTTACGCGTTCCTGTTCGAGGAAATGCGGTTCTCGCTCGCGCCAACCGACCTGCTGTTGCTCGTCTATCTCGGCGTTATCCCCACGGGATTGAGCTGGATACTCCGTTCCGTCTGTCAAAAATACGTGAACGCGGCAGTCGTCGGCGTGATCATGCCGTTTAGCGCGGTGATAACGGGCGTTACGTCCGCGCTTTGCGGCGAGGATACGTTCGGACCGTCCCTGTTTCTCGGCGGAACGCTGTGCGTGAGCGCCATCGTGCTTTCCGAGGCGGGGGAAACGTTGCGGGAAAACGGGAAAAGTATAAAAAAACAACGAAAACGACCCGTTCAGACCTTGCGTAAATGAGAAAAATGTGCTAAAATATAAAAAAGAGTAAACAAAAAGAGAGGAAATAAGTTTATGAACGTTTGGCACGATATCGCGCAAAAGAGGATAACCCCGAAAAAATTCGAGGCGTTTATCGAAATTCCGAGAGGCTGTAAAGCCAAATACGAGTTGGACAAGGAGAGCGGCTTGTTGCGGCTCGACCGCGTATTGTATACCTCGACGGTATACCCCGCGAACTACGGGTTTATCCCGCGCACCTTCGCGGACGACGGCGACCCGCTCGACGTGCTCGTGCTTTGCGGGGAGACCATTTATCCCGCCACGCTCGTGACCTGCTATCCCATCGGCGTGATCAAGATGATCGACGGGGGATCGCTCGACGAGAAGATCATCGCCATTCCCTGCGGCGACCCCACGTATAACAGTTATTACGATATTCAGGAACTGCCCAAGCACGTTTTCGACGAAATGATGCATTTCTTCGAGGTGTATAAATCTCTCGAACACAAACAGACGACGGTGAAAGAGATCTGTCACCGCGACGAGGCGATGGATATCATCGAAAAATGTATCAAAGCGTATAAAGAGATATTCGGAAGTTAAGTAGGACCGCGAAAAAGGTCGGAAAAAGCAAAGAAAAAAATCCCCGATTTGTAAAAAAATCCGGGCAAGAGTATTGACATCGGCGAAAAAAAGTATTATAATGGTAGTACTGTAAAAAATTATCAGGAGAATACGATGAAAGCGTACGAATTGAGAAGGCGGGTGCAAATGACCCGCGGAAAGGCGAAATTTGCGGGTATGCTCTATTTGCTTGGAGCGCTCGCTATGGCGGCGTTTGCGTGTTTGGCAATGTTCGAGATCGGCGGCGAGAAACTTTGGGTAGTCAATTTCTGGCGTCCGATCAAAGACGTGTTCAAAGCGGAAACGAGAAACTGGTTCACCTTTGCCGTTTCGGTATTGTATGGGCTTTCCATACTGATCGCGGTCGTCAACTTTTTCAGATGTCTCGCGCGGTTCAACAGACTTACGAAAAAGAGCGCGAAGAAGTCGAAGGGTTACAACAGAAGTATGTGTGCGATGGACGAAATGGGCAAGATCTTTTCCGACTCGTTCGCCGCGCTCGTGATATTCCATTTCCTTATTTACATAATCGAACCCGTCGGCGACGTCAAGATCACCTATTTTGCGTACGCGGCGGTCGGTACGGGCTTGCTCTTGCATTTCCTTTGCGGACTTGTCGGCGGCTCGACGAGCGTGTTCAACCTCGATAAAGACGGTAATGTGGAAGAAGAAAAACGCCCCTGCCGTTTGTTCGTATATTTCTTCCGTAACCTCGTACAGCTCGCGGCGGTCGCGGCGATCCTGTATTTCTTTACGGAGAACTGCAACTTCAACGAAACGGTTACGACGGCGCTCAACGGACAGAACCCGTTCACGGGCGGCGTTTGGGCGATCGTACCCCTTGCGCTCGAACTTGCGATGGTGCTTTGGACGCTCGTGCTGATCAAGCACGCTACGGCGGCTACGGAATTCAACCGTTTCGGTATCGACGGGGAAGGAATGAAAAACTTCCGTATATTCTCGCTGTTCGTCGCGTTGACGGCGGGCGGTTGGTACGTCATCGAACGTTTCGTGAATAAGTCGAACCCCTCGTGGGCGTTCGCGATCATCGCGGGCATAGCGTTCGTAGCGTTCCTCGTGGATTGCATTTTCAAATCCAGACCCAAGGAAAAAGAAGAACCCGTCGCGGAAGAGGACGAGGAAGACGAGTTTATGCAGATGGCGAAAGACCCGTCCGCGCCCGCTCCCGTACGGCATATGCATATCTATAAACAAGTACCGGCGCCGCAGTATCCGCAACCCATGCCGATGCCGCAGCCGCCTCAGCCTCATCTCCAACCCGTTTACGTGCCGGTCTATTATCCGTTCCCCGTAAACTCGTACGCGCCCGCGCAACAACAGCCCGCGCCCGTATATCCCATGCAAAATCAGAATATAGCGGCTACGCCCGCGCCCGAATATCTCAAACCCGCGCCCTCGCCTATGGCGATCGCGGCGGAGAAAGCGGAAGAGGAGAAAGAAGAACTCGACCCCAACAAACAATGGCGCGTGAGATGTCCCCGTTGCGGCAAGGAACTGATGGTGAGAGAGGTTTCGCCCTACCATCGTTGCCCCGCTTGCGATAAGGTGTTCAAGTTGCAGAAATTCAAGACGTACGTGAACGCACCGCAGGCATAAATCGAAAAACGGAAAAAAGAGAAAAGCCGCCCCTCGGAACGAACGTTTCGGGGGGCGAACAGAGAGGTTTGCTATGGCAAAAGAAAATCAATTCGTAGAACAGATCGCGGATATCGACGCGGACTTCCCGCAATGGTACACCGACGTGGTGTTAAAGACCAAGCTCGTCGATTACGGTCCCGTCAAAGGCACGATGGTCATTCGTCCGTACGGCTATGCGATCTGGGAGAATATCCAGAACGAACTCAACGCCCGCTTTAAAAAAGAGGGCGTACAGAACGCATATTTCCCCTTGCTCATACCGATGAGTTATTTCACCAAAGAGGCGGAACACGTAGAGGGGTTTGCGCCCGAGATCGCGGTCGTGACCCACGCGGGCGGCGAAGAGCTTGCCGAGCCGTTGGCGATCCGACCCACTTCGGAAACGATCATCGGTACGATGATGTCCAAATGGGTGCAGTCCTATCGCGACCTGCCTTTAAAGGTCAATCAATGGTGTAACGTTATGCGTTGGGAAAAGACCACCCGTCCCTTCCTCCGCACGAGCGAATTTTTGTGGCACGAGGGGCATACGGCGCACGAGACCGCGGAAGAGGCGGACGCGTTCGCGCTCTGTATGTTGGGACATTATAAAGAGTTTATGGAGAACTGTCTTGCCATTCCCGTATTGACGGGCCGTAAGACGGAAAAGGAACGTTTCGCGGGCGCGGTTGCGACCTATACGATGGAGGCGATGATGCACGACGGCAAAAGCTTGCAGTCGGGAACTTCGCACTATCTCGGTCAGAACTTCGCCAAAGCGTTCGATATTCAGTATCTGAGCAACGAAGGCACGTTGAAAACGGCGTATACGACCTCGTTCGGCGTATCCACCCGTCTGATCGGCGCGATCATTATGACGCACGGCGATAAGCGCGGTCTGGTACTCCCGCCCGTCGTCGCGCCCACGCAATGCGTCATCGTTCCCATCGCCGCGAGAAAGGGCGGCGTCGTGGAGGCTTGCGAGGCTCTGAAAGCGGATTTGGAGGGGGCAGGTATTCGAGTAATTTTCGACAACACGGAAAACAGCCCCGGTTGGAAGTTCAACGAATGGGAGATGAAAGGCGTTCCCGTCCGTATCGAACTCGGTCCCCGCGACATCGAGGCGGGCAAGATGGTCTGCGCAAGACGGGATACGCTCGAAAAGACGGAACTGCCTTTGTCGAACGCGGCGGAAAGCGTGAAAGCGTTGCTTGCGGAGATCCAGAAAAATATGCTGGAAACGGCGAGAGCGCGCCGCGACGAACGTATCGTGTACGCGGACGATATGGCGGGTATCCTCGCGGGTGTGGAATCGGGCAATTTCGTGAAGGCGGGTTGGTGCGGCTGCCGCTAATGTGAAGACAAGATCAAAGAAGACACGGCGGCTACGGCGCGCGTGTACGCGGAGGGCGAAACGAAAGAAACGTGCGCGGTCTGCGGCAAGAAAGCCGAACACGTCATCGTCTACGCAAGAGCGTATTGAGCGGATAAAAACGCAAAGGAAAGGTTTCTCGTTCGGGAAACCTTTTATATTTGCCTTTTCGTAACGCTTTTCGCATAAAAATAACGGAAAACGCGCGTACCTGCTTGACGAAACGAGAAAAAAATGTTATTATAGGAATATGGAAAATACGAACGAAATCAACCGAAAAATCGCCAAAAACCTGACCTATTACCGTAAGGCGGCAGGCCTTACGCAGGCGGAGCTTGCGGAGAAGATCAACTATTCGGATAAATCGGTGTCGAAATGGGAGTCGGGCAACGGCGTTCCCGACGTCTATATCCTGTTGCAGCTCGCCGAACTTTTCCATGTTACCCTCAACGACCTCGTAGGGGAAGAAACGCCGTTGCAGACCAAGCGGAAAACGGGCGGATTGCATTTGTTGATCACGCTACTGTCGAGCGGTATCGTATGGCTCGTCGCCACCTGTCTTTTCGTCGCTATGCAGCTTTTTAATCCGAGCGGACCTTGGTGGCTGGCGTTTTTGTACGCGGTGGGGATCAACGCCGTGGTGCTCATCGTATACGCGAGTATTTGGAAATACAGAACGCTGAATTTCATCGGGGTGTCGGTCCTGATCTGGATCTCGCTCGCCTGTCTGTATCTGACGGCTCGCGCCGTTTCCATACACATCGGGAGCGACTATTCCGCGCTTTGGTGCGTGTTCCTGATCGGCATACCCTTGCAGGTGTTGGAAGTGTTCTGGGTATTCTTCCGTTCCCTGTTCAAGAAGAATAAAGCGCGGAAGGAAAAGCTGAAAGCGTTGCAAAAAGAAACGGAAGAAAAGGAATCGGAGATAAAATAACGGGCGGGGAACTCTATGCTGTGCGGGTATTGCAGAAAAAATCAGGCTACGAAAACGTACGAGCAGATAAAGAAAGGGAAAAAGACGGTAGAGTACTACTGTCTTGATTGCTATCACCGCTTATTCGTCACGACGGACGAAACCGACCTCGCGACCGTCTGCCCCTATTGCGGCACGACGGCGGAAGAAGTCAAAAAACGCAACCTCGTCGGTTGCGCCTATTGTTATACGACCCTTAAAGGCACGCTCTTTCCCGTCATAGCGAAAATGCAGGGCGGAGCGGCGCACGCGGGCAAGACCCCGCTCGGCGGGGAAACGGAACGTAAAAACCGTCGGCGTTACGAACTGCAAACGGTCGCGGAAAAGCTCCGCGCGGAGGGGAACGCCGAGGACGCGAAAGAGTGCGAACGTCGGCTCAGGGAACTGGACAACGGCATAGCGGAGGAGGATTTCGTATGGCGCAAACGCCCGGATTTATACAAACGCTCGTAACCTCCACGCGTATACGGCTCGCCCGTAACCTCGCTGCCTATCCCTTCCCCGAAAAACTCGACGGGAAACTTGCCGCGCAGGTCGTGTATCTAGTCGAAAAGGAACTCGGCAAACTCGACGAATTCCAGAAAAACGATATGGGCAAGCTCACCCGCGCGGAGGCGACTTTGCTCCAAGAACAGCACCTCATCAGCCCCGCGCTCATTCGTCGGAAAGGTATCGCCGCGGCGTTTCTTTCCTCCGATAAGTCCATCTCCGTAATGGTCAACGAGGAAGACCACCTCCGCGAACAGTATATCTATAAAGGATTCGATCTGTATAAAGCGTACGAACGTATCAGCGGTATCGACGAGGGACTCGGTTCTTCGCTCGATTTTGCCTACGATCGGAAACTCGGCTATCTGACGGCGTGTCCGAGCAATCTCGGCACGGGCATGCGCGCCTCGGTGATGATGTTCCTGCCCGGTCTTGCCAAAAACGGCGAACTCAAAAGCTTTCTGCCCACCTTGAAAGCGGGCGGACTTACCGTCCGCGGCGTGTTCGGCGAGGGTACGGCGGCGGAGGGATACAGCTACCAGGTAAGCAACGAACGCACGCTCGGCGTGTCCGAACGCGAAGTGCTCGATCAGATGATCCGTATGACGATGACCCTCGGCGACCTCGAACTCCGCGCGCGGGAAAAGATGCTGAAAACGGAAAAGATACCGCTCATGGACGGTTGCCTGCGGGCGTACGGCGCGCTCACGAATTGCGCCGTGCTGACGCTTAAAGAACTGACGGAGGGTATGGTAAAGGTCAAACTGGGAATGGCGCTCGGCTTTTTCAAGGCGCGGAACGTGCAGGATTTCAACGACTTCCTCGCGGATATGCGCCCCGCGTCCTTCCGTTTGGAGAACGGTCTGCAAGGCGCGAGCGAGTACGATTGCGACCTTATGCGCGCGGAGATCGTGCATAAAGTATTGCCCGAACTCGTACTCCGCACCGACTAAACGACGGATAAAAATACAAAAAAGGAAAAACTATGTACCCGATTTCGAGAGCCTCGGAAAATTTCAAAAAAGCGTTGCAGCTCGCCAACGAGATCACGGCGTTGAAAGGCGCGTACTACGTAGGCAGCGAACATTTTATCTACGCGTTTTTAAGTATGCCCGAATGTAGTGCGTACGGTATCCTCGCGGGCGAGGGCGTTACGAAAAACGAGTACGAGGAAGTGTTTTTCAAAGGTATCGACCCGCGCACGAAAGGCGAGGGCTTGACAAGACGTACCCAACAAATGTACGACAGAGCGGTGCTTTTGTCCGAGGAAACGGAAACGCTCGCGGGTACGGCGCACATGCTGTACGCGATCCTCGAAGTTCCCGACTGCTACGCCGTCCGCTATCTCCGCAAATTCGCGGACATCGAAACGCTCAAAGAAAAGACGAAAAATACGCTCGTCGTCCTCAAACACAAAAAGGAATTCGGCGAGGACGAACAACTGGAAATCGACGGAATGGATCCGTTGACGAGCGAGTACGGCGGAACGTTGCATAGCGAAAGCCCGCAGACCGCAAAGATAGAAAAAAGACCGTCCGCGACCCTCGAAAAGGGCAACGCGTTCTCTTCGCCCAAGCGCAGTGCGGCGGCGGAAAAGCTCACCGCGTACGGCACGGATATGACCGAACGGGCAAGACGGGGCAAGATAGACCCCGTGATCGGTCGGCAGAAAGAGATCGAGAAAGTCGTGCAGGTGCTTTCCCGCAGAATGAAAAACAACCCCGTACTCATCGGCGAACCGGGCGTAGGCAAAAGCGCCATCGTCGAGGGACTCTCGCAAATGATTGTAGACGGGAACGTACCCGAACAACTGTATAACAAGACGGTGTTTTCCGTCGATCTTCCCGGTATGCTCGCGGGCGCGCGCTATCGCGGCGATTTCGAGGAACGGCTCAAAGACATGGTCGGCGCGGTACTCGAAGACGGGGACATCGTTCTGTTCATCGACGAGATACACACCATCGTCGGCGCGGGTTCGTCGTCGGATAACGGCATGGACGCGGCGAACATTTTAAAACCCATGCTCTCGCGCGGGGACTTGCAGGTGATCGGCGCGACGACGATAGAGGAATACCGTAAATATATCGAAAAAGACAGCGCGCTCGAACGCCGTTTTACGCCCGTGTTCGTGGAAGAACCCTCCGAAACGGACGCGATCGCGATCTTGAAAGGCTTGCGTAAAAAGTACGAAGAACATCACGGCATCGCCATCACGGACGAGGCGATCGAGGCGGCGGTCAAGCTCTCCTCCCGTTATATCACGGACAGATTTTTGCCCGATAAAGCGATAGACCTCATCGACGAGGCGGCGGCGCGCGTCCGCATTTTAGAGGACGGCGGCATGGAACTTCGCGAACTGGAAAAAGAGGCGGCGGAATACGAGGAAGAACGCAAACTCCGCGAACGCCGCGGCGAATACCCGCTCGCGACGGCGGCGCTCGAAAATCGGCGCCGTACCCTCGAAAAGATCTCCGCGCTCAAACAGGCGCAGTCCCCGATCCGCCTTCCCGACGGTCGGCAGGCGATCGGCCGCGAACAGGTCGCGGGGATCGTCAGCGCGAGAATGAGGATACCCCTTTTGCAGATCACGCAGGAAGAGGGCGAAAAGCTTATGCGGCTGGAAGAGGAACTCCACCGCCGTATCATCGGTCAGAACGAGGCGGTCACCGCCGTGGCGAAAGCGATCCGCCGCGCCCGCGCGGGTTTGAAAGACCCGTCCAGACCCATCGGTTCGTTCATTTTCGTCGGACCTACGGGCGTGGGTAAGACCGATCTTTGTAAGGCGCTCGCCGAATCGTTGTTCGGTTCGGAAGAACAGATGATACGTCTGGATATGAGCGAATATATGGAAAAACAGTCGGTGTCCAAGCTCATCGGCGCGCCTCCGGGATACGTGGGGTACGAGGATATGCAGACGGGGCAACTGACGGATAAGATACGCACGAAACCGTATTCCGTCGTCCTTTTCGACGAGATCGAAAAGGCGCACCCCGACGTTTTCAATCTGCTCTTGCAGATACTCGACGACGGTCGGTTGACGGACAGTAAGGGCAGAACGGCGAGCTTTAAAAACGCGGTCGTCATTCTCACTTCCAACGTCGGCGCGGCGGAAACGGAAAGCCAAAGAACGGGCTTGTACGGGTTCGGCGCGGACGGCCGCAGCGGCGAGGGCGAAAATCAGTACGAAACGATGAAAGAGAACGTGACGAAAGCCCTGAAAGAGAAGTTCCGACCGGAATTTTTGAACAGAATGGACGACGTGATCGTGTTCCACCGCCTGAGCGAATCCGATTGCGTGCGGATCGGCAACAAACTCGTCGGCGCGCTTGCGAAACGGCTCGCTGAACAGCGCGGCGTCACGCTGACCGTGACGGAGAACGCGCTCCGCGCACTCGTGAAAGAGGGTTACGACCCGCAGTACGGCGCAAGACCGTTGAAACGGGTGGTCCGTCGGCGTATCGAGGATAGGCTTTCCGAGGAGATATTGCTCGGCAGGGTCAAGGGCGGTCAACGGGTGACGGTGGACTATATCGGCGGCGAATACGTATTTTCGGCGCGTTAAGAAAGGAGAACAGATATGAAATTAACGACGGCGGGAGAATCGCACGGCAGAGCGTTGGTGGCGATCATCGAGGGTCTGCCCGCGCATTTGAAGATAGAGAAAGAAAAGATCGATAACGATCTTGCGTTAAGACAGAGCGGTTACGGCCGCGGCGCAAGGCAGAAGATTGAACGCGACAAAGCGGAGATCTTGACGGGCGTACGCAACGGCGAAACGTTGGGCAGTCCCGTCACCCTTTGCATTTTCAATAAAGATTTCGCCAACTGGTCGAACTGTATGGGCGATAGCGATTGCGACGAAGAAGTTATGCGCGCGAAAGCGTTGACCAAAGTCCGTCCCGGTCACGCCGATCTTACGGGCGTGGTCAAGTTCGGGCAGGAAGACGCGAGAAATATTCTGGAACGCGCGTCGGCGCGGGAAACGGCGATACGCGTAGCCGCGGGCGGCGTGTATAAACAGTATCTTTCCGCGCTCGGTATCGAGATAGGCGGGTACGTGAAAGAGATCTGCGGCGTTCGGGACTGGAATAAATACCCGTTCGAAAAGCTCGCGCTTTCCAAACAAACGCAGACGGGTATGCTCAGCGAAAAGACGGAATCGCTCGCAATGGAGAAAATAGCCGAACTCCGAAAGAACGGCGACACGGCGGGCGGCGTGGCGGAAATACGCGTGAAAGGTCTGAAATGCGGGTTCGGCAGTATGATGACCTACGCCGAGAAACTGGACGCGCGCCTCGCGCAAGGTCTTATGAGTATTCAGGCGGTCAAGGGCGTAGAGGTCGGCGAGGGGTTTGCCGTCGGGAATAAGAGCGGCAAATTCGTCCACGACGAAATATATTATAACGAAGAAAAAGGGTTCTACCGCACGACTAACCGCGCGGGCGGGATCGAGGGCGGTATGTCCAACGGCGAAGAACTCGTGCTCCGCGTGGCGATGAAACCCATTCCCACGCTGATGAAAGGCTTGCAGACGGTGGACTATCTCACGAGGGAAAAGACCACGGCGGCGTCCGAGCGTAGCGACGTTTGCGCGATATTCGCTTTGGAGATCATCGCGGAGGCGGTGGTGGCGCAGGTACTCGCCGACGTCGTGTCCGAACGGCTCGGCGGCGATACGATGCGGGAACAGATAGAACGGTACGAACGTTTGCCGTCGGGAAGATAAGCTATGGAACTTATTACGCTGAAAACGCCTTCGATGGAAGGCAAGATATACGTAGGGAACGGGGTACTGCAAGAACGTTTGCCCCGCCTTACGGACGGTCAGAAAAATTTCGTGCTGACGGACAGCAACGTTTACGCGCTCTATCCCGCGCTGTTTTCAAAGTATTTCCCGAACACGGAGATATTCGTTCTGCCCGCGGGCGAGGAACAGAAGAATTTCCGTTCGCTGTATTCGATACTCGAAAAAATGACGGAGGCGGGTCTGCACCGCACCTCGCGGCTGTTCGCGGTCGGCGGCGGCGTCATCGGGGACATCGGCGGACTTGCGGCGGCGCTCTATATGCGCGGTATCTCCTGCGTGCAGATACCCACCACCCTTTTGTCGCAGGTGGACAGCAGCGTAGGCGGCAAAACGGCGGTCGATCTCGGCGGCGTGAAAAATATCGTAGGCGCGTTCTATCAGCCTTGCGAGGTACTCGTCGATCCCGAATTTTTAAAAACCCTCCCGCCCCGCGAGATAAAATGCGGCGTGGGCGAGATCGTCAAATACGCCGCGCTTTCGGGCGAGATCTTCGATATTCTCGAAACCAACCCCGACAAACTCGGCGACCTCGGCTTTTTGACGGGACTTATCGTCAAATGTATCGAGCATAAAGCCCGCGTGGTAGAGGCGGACGAAAAGGAAACGGGGGAGCGGAAATCGCTCAACGTGGGGCATACCACCGGTCACGCCATCGAGCTTTCCCACGGTCTTTCGCACGGCGAAAGCGTGCTTTACGGTATGCTGTTGGAAACGAAAACGGCGATCGCGGCGGGCGTGTGCGAACCCGAGTACGGGAAACGCTTGCTCGGTATTATCGACAACGCCTTGAAACTGCCGCCTATATCCGACCCCGATCTTTCGGGCATAGGCAAAGACGCGGAGAAAGCGAAATCGGATAAAAAGAACGTAGGCGACGGCAATATCAAGACTTCCGTAGCCAAACGCAAGAACGAATGGACGATCCTGTCCCTGCCGTTCGAGGACTATAAACGGGCGCTGGAAAACGCCGTAAAAGACAGAGAGAACTGAAAACGGGAGGACGGGTATGCAGTCGATCAAAGCAAGAGAAAATTTCGAGGGCGAATTCACGCTCCCCGGCGATAAATCGGTGACCCACCGCGCGGTAATGCTCAACGGCGGCGCGGAGGGCGAGGCGACCGTGACCAACGCGCTCATGGGCGAGGATTGCGTTTCCACCTGTCGGTGTATGCGCTCGCTCGGCGCGGAGATAGACGTGGACGGCACGACTCTGCGCGTAAAGGGTACGCCCCGTTTCCGTCGCGGCGCGGAACTGAATTGCGGCAATTCGGGCACGACCATTCGCCTTTTGACGGGCTTTGTCGCGGGTAAGGGCATCGACGCCAAACTTTACGGCGACAACTCTTTGTCGGCAAGACCGATGAACCGCGTCGCCGAACCGCTTTCGCGCTTGAACGCGGACGTACGTACGACGGACGGTCACGCGCCCGTATACGTGTATCCCTCGACGCTTAGCGGCGCGGACGTGGAATTGAAGATCGCCTCCGCGCAGGTCAAGAGCGCGGTACTGCTCGCGGGGATTTCCGCAGAGGGCGAAACGCGCGTAAGCGAACCCGTAAAATCCCGCGACCACACCGAACGTATGCTCGCGGCGATGGGCGCGGATATCCGCGTGGACGGCAACGCCGTGACCGTGCGTAAGAGCGAACTCAAAGCGGTGGACGTTTGCGTGCCGTCGGATATTTCCTCGGCGGCGTACTTTATGGCGCTCGGTGCGTTGAAGGGCAAAACGCTCTGTAAAAACGTGGGGATCAATCCCACGCGTACGGGTATCCTGACGGCGTTCAACCGTTTGGGCGTAAAATACACGCTCTTGAACAAACGTATTTCGGGCGGGGAAGAAACGGCGGATATCCTCGTCGAAAGATCGGATATGCGCGGTATCGAACTGACTGCGGCGGACGTACCCGCGATGATAGACGAACTGCCGCTCGTGGCGTTGCTTTGCGCGTACGCGGAGGGCGAGAGCCGTATCACGGGCGCGAAAGAATTGCGCGTCAAGGAAAGCGACCGCGTCCGCACGACGACGGAGCTTATCAAAAATATCGGCGGCGACTGCGAGGAACTGCCCGACGGGTTCGTGATCCGCGGCAAGAAGAAACTCGTCGGCGGCGACGTCAACAGCTATCTCGATCACAGGATCGCGATGACGGCGGCGGTGGGACTGATCGCCTCCGAGCGGGGCGGGAATATCAAAGACCCCGAATGTTGCGCGATCTCTTTCCCCGATTTCTTCGACAAACTGGGTCTGAAACTGTATTAAAACGCGAGGGCAGGTACGCGATGAACGTGAAAAAATGTCGTTTGGGACTGATAGGCAAAGACGTTTCCAAATCGGACAGCGAAAAAATACACAAATTTATCTTAAAAGAACTGGGCGTGGAATGCGAATACGAGCGTTTCTCCGTCGGCGCGGCGGATTTCGACAGCGCCATGCGCCGACTTATGGGCGATTTCGACGGATTCAACGTGACCATTCCCTATAAACGCGACGTGATGGAATATCTCGACGAGCTTGCGGGCGACGCGCTCGACTTCGGTGCGGTGAACACCGTCGTGACCTCGGCGAAACGGGGGTACAACACCGACGGTTCGGGCTTTTTGCAAATGCTCCGCGCGGCGAAGATCGAAACGCAAGGGAAAAAGATCCTCGTCCTCGGTGCGGGCGGTTCGGGCAGGAGCAGCGCGGTGGCGCTCAAAAGATCGGGCGCGACCGTGTTTATGTACCGCCGTAACCGCGCGGAACTCGAAGAAACGTGCGCGCAACTGGGCGTGAACGTCGCCGACGATCCCGAGGCGGGCGGGTTCGATCTTCTGATCAATACGACGGGCGTGGGTATGCACGATACGGTGGGCGTATCCCCCGTAACGGCGAAAGCGTTCCGTGGCGCTGCCGCGGCGGTCGATCTCATCTATAAGCCGGAAAAGTCGGAGTTTTTGCGGATAGCGGAAAACGAGGGCTTGCGGATCTGCAACGGCGCGGCTATGCTTTTTTATCAAGCGTATTACGCCGATTGTCTGTATCTTTCCTTACGGCCGAGCGAAGAACAGGCGACGGGGCTGTATGCGAAATATCTCGCGGAATAACGAAAAGAAAACCAACGAAAGGACGGTACGGTTATGAAATTTTTGGTCATCAACGGAGTAAATCTCAATCTGACGGGTAAGCGCGAAAAGGGCGTTTACGGCACGGCTACGCTCGACGGTATCAACGCGAAAATAGCGGCGTATTGCAAAGCGAACGGCGACGAAACGGAATTTTATCAGAGCAATATCGAGGGCGAACTCGTAAACAAACTGCATGAGGCGTACCTGAATAAGACTTGCGACGCCATCTTGCTCAACGCGGGCGCGTTCACCCATTACAGCTACGCGCTCCGCGACGCGATCGCCGCGATCGATATCCCCGTTGCGGAAGTGCATATCTCCAACGTACACGCGCGCGACGAGTTCCGTCATAAGAGCGTGTTGTCCGAGGTCTGCAAAGGCGTGGTCTGCGGTTTCGGCGCGGGCAGCTATATCGCCGCGATTGCGGGTCTGAAAGAAAGTTTGTGACGGGGTGAACGTATGAATCTCGTTTTATGCGGTATGATGGGCGCGGGAAAAACGACCATCGGCATCAAAATAGCCGAACTTACGGGCAGAAGATGGTACGACACCGACGGCGTGATCGTCGATCGGTACGGCAAAATATCGGATATTTTCGAATATTACGGCGAGGCGCATTTCCGTAAACTGGAAACGGAGGTCGTCAAGGAACTCGCTTGTCAGGATAACCTCATCATCTCGACGGGCGGCGGACTGGTGCTGAAAAGCGAAAATAATGCCGTTCTGCAAAAGAACGGCAAGATCGTGTTCTTGCGCGCGTCTTTCGACACGCTTTCCAAACGCTTGAAAGTGGACGGCACAAGACCTTTGCTCCAAACCTCGACGGAGAGTATTCGCGACCGTCTGGCAAGACTGATGAAAGAGCGCGCGCCCGTGTACGAACACGTCGCCGATTACATAGTGGACGTAGACGGAAAAACGCCCGAACAGATCGCGAAAGAGATCGTGGAACTCACACGCGAAAACTGAAACGGACGGGGCAGGTACGAGATGAAAACGGTTTTGATCACGGGCGGCGTACGCGGTATCGGGCTTGGTATCGCCGAGGCGTTCTTACAGAAAGGCTATCGCGTATGCGCGAGCTATTCCAAAGACGAACAAAGCGCGGCGCTCGCGCGGGAAAAGGGCATAGAAACCTATCTTTCGGACGTGTCGAAAGAATCCGACGTGCGGTCGCTGTTTAAAAAGATCGGCAGAGTGGATATCCTCGTCAATAACGCGGGTATTTCCTCGTTCGGTCAGATACAGGACGTACCGTACGAGGAATTCCAAAAAGTATTCTCCGTAAACGTCGGCGGCGCGTTCCTTTGCAGCCGCGAGGCGGCGAAGGGCATGATCGCGGGAAAAAGCGGTCTGATCGTCAATATCTCTTCCGTTTGGGGGGAAGTCGGCGGCAGTTGCGAGAGCGTGTATTCCGCCTCCAAAGCCGCGCTCCTCGGTTTTACCAAAGCGCTCGCCAAAGAACTCGGTTATTCGGGTGTGCGGGTGAACGCCGTGTCGCCCGGCGTCATCGATACGGCGATGAACGCCCGCTTTTCCAAAGAGGATATGTCGGCGCTCACGGAGGAGATCCCGATGGGTCGGATCGGGCTTTGCGAGGACGTAGCCAAAGCGGTGCTGTTCTTGGAAGAGAACGACTACGTCACGGGCGCGGATTTGCCCGTAAACGGCGGTTTTTCCGTCGTCTGAAAAATAGCGGTATCAATGTTTTTTGAGATACCCTTCCAAAATATGCTGGATAAATTCGTCCGCGATCCCCGAAGTAGAGGATTGCGGCGTTTTTTCGTCCTTGGGCGGACGTTCCTCGTTTTGCGCGTTCTTGCAAGCCTCGCCATCGCGCGGCGGGGGCGGCGGGTCTTTCGGCTTTTCCGTTTTGTTTTCCCTTTGCTTTTCCGCCTGTTCTTTGAGGGTACTGAACGTTTGCGTGAACTTGGACAGATCGTTTAAAAAACAGAGCATCTGTTCGGAGTTTTTCAGTTGTCCCATCAGCGGTTTGACGCTTTCGTGGAAATCGGGATTTTGCGAAAGATAGTACAATAGTACGAGCATTAAAATTTCCATACTACAATATATGCCGCGGGTCACGAAAAAATCCCCGCCCGAATACTATGTATAAAAAAGCAACGCCCTGAAAACGGGCGTTCGTTTCGGGAGGAAAAGCCGTATGAAAAGTTTCAGGACCTATGCAAATCAGACCCCGCAGACCCCGTCGGAGCACGCCGCGCCGAGCGAAGACAAACAGAGCGCGGCGACGGCGGAAGAACTGACGAAGAGAATGGCGGCGGCGTATAACGGCAAGAGCAACGCCGAAATGCTCCGAAATATCCTCGCGGAGGCGGAAAAGAGCAAGCGCGCGGGTACGCTCTCGAATGAGGAAATAGAAAACTTCTATCAGACCTTCTCGCCTATGCTCGACGGTATCCAACGCAAAAAGCTCCGCTCCATCGTCGATAAGCTCAAAGCCATACCCTGAATCACTCCTCGTCTATACATACTAACGCGGCGAGCAGCTCGTCGATCTCGCTCTTGCAGTTGAATTGCGAGAGCGATACCCGCACCAACCCGCCGTCGAGCGTGCCGAGCGCCTCGTGCATAAGCGGCGCGCAATGCAGACCGCCCCGCACCGCGATGTCGTATTTCCCCGACAAAATGCTCGCGATATGCTCCGACTCGTACGTTTTGTGCTTGAACGCGACGATACCGCACGCGTTCGGCTCGGAATAGACCTTGTAAGCGGGGATCGTTTCCAGACGGTCGAGAAGGTACCGCGTGAGCGCGAGCACGCGTTTTCCGATCTCCTCGGTATGTAAGGTCAAATGCCGCACGCCCTCCAAAAGCGAGGCGACGGCGGGGAAGGACAGAGTACCCGCCTCCAAAGCGTCGGGATAGAATTCGGGCATATCGAGCGAAACGCTCATCGAACCCGTTCCGCCGTACATAAGCGGCATAGGGTCTATGCGATCGGAAAAGAGCAGCGCGCCGCTGCCTTGTATCGCCATCAGTCCCTTGTGTCCCGCGAGCGTGAGTATATCGATCCCGTCCTCGCGCATTCTGACGGGAATATGCCCGCCGCCTTGCGCGCCGTCGCAGAGCAGCAATACGTTTTCGGGCAAAGCCTTCCGTATCTCTCTTATCGGCGGCGTCGCGCCCGTCACGTTGGAGGCGGTCGTGACCGCGACGAGGCGGGTGTTGGGTCGGAGCAATTTTACAATATCGTTTGCACATATGTTCCCTTGCGACAATTCGCATACGTCGTAGTCGATCGCGCCCGCCTTTTTCAGCCGTTCGAGCGGCCGCAGGACGGAATTGTGTTCCATACAGGTGGCGATCGCGTGATCGCCTTTTTTCAACGTACCGAAAAGGGCGATATTCAGCGCCTCCGTGCAGTTTTTGGTAAAGATAACGCGGTCGAACCCGTACCCGTCGAAGAACTCGTCGAGCGCGTTTCGGCAATTTTGAACGATACCCGCGCAGGCGAGCGAAAGCTTATGACCGCTCCGTCCGGGATTTGCACATACTTTGATAGCGGCGCTCACGGCGGAGAGTACGCTGTCGGGTTTTCTGCCGCCGGTCGCGGCATTGTCGAAATAGATCATAAATGCACCTCTTTTTTTACGATATACATAAAATATAGTATTCCGAAAAAAAGGAGCGTATGACTTATGATGATACTGGCGGTGTTCCGTTCCCGCGCGCATAGCTTGGACTATGTGGAACGGTTGAACGGATACGGTGTGGCGGCAACGACCGTCCCCACGCCCAAAGAGGCGAAGATCGGTTGCGGGCTTTGCGTACGTTTCGACGCGAGATATTTCGTGCGCGCGCAAGCGATCCTCAAAACGGGGAAATATTCTTCCTTCAAGGGTTTTTATAAAACGGATTTCGTAAACGGCGTAATGACGCTTACGCCTTATAGATAAAAGCATTGTTGCGACAAACGGAGGTGAAAATGTAAAAATAACTTGCAAAATCGCGAAAAGTATGGTATACTGAACGTACTATGAAAAAGACGGACAGAATATCGGCGCTCGCCGAACTCGAAAGACTGTATAAAGGTTCCCGCCCCGCTTTGCGCTACCGAACGCCGTACGAACTTCTCGTCGCCGTGATCCTCTCCGCGCAATGCACGGACGAACGCGTGAATAAGGTCACGGCGGAACTGTTCAAAGAACATTCCACGCCGCAGGCGATGCTTTCGCTTTCGCAGGAAGAACTGGAAAAGTTTATTTTCTCGTGCGGGTTCTACCGTATGAAAGCGGAACATATCCTCTCCGCCTCGCGGGATATCCTCGACCGTTTCGGCGGCGAAGTACCTGGGACTGTGGAAGAGCTGATGAGTCTTGCGGGCGTAGGCAAAAAGACGGCGAACGTGGTCTACTCGGTCGCGTTCGGCGGCGACGCGATCGCCGTAGACACGCACGTGTTCCGCGTAAGCAACCGTTTGGGACTTGCCAAGGGCAAAACGCCGCTCGAAGTGGAGGCGGGACTGAATAAAGCGATCCCCAAAGAAAAATGGTCGGAGGCGCATCACTGGCTCATCTGGCACGGGCGTAAAGTCTGCCATTCCCAACGCCCCGCGTGCGGGGAATGTACCCTAAAAGAGCATTGCGGCTACGCGAAAACGCCGCCGAAAAAGAAAAAGTGATTGAAATATACGTATAAAAACCCCTCGATTTTCCGATACTTTGGATAAACGAGGGGGATATTTTATGCAAAAAACGAGTGAATCGAAAAAGGAAGAATGTTTTTTGAAACAGCTTTCGGGCGTGGAGGACCTTGCGGAGAAAAAGACCAAGATCTATTCCCGCCTTTTGACGGACGCGGCGCTTGCCAAGGATATGGAATCCCTGTCGGCGCGCCATACCAAACGCAGACAGGCGTTGACCTTGCTCATCAGCGGCGAACTGTCCAAACGCGATAAAGAACAAAACGGGCAGGGCATGGACGAAACGACGGACGGGGAGGAAGAAAAATGAAACTGGAAAAACGGGAAATAACGCTCAACGAATTCGATAGCCTGAAAGATATTTTCTATCTCGAAAAAACGCTTTTAAGCGAGTACGTAGAGGCGCTCTCGAAAGCGACGAGAAGGGAAACGCAAAGCGAGCTTACGAGGCTCATCAAGGAAACGAGCGAGGATCTGTATTTCGTGCGCGACCTTATGCGCGGTTCTGCGATCGAAAACGGCGGAAACGAGGAATAAAAAAGATCGCGCAAGCGAAAAAGAGCGGGGGTATCTCCCGCTCTTTTTCGTGATTTTCCGCGTAATCCGTTGACAAAATACGCGCGGTGTAGTATAATAAAGAAAAGCTGTAAGGAAGTAGGAATATGGCAAAAGAAAAGAAAGAAGGTCGCCTTCGTAAATTTTTCGGCGAATTCAAGAAATTCATCACCCGCGGCAACGTGCTCGATATGGCGGTCGGCGTCATCGTCGGCGGCGCATTCACCGCGATCGTCAACGGTTTGAGCAATTATATACTGAAACCTCTCATCAACTGGTTGCTCGCCGCGCTCATCAGCAAGGACGGGCTTAGCGGCGCGATCACGATGCTCTCGCCCTCGTACGACGAGGCGGGCGCGTTGGTGCTGGCGGACTCTATCTATATCGACTGGGGCGCGTTCATCAGCGCGATCATCAATTTCCTTCTGATCGCGTTCGTGCTGTTCACGATCGTGAAAATGTTCAACGGTATCGCCGAGGCGAAAGAGCGGTTGGAAAACGGCGTCGAGGCGAACGAGAAGAAGGCGATCTGGAAGATATGCAAAGAAGAACGCGTGAATAAGAAACAGGCGAAAGTGCTTTACGCGCAGCGCGTGGAAGAGGCGGCGGCAAAGAAAGCGGAAGAGGCTCGCCTTGCGGAAGAAAAAGCGGCGGCGGAGAAAGCCGCGGCGGAAGAAAAGGCGATGGCGAACACCAAACTTTTGGAAGAGATCCGCGACCTTTTGAAACAGAAATAAGCCCTCGCCCCGCGAAAATCGTTTGACATTTGTTTCAAAAACGATTATAATAAACGTAATATATCGGTAAAGGCAATGAAAAAGCGGGATTTTTCGTAAACGTGAGCCGAAAGAGAGCGCGTTCGCAGGCTGAAAGACGCGCGACCACGGAAAATTTCCCTTTCACTTTGGAGCCGTCTTTTTGAGCCTGTAAAAGCAGGGGTAGGAAAGACCGTACGCGCGGCGTTATCGCGCTTAACGAGGTACGGCGAAAGCCGTATGAACGCAGGTGGTACAGCGGAAACATTCGCCCTGCGCGCTTTGGAAAGCGCGCAGGGCGTTTTTATGTAAAGGAAAAACGGAAAAAGGAGCATATATGAAAGAAAAGATCGAAAAACTGCAAGCGGAAATAAACGCCGCGTTGGAGCAGACGGAAACAGGCAGAGCGGTCTACGAACTCAAAGTGAGATTTCAGACGGGTCTGAAAGATATTATGAGCGGTATGAAAGACCTGCCCAAAGAAGAACGCCCCGCGTTCGGTAAGATCGTCAACGAATTCAAACAGGGTATGGAAGAGCGTTTCGAGGCTCGCTCGATAGTCGTGCGGGAACTGGAAATGCAGAAAAAATACGCCGCCGAACGGGTAGATATCACAATGCCCGGCAAAACGTACAAGGCGGGCGCGTTACACCCCATCACGCTCGTGAAAAACCAGCTCGTCGATATTTTCGCGGGTATGGGTTTTAAGGTGTTCGAAGGTCCGGAGATCGAAACGGACTATTATAACTTTACCGCGCTCAACACCCCCAAGGATCACCCCGCGCGGGATATGCAGGACACGTTCTATTTGGCGGAAAACTTACTGCTCCGCACGCAGACTTCGGCGGGTCAGATACGCGTTATGGAAAAGGATAAACCGCCCATCAAGATCCTTTCTCCGGGCAGGGTGTTCCGTTCGGACGACGACGCGACCCACTCGCCTATGTTCCATCAGATGGAAGGTCTGGTCGTGGATAAAGGAATAACTCTTTGCGATTTGCAAGGTATGCTTGCGGAGTTCGCTCGGAAAATGTTCACTTCCTCGACCAAGGTACGCTTGCGCCCGTCCTATTTCCCGTTCACCGAACCGAGCGTGGAAGTGGATCTGAGCTGTTCGGAGTGCGGCGGCAAGGGCTGTCGGCTTTGCAAAGGCACGGGCTGGATCGAAGTCCTCGGCGCGGGTATGGTCAACCGTCGGGTACTCGAAAATTGCGGCGTAGACCCCGACGAATACACGGGCTTTGCGTTCGGTATGGGTATCGAGCGTATCGCTATGCTCAAATACGGCGTGAACAATATCAAAACGCTGTTTGAGAACGATACCCGTTTCCTCGAACAGTTCGAGGACTGAGAAGAATACGAGCCGCGTTATAAGGAGATAATAAACGATGAAAGCACCTTTCAGTTGGTTAAAAGATTATGTGGATATAGACATCACCCCGCAGGAACTTGCGGATAAGCTGTTCTCTTGCGGGTTCGAGGTGGAGGAACTTTCCTACCTCGGTTCGAAAATAAACCGCGTGGTCGTCGGCGAAGTCAAAGCGTTGACGCCCCATCCCGACAGCGACCATATGCAGATATGTACGGTTGACTGCGGCGCGGAATACGGCCGCGACTTGCAGATCGTGACGGGCGCGCCCAACGTCTACGTGGGCATGAAAACGCCCTGCGCGCTCGACGGCTCGACGGTGGTGGAAAGCAACCCCGCCATGCTCGAAAAGAACCCCGACGGCGTGAAGAAGATCAAAAAAGGCAAGCTCCGCGGCGTGGAGTCTTTCGGTATGCTCTGTTCGGGCGAGGAACTGGGAATAAACGACGATTTCTATCCCGGCGCGGAGGTCAACGGACTTCTCGACCTTGCCAAAGACGCGCCCGTGGGCGAGGATATCAAGAAGATCGTCGGTTTGGACGACTGGATTTTCGACATCTCCGTGACGGCGAACCGCCCCGATTGTCAATGTATTCTGGGTATCGCCCGCGAAGTTGCGGCGGTGTTGCATAAACCGTTCAAAGCCCCCGACTATTCCTTTACCGCTCATTCGAGTAAAGCCGCGCCCGTGGAAGTGGAAGTCCTCGCGCCCGACCTTTGCCCGCGGTACGTAGGGCATTACGTGGAGAACGTAAAGGGCGGCAGTTCGCCCGCTTGGATGCGGAAACGCCTTGCGCTTTCGGGCATACGTTCCATTTCCCCGATCGTCGATATTACGAACTTCGTACTCCTCGAAATGGGTCAGCCTATGCACGCGTTCGACGCGGACGACCTCGGCGGCAGAAAGATCGTCGTACGCAGAGCGGCGGAGGGGGAGAAGATCGTCACCCTCGACGAAAAGGAATTCACGCTCACGAAAGACAACCTCGTGATCTGCGACGGCGAAAGACCCGTCGCGCTCGCGGGCATTATGGGCGGCTTGAACAGCGAAATAAAACCCGATACGAAAAACGTGTTCTTCGAGGCGGCGAAGTTCGCCCGCGACAACGTTCGGAAAACTTCCCGCGCGCTCGGTCAGTCCTCCGACTCCTCCGCACGCTTTGAAAAGGGCGTGGACGCCTACACCAACGAATGGGGTATGGCGCGCGCGTTGCACCTGATCGAACAACTCGGCTGCGGTACGGTGACGGATATTTGCCGCGACGTTTGCGCCGCCGACCTCACCCCCCGCAAAATGACGGCGAGCGTTTCCAAGATCAACGCGCTTTTGGGTATCGAAGTTCCCGTGGCGGAAATGCTCTCCATTCTCCAAAGACTTAACTTTAAACCCGCGGTAGAGGGCGATACCCTGACCGTGGAGATCCCCGGTTACCGCGACGACATCGACGGCTATCCCGACCTCGCGGAAGAAGTGATCCGTATGTACGGTTACGAGCATATCGTTCCCACCTTCCTCGAAAAAGCGAGCGTGACGGGCGGCGGTCTTACCGACGAACAGAAACGCGAACTGCATCTTAAAAACGTGCTCCGCGTGCAAGGATTCTCGGAGGCTTGCAATTATTCGTTCTATTCCCCGAAAGAATTCGAGCTTATGAAACTCCCCGAAACGGCGGCGGAGCGTAACGCGGTGAAGATACTCAATCCGATCAGCGAAGAACTCTCCGTTATGCGTACCTTCCTCGCTCCGTCTATGCTCTCCAACGCCGTTCGGAATATCCGCCGCGGCAACGACGAGGGCAGACAATTCGAGGTCGCGAACGTCTATATCCCCCGCGATACGCTCGCGGGCGAACAACCCGACGAGAGAAAACGTCTGGTTTTGGGCATTTGGGGCGGTAAGAACGATTTCTTCGATATGAAAGGCGCGATCGAACGTATCGCGGAAGTTTTCCATCTCGCGTTCACGTACGAAAGAGCGGAAAAACCGTATCTGCACCCCGGCGTTTCGGCGAACGTGCTCGTAGGCGATACGACCGTCGGTTCGTTCGGTGAACTCGACCCTGCTATCGCCCTTTCGCTCGGTTTGGATAAAAAAGTCTACCTCGCCGAACTCGATCTCGCGTCGGTGGCAGGGGAAATGGACGATAACGTACGCTACACGAACCTGCCCAAATTCCCCGCGGTAAAACGCGACCTCGCTTTGCTTGCGGACGAGAAACTGACCTGCGGCGAGATCGAAGAAGTGTTGCTCCATTCCTGCAAATACGTGACGGAGGCGAAACTCTTCGACGTATACCGCGGCGGTCAAGTCCCCGAAGGCAAAAAGAGCATGGCGTTCACGCTCACGTTCACGCCCGACGCGAACACGGAAAAGGCGTTCACGCCCGAAACGCTCGACAACTTCGTCAAGAAGATCCTGGGCAACCTCAAATTCAAACTCGGCGTGGAACTTCGCTGATAAAACGGAGCAAAACTCGTGAAAAGAGAAGGCAAGATCCGTCGTTTCGGATTTCTGAATATCGACAAACCGTCGGGGCTTACCTCCTCGACGGTCGTCAATAAATGCAAATGGCTGACGGGTACGCCCTGCGGCCATTTAGGCACGCTCGACCCGCTCGCGAGCGGCGTGCTGCCCGTGGGCGTCGGCAACGCCGCCCGCCTTTTCGATTACTTTTTGAATAAGGAAAAAGAATATATCGCGGAATTTACGTTCGGTATGACTTCCGACACCCTCGACTCGACGGGCGAACTCGTTTTAGGCGGCCGTATTCCGAGCGCGGCGGAGATAGAAAACGTTTTGCCGACCTTTTTCGGCGATATTTTGCAGGTCCCGCCCAAATACAGCGCGAAAAACGTGAACGGCGAACGCGGTTACGACCTCGCCCGCCGCGGCGTGGAGTTCGAGCTTGCGCCCAAGCAAGTGCATATTTACGGTATGGAATTGCTCGGCAAAGCGGAGGGGAAAGAGAATACTTTCCGATTGAAAATAAATTGCGGCGGCGGCACGTATATCCGTTCGCTCGCGCGGGATATCGCGGGCGCGCTCGATACGTTCGCCGTGATGAGCGCGCTGAAAAGAACGAAAAGCGGCTGTTTCGAGATCGCCGAGGCTCTGCCCTTTTCCGCGCTCCAAGCCGATCCGACTTTGGAAGAGATAGAAAATTTTCTGATCCCGACCGAAAGCGTTTTGCCTTTTCCCAAGTTCTCGCCCGTCGGCAAAAACGCCGAACGCATTTTCAACGGCGTAGCGGTGGAAACGGACGAGAAGGACGGACTGTATAAACTCTATCGCGGCGAGGAATTTTACGGGATCGCCGAAGTAAAAGACGGCAAAGCGAAAGCGAAAACGAAACTATGCTGAAAATCATCGATCTGACCGAAAAACGGAATAGCGCGACGGGTTGCGTAATGCTCCTCGGCGGGTTCGACGGACTGCACCTCGGACACCGCAAACTCGTCGAACGCGCGAAAGGATACGGACTTCCCGTCGGCGCGATGACCATCGTCGGCGGCAAATCGGAAGAAGGACTTTTCACGCCCGAAGAACGCGAGGAGATATTCCGCAAGGCGGGCGTGGATTTCGTGTTCGAATTGCCGTTCGCGGAGATATGCGATCTCTCGCCCGAACGGTTCACGGAACTGCTTTTGTTCCGTTTTCACCCGAAAGCGTTCGTCTGCGGCGACGATTTCCGTTTCGGCAAAGGCGCGGAAGGCACGCCCGAAACGTTGAAACACGGCGGGCAGGTACGCGTCGAAGTCGTCGAACTGCTCAAAGCGGACGGCGAAAAGATAAGCGCGACGACGGTCAAACGCCTGCTTGAAAAAGGGGAAGTCGAAAAGGCGAACGCCTTGCTCGGGGAAGAATTTTTCCTCGTCGGCGAGGTCGAGGCAGATAGAAAGGTCGGTCGGACGATCGGTTTTCCGACGGCGAATATCGCCTATCCCGCGCATAAATTCCCGCTGAAAAAGGGCGTGTACGAAACGTTGACGGAAACGGAGTTCGGTACGTATAAAGGCATTACGAATTACGGTTCGCGCCCGACCTTCGATAGCGATAAGGTCGTCACCGAAACGTATCTGGACGGCTTTTCGGGCGATCTGTACGGCAAACGCTGTAAAGTTCGGTTTATCCGTTTCTTGCGCGAGGTGAAAAAATTCGAGAGCGCGGACGGGTTGAAAACGCAACTGCAAGAAGATATAAGGAGGGTACGCGAACATGATCAAATTCGGACCGAGCGGTAATTGCGACAGCTTTTACGCGGAGGGCAACCAACACACCGAACAATCGGCGGCGTTCGTGAAAAGACGCGGGCTGGACTGTTTCGAGTATTCTTTCGGCCGCGGCGTGCGAATGACGGAAGATAAAGCGATCTCCATCGGCGAGGCGTTCGCGAAAGCGGACGTGGAAATTTCCGTCCACGCGCCCTATTTCATCAATTTCGCCAACCCCGACGACGAGATGGCGGCAAAGTCCTACGGCTACGTGCTCGACAGCGCCAAAATGTGTAAGCTTATGGGCGGCAAACGTATCGTGTTCCACCCCGCCGCACAGGGCAAAGCCACCCGTTTTGAGGCGATGGATAAGACGGTGGAGAGATTGAAGATTTTGCGCGATTATATCTATCTGAACGACTTGCAGGATATGATCTTCTGCCCCGAAACGATGGGCAAACTCGCGCAGATCGGCACGATAGAGGAAGTTACGGAATTTTGTAAAATAGACCCCGCGTTCACCCCTTGCGTGGATTTCGGTCACGTGAACGCCCGCGAACAGGGTTCGCTCAAAACGGTGGAGGATTATAAGTCCCGCCTCGAATATATGATCGCGGAACTCGGCTACGAGCGAATGAAAAATTTCCACGTGCATTTCTCCAAGATCATGTATTCCTCCAAGGGCGAGATAAAACACCTCACGTTCGAGGACGAAACGTACGGACCCGAATTTATGCCGCTCGCCGTAGCGCTCAAACAGCTGGGTTTGGAACCGTATATCGTCAGCGAATCGGACGGAACGCAAGCCGAGGACGCCGCGGAAATGAAGAGGATATATTCTTCGCTGTAAGATTTTTACAAAAATCCCCGCCCATAGCCGCGGAAAATTTTCGGATAGTATCGCCGTATACTTGACGAACAGCGAAATATTTGGTAAAATAATAGATAAGAGGACGAAAGTATGTTGCAAACGAACGGAAAAAAGATATTCGAGGCGGTCGGCGCGGACGCCGTATTCCTCACCTGCGAATATCTCAAACGCTACGTTACGGGCTTTCTGACCGAAAACGGCTACGTTCTCGTCGATAAAACGGGTACGTACCTCTATACCGACGCAAGATATACCGAGGCGGCGAAAAAGACCCTCGGCGGCACGGAAGTGACGGTCAAGGAAATAGACAGATTCTCTAACGCCTACGAGCTTTTGAAGGCTTATAAAACGGTCGGGGTCGCGCTCGCGCAGACGAACTATCCCGAATATAAAAAGATCGCCGAAACGGGCGTGGAGATCGTAGACGCGACGACGGCGCTCGAAACCGCGATGTCGATCAAAAACGACTGGGAACTTTCGAATATCGAAAAGGCTTGCGGGATCGCCGAGGACGGCTTTTTGCAGTTACTGCCCGAGATAAAAGAGGGTATGACGGAAACGGAAGTCGCCGCGCTCCTCGAATACAATATGCGGAAACTGGGCGCGCAGGGTCTGTCGTTCGACACGATCGTAGCGTTCGGCGCGCACGCGGCGGTGCCGCATCACGAAACGGGCGTAAAGAAACTTGCGTTCGGCGACGAGATACTGATCGACTTCGGCTGTCGGGTTAACGGCTATTGCTCGGACATCACGAGAACGTTCCTGTTCGGCGACGACGGCAAACACGCGGCGTTCAAAACCGCGTACGAGGCGGTGTTGACGGCGCACGAGCTTGTGAAAGAAAAGCTGACGAGCGGTATGACCTGTCACGACGGCGACGCGATCGCAAGAACCGCGCTCGAAAAGCGGGGCTACGGCAAACTGTTCACCCATTCGCTCGGACACGGGATAGGCTTGAATATCCACGAATACCCCTTCGTAAGACCGAACGGCAAAGATGTTTTGCGCGACGGAATGGTCTTTTCGGACGAACCTGGGGTATACGTCGAGGGCGAGTACGGGATACGGATCGAGGATACCGTAACGCTGAAAAACGGAAAAGTAAAGAGTTTTATGTATAAAACGGATAAGAAACTCTTGATTTTATAAAAAAGAAAATTATAAGTGGTACAAGGAGAAAAACACTATGGCACAGATTTTGGCAGGCGATATTCGTAAGGGCGTTACCTTTGAATACAAGAGCGGCGTATACACCGTCACCGACTTCCAGCACGTAAAACCGGGCAAGGGCGCGGCGTTCGTCAGAACCACGCTTAAAAACGTGGTAACGGGACAAGTTCTTTCCAACGAAACGTTCAACCCCACGACGAAACTCGAAACGGCGCAGGTAGAAACGAAGAAGATGACGTATTCCTACTACGACGGCGAGTTCTACGTATTTATGGACGAGGAATACAATCAGGAAATGCTTTCCTTCGATCAGGTCGAAGAGGCGCTCAAATATATCAAAGAAAACGATATGGTCACGGTGAAATTCCTCTACGGTAAAGCGTTCTCCGTTGAACCCGAAAACTTCGTCGAACTCAAAGTCATCGAGGCGGAACCGGGCGTAAAGGGCAATACGGCTACCAACGTTATGAAGAACGCGAAAGTGGAAACGGGCGCGATCATTCAAGTCCCTATGTTCGTGGAAGAAGGCGAAACCATTCGTATCGACACGAGAACGGGCGAATATATGAGCCGCGTATAAATACTGATAACACGTATGATCGGATAAACGCAGGAAGACTTCCTGCGTTTATTTTAAACGGAGGCAAGAATATGAAAGCGGTAGTGCAACGCGTAAAACGAACGGCGCTCACGGTCGGTGGCGAACGGATCTCCGAGATCCCTTTCGGCTTGACCGTGTTCCTCGGCGTAAAGAGCGGAGATACGCAGGCGCAGGCGGACTATCTGACGAAGAAGATCGCCAACCTCCGTATCTTCGAGGACGAAAACGGCAAAATGAACCTGTCCGTCAAAGACGTGGGTGGGGAGGTTTTGCTCGTATCGCAATTCACCCTTTACGGCGACGCGTCGCACGGGAACAGACCGAGTTTTACGCTCGCGGAACGTCCCGAAAAGGCGCAGCCGCTTTACGAATACGCGGTAAACGCTCTGCGCGCGCAGGGTGTAACGGTCAAAACGGGCGTGTTCGGCGCGGATATGAAGATCGAACAGTATAACGACGGTCCCGTGACCATCTTGCTGGAAATATAGGGAAAATGCCCGAAAAAACGTTAAAAATCGATTAAAAATACATACTCTACCGAGAGTAGAGAGAGAATTCTACCGTGGGTAGAGCGGGTATGCGCCAACGGTAGAGCCGCGTTTTCGGTAAGTAGAGCGAAAACGGGGGTAAGTAGGTTGTCTTTTTTTGGAAATTGCTATAAACTATAAAATGTCAAACGTCGGCGCAAAACGGAAAACGCGCGGCGATGGCAAAATTTAAAATAGCGATCAAATAAGGAGAACGAAAATTATGTCAACCAAGAAAATCATACCCGTCTTTTACGCGTCGGACGAAAACTATCTTCCCTATCTCACCGTTTCGGTGAGTTCGCTCAAAGAGAACGCGAGCAAGGAATACGCATACGAGATATACGTTCTGCACGCGAATATGGAGCAAGGCGCGTCTACGGAAAAACTCCTCAAATACGCGGACGAGGATTTCCGTATCGTATTCGTCGATATTTCCGAACGTTTGGAGGACGTGAAAAACGCTCTGCAACTTCGGGACTATTACACGGGCGCGACCTACTACCGTATTTTCATCGCGAGTATGTTCCCGCAGTTCGAAAAGGCGATCTATCTCGACAGCGACACGATCGTACTCGGAGACATTTCCAAAATGTACGAGATGGAATTGAAAGACGAGCTTATCGGCGCGGCGCGCGACGGCGCGGTGGCGGCTGTGCCCGAATTCCGCCTGTATACGAAAGAAACGCTGGGTATTGCGGCGGACGAATATTTCAACGCGGGCGTGCTTTTGATGAATCTCAAACAGTTCAGAAAAGACGACTTCTATTCGAAGTTCTGCGGGCTTTTGAAAGAATATAAGTTCTGCGTCGCGCAGGATCAGGACTATCTGAACGTGCTTTGTCACGGCAAAGTACGTTACTTCGGCGAGGAATGGAACAGAATGCCCATCGGCGGCGAAGGCGATACGCCCGAGCTTATCCATTACAACCTCACGATGAAACCTTGGCATTACGAGAATATCCTCTTTAAAGAGCATTTCTGGAATTATGCAAGGCGCAGCGAGTTCTATCAGCGGATACTCAACGACTTGCACGGCTATTCCGCGGCGGATAAGGCGCACGACTCCGAATGTGAAGTCGCGCTCAGGGCTTTGGCGGTGAAAGAGGCGGAGCGCCGAGATAACTTTATAAAAACGCGCCGCAAAGCGCAAAAATAAACCCGTCGGAAGGTGGTACGATCTACGGCGGAAAAGGAAAACGAGGTAGGCAGGTATGGATTTATCGAATGTTTCGCCCGAAAGACGGGCGATCTTGGAACGGATAGAGGAATACGAACGCGCGGGACGGTTCGACGAGGACGTCGAAAACGATCCCGAGGCGCCCGAACTTTTGCCCGATCAGGTCGATTATCTTTGTAAAAAGCTGTCGAGTAAAATATCCAGAAAGATCGCGAACGCGGTCGGGGATAAATATTTCCTCGACCTCATCAAAAAAGACGTGCTCGTCATCGACGGCGTGGAGGGGGAAGAATACCTCGGCGCGCTGAAAAACGGCGCGATCGTCACCTGCAACCACTTTTCGGCGTTCGACAATTACGTGGTGTTTCATTGCATCAGAAAATATTTGCCAAAAAAATACCTGTATAAGGTCATTCGGGAGGGAAATTACACCAACTTTCCGGGACTTTACGGGTTTTTATTTCGCCATTGCAACACCCTTCCGCTCTCGCGTAACCGCCGCACGATGATGAATTTTATGTCGGCGGTGAACACGTTGCTCACGCAAGGCGAAAGCGTGCTCATCTATCCCGAACAGGCAATGTGGTGGAACTATCGCAAACCCCGACCTTTCAAAGTCGGCGGGTTCAAAATGGCGTACCGTGCGAACGTACCCGTCGTGCCTACGTTCATCACGATGCGCCACGACGAAACGCGCACGGACGAAAGCGGGTATCCCGTGCAACGGCATACTTTGCACGTAATGCCGCCCATCTATCCCGATCCGTCGCTCGGCGAAAAGCTCGGCGCGCAAAAAATGTGCGACGAGGCGTACGCGCTCTGCAAAGCGAAATACGAAGAGGTCTACGGCGAAACGCTGACCTATGCAAACGAAAAAGAGGTAAACGAATGATACTGTATCTTGCGATCATCGCGATCGCGGTCGCGATACTGACGACGGTCGTATCCCTTGCGAGCGGCGAGGGCTTTTTGCTCGTACTCGGGTTTACGGGACTTGCCGTCGTCGTGGTCGTCGCGATAGACGGACTGACGGCGACCGTCAGCCGCTTGTTGCCGCAAAAGTGCGCGAACCACGAAAAGAAGATATTCGCCGTTTCCGCCAAGGAAAAGAAATTCTACGAAAAACTCAAAATCCGTAAATGGAAAGACAAAGTACCCGAAATAGGACATTTTACGGGCTTTCGCAAAAATAAGATAGCCGATCCCAAAAGCGTGGAATACCTCGACAGGTTCTTGCTCGAAATCTGTTACGGCGAGATCGGTCATTTCGTCAGTTTGTTCACGGGCTTTTTGATCTTGTTGCTCTTCCCGCTGACCGAGCTTTGGTGGGCGATCTCCGTTCCCGTGGCGGTGATAAACGCGTTGCTCAATTTGCCGTCGCTGTTCATTTTGCGGTACAATTCCTATAAACTCAAAATCCTCCGCGCGAGCAACCTCAAAAAGCAGGCGCGGGAAAAGGCGTAAAAAAATAAATTATTTAATAAAATTAAATAAGATCGTTTCAAACCGATAAAAAACGGTTATAAATAGACGAGAACGGAATCAAGGGGCGCGAAAACGCCCCTTTTTCGAAAATACGGAGGTCGAAAACAATGAAAACGGACGTCGTTATCGTGGGCGCGGGTCCCGCGGGTATCTTTACGGCGATCGAAATGCTCCGCAAAGGCAGTAAGAAAAAGATCGTCGTCGTGGAAAAGGGCAAGTCGGTGGAGAACCGCCGTTGTCCCAAACACAAAACGCAGAAATGCGTCAACTGCAAACCGTATTGCCATATCACGACGGGCTTTTCGGGCGCGGGCGCGTTCTCGGACGGAAAACTGTCTTTGAGCTGCGAAGTGGGCGGCGATCTGCCCCAACTCATCGGCGCGGATCTTGCCCAACAAACGATCGACTATACCGATAAAATTTACCTCGAATTCGGCGCGGACGGCAAGATCGAAGGGGTCGGCGCGGGCGACGAGGTGAAAGAGATCAGAAAACGCGCGATCAAAGCGGGACTGAAACTCGTGGACTGTCCCATTCGGCACATGGGTACGGAAAAGGCGCAGGGGATATATCTCGCCATCGAAAAATACCTGCAAGAAAACGGCGTGGAGATACTTTTCGAATGCGAATGTAACGCGCCCATCGTCGAAAACGGCGTATGCAAAGGCGTGTCCGTATCTTACGCGGACGGGAGCAAGAGTTTCGAAATATTCGCCGAACACACGGTCGTGGCGACGGGTCGGCGGGGCGCGGACTGGCTGGAAAAGGTCTGCGAAAAATACGGGGTCGAACACGCGGCGAGCACCGTTGACATCGGCGTGCGCGTAGAGGTTCGGAACGAAGTGATGGAAACGGTGAACAAAGCCCTGTACGAGTCCAAACTCGTCGGCTATCCGTTGCCGTTCAAAAACAAAGTGCGTACGTTCTGCCAAAACCCCGGCGGGTTCGTTTCGCAGGAGAATTACGACAATAACCTTGCCGTCGTCAACGGGCATAGCTATAAAGATCTCAAAACGGACAACACGAACGTGTCCATACTCTGTTCGCATAACTTCTCCTATCCGTTCGATCAGCCGATCGCGTACGCGCAGAAGATCGGCGAACTTACGAATATGCTGGGCGCGGGGCATATCCTCGTCCAACGTTTCGGGGATATTTTGAGCGGCAAACGCACGTGGCAGGAGGAGCTTTCCCGCTCCAACGTCCGCCCCACGCTCAAAGACGCGGTCGCGGGGGATATCACTTCCGCGTTGCCGTACAGGACGATGGTGAATATCATCAACTTTATGAACGCGGTGGATTACGTAGTGCCGGGGTTCGCGGCGGCGGAAACGCTTTTGTACTCGCCCGAACTCAAATTTTACAGCAACCGTATCAAGATGGACGAAAACTTCGATACGAACGTGAAAGGACTGCATTGCCTCGGCGATTCGAGCGGTTGGACGCGCGGACTGATGATGGCGTCGGTGATGGGCGTTTTGATGGGCAGAAAGCTCGTTTGACGGACTTAAAAACGGATAAAAGATCCCCGCTTGAATGAAAAGCGGGGATCGGGCGTTATTTTTCGGGGAATTTTCAAGAAATTTTTTAAGTTTTTTCTTAAAAAAAGAGGTTTTGAGAAAGTTTTGTCGAAATAATATAATATAGGGGTTTGAAACGCCCGAAACGGAAAAAGGAGGTAACTTATGAACGAAAAACGCGAATACGCTTGCGTTCGGGAACGCATTTGCGCGCAGGAAGATCTTTTCTTCTCCCCGTACGCCAAAAAGTCCGCGGACACGCAGGGCAGAGCCAAAGCGGAAAAACGCTGCGACTTCCGCACCGATTTCCAGCGCGACCGCGACAGGATCATTTACAGTAACTCCTTTAAACGCTTGAAAAACAAAACGCAGGTGTTCTTCGCCCCCGAAGGCGATCACTATATCACCCGTCTTACGCACACCCTCGACGTATCGCAGATCGCCCGTTCGATCGCGCGCTCGCTCGCGCTCAACGAGGATCTCGCGGAGGCGATCGCGCTCGGTCACGACCTTGGGCATACCCCGTTCGGTCACGTGGGCGAGAGAGTGCTAGCCAAGCTCGCGAAAAACGGGTTCTATCACAACGAACAGTCTTTGCGGGTCGTGGACGATATCGAAAAGGACGGTCGGGGACTCAACCTCACCTACGAGGTCCGCGACGGGATATTGCAGCATAAGAGTACGGGCAGACCTTCGACGCTCGAAGGGGAGGCGGTGTCGCTGGCGGACAGGATCGCGTATATCAACCACGACATAGAGGACGCCCTCCGCGCGGGGATACTCAAAGAGAGCGACCTGCCGAAAAACGCCGTAAAGACGCTCGGCAACGAAACGAAAACGCGTATCAACACCGCGATCACCGATATTTACAAAACCTCGTACGGCAAAGAACACGTGAAAATGTCCGAGGAAGTGATGACGGCGACCAACGAGTTGAGAAAGTTTATGTTCGAGCGGGTGTACGAGCTTGCGAATAAGTCCATACAGGAACGTTCGGAACGTATGCTCACGCAAATGTTCGAATATTTCACGAGCCACGTGGAAAAACTCCCCAAGCCCTATCTGCGGCTTTTGGAGCGGGACGGAAAGGAACGGGTTGTGTGCGACTATCTGTCGGGTATGACCGATCGGTACGCCATCGGCGTGTTCGAGAGCCTGTTCATTCCTTCGACGTTCACGATCGGAGGTGTGTGAAGATGACCGGTTTCGATCCGCGGTTTATGCAGGAATTAAAACAGAAAAACGACATTGCCGAAGTCGTGAGCGGCTACGTGCGTTTGGAGCGCAAGGGGAACACGTACTGGGCGTGTTGTCCGTTCCATCACGAGCGTACCCCCTCTTTCGCCGTCAACCAGATGGACCAGTTCTATCATTGTTTCGGTTGCGGCGTGTCGGGCGACGTCGTGAAGTTCGTGCAGGAGATAGAATCCACCGACTTTATGGGCGCGGTGCGGATACTCGCGGCGCGCGCGAAAATGACCGTTCCCGAAAGCAATTTCGATACGGAACGCGCGGCGCAGTTAAAGAAAAAACGGGATACGATGGCGGCGATCATGCTCGCAAGCGCGAAGTTTTATCTCTCCAACCTGTACAGCGGCGACGAGCGCGCGAACGCGCATTTGCAGTATATCCAAAACCGTAAGCTTTCGCCCACGACGGTGAAGAAATTCGGACTGGGCGCGTCCCTCGATTTCTACTCACTCGCGGACTATCTCCGCGACAGCGGGTTCGTAAAACAGGACCTTCTCGACAGCGGCGTGTTGTCCGAGGCGAAGAACGGCAGACTCGTGGACGCGCAGAGCGGCAGACTCATCTTTCCCATCATCAACGCGTTCGACGAGGTCGTCGCGTTCGGCGGTCGGTTGATAGAAAAGTCCGATTTCGCGAAATATAAAAATACCAAGGAAACGTTGCTGTTCAATAAGAGCAAAACGTTGTACAATATCAACTTGCTCAAAAAATACAAACGCCAACACCCCGTGCAAAACGTGATCATCGTCGAGGGGTATATGGATACCATTTCCCTCTATCAAGCGGGTTTTGAGAACGTGGTGGCGTCTATGGGTACTTCGCTCACAAAGGAACAGGCGCGGCTCGTAAAGCGGTATTCGGACAACGTACTTATCAGTTACGACGGCGATTTCGCGGGTCAGAAAGCCGATCTTCGGGGTTTGGAGATATTGAGCGACGAGCGCTTGCAGGTGCGGGTCGTACCGATGCCCGAAGGGCTTGACCCCGACGACGTAGTAAAGCAAGGCGCGGCGGCGTATCAGAAATGTCTGGACGCGGCGATGCCGCTCATCGACTATAAGATCCACGCGATCGAACGCAAGTACGATCTCTCGCGGACGGAGGACAAGCGTTTATACGTCGCGGAGGCGCTCAAAGTGGTCGCGACGGCGGAGAGCGAGGCGGTCAAAGAGGAGCTTTTGAAAAAGCTCCGCGACAAGACGGGCATTACCTATCACGCGCTCGAACGCGATCTGCAAAACGGCAAGAACGCGCCCGTTCGGGAAGAACGTACGGCGGCGGAGGAACAGATTCGGATCGCGGAAACGGCGGCAGGAGCGGATAAGACGGTGAAAGCGACGAGATTCATACTGGCGGCGAAACTCTTTTCCGCGCCGTATGCAAAGGCTTTCGACGTCGGCGGTCTGCCCTTCGAGGACGAAACGCATAAGACGATCGCAAGGTATATCGCCGAACACGAGAAGTCGGGCGAGAAGATACGTCCGAGCGAGCTGTTCGAATTGCTCGACGAGAATAGCGAGGAGTTCAACGCGATACTCGACCTCAACTACGAGGACAAGCTTTCGGGCGAAGTGGCGGCGCGGTTCTTCTCGGACAGCGTGAGGACGTTGGAGCGGCAGGCGATCGAACGGGAGATCGCGGCGTACAACGAGGCGTACGCGCTGGAAACGGACGAGGAAAAGCGGAAAGAGGTAGCGAAGAAACTGACGCAATGCGTTTCCCGTCGGAATAAATTGAAAAAATAAAAAAGCAAAAACAAGGAAAGGTTTTTATATAAACGGAGGATAAAAAGGGTGAATATATCCGAGCAAAAACTTAACGAGATCTTGGCTGGCATTATCGAGAATTACAGCAAGAAGGGCAGTATTTCCACGAACGCGCTCTGCGACATTATGGAGAAATACGACACGAACGCGAATCAGATCGATTACGTGTACAAGTCCCTCGGCGAGGCGGGGATCCAGATCGTAGACGAGGACCAACGCGACAAGGAACTGTTCGAACAGGCGCTTGCCGACATCGGTCTTGACGATCCCGTGAAAATGTATCTCAAAGACATCGGCAGAGTTCCGCTGTTGACGGCGGATGAAGAGGTCGATCTGGCAAGACGTATGCAGGAGGACGACGCGTCGGCGAGAAAACGTCTGTCGGAGGCGAACCTCCGTCTTGTCGTTTCCATCGCGAAACGGTACGTGGGGCGGGGCATGCTCTTTCTCGATCTGATACAGGAAGGAAACCTCGGTCTTATGAAAGCCGTGGAAAAATTCGACTATCAGAAAGGGTTCAAGTTCTCGACCTACGCGACCTGGTGGATACGTCAGTCCATTACGCGCGCCATCGCCGATCAGGCGAGAACGATCCGTATCCCCGTACACATGGTGGAAACGATCAATAAACTTACGAGAGTACAGCGTTTGCTGCTCCAAGAATTCGGCAGAGAACCCACGCCCGCGGAGATCGCGGAAAAAATGGGCGTGAGCGAGGACCGCGTAGTCGAGATACAGAAGATCGCGCAAGACCCCGTGTCTTTGGAAACGCCCATCGGCGAGGAAGAGGACAGCCATCTCGGCGATTTCATCGAGGACGAAAAGACGACGACGCCCAGCGATTCCGTCGCGTTCACGATGCTCAAAGAACAGCTCCTCGGCGTGTTAGACACGCTTACCCCGCGCGAGGAAAAGGTACTCCGTCTGCGTTACGGTATCGACGACGGCAAGCCCAGAACGCTCGAAGAAGTAGGCAGGGAGTTCAACGTTACGCGTGAGCGTATCCGTCAGATCGAGGCGAAAGCGCTGAGAAAGCTCCGCCACCCCTCGCGCAGTAAGAAACTCAAAGATTTCCTCGAATAATGGGTTACGGGAAACGTATCGATACGCTGTGTTCGCTTTTGACCCCTGCGAAAACGTTCGCGGACGTGGGTTGCGATCACGGCTATTGCAGCGAATATATGCTCGTAAACGGGCTTTGCGAGAAAGTCGTGTTTTCCGATATCAGTAAGGGCAGTCTTGCGAAAGCGGAAAAACTGCTCGCGCCGTACGTTCGGTCGGGCAAAGCCAAAGCCGTGCTCGGCGACGGGTTCTTCGGCGTGGAGAAAGACGCGGAAGAAGTGCTGATCGCGGGCATGGGCGGCAGCGAGATCGTCGCGATATTGAGCGATAAGAAATACGGGTTCTTGCCCAAACGGTTCGTATTCCAGCCTATGCACGACGCGGAAAAACTTCGGCGGTATCTGCTCGGAAACGGCGGGTATATCGAACGGGACTTTACGTTCGAGGACGGGAAGTTTTACGACGTACTCGTCGGCGGGAGAGCGGACGGGGAGAAAAGGACGGCCGCATACTCGGACGCGGAATACGAGTTCGGGAGAGAGAATCTCCAAACGATGAACGCGGCGTTCGTGAAACGGACGGAAAAGCAAAAGAAAAATATCGAAAAATACCTGCGCGAACCCACGCTCGGCGAAAAGAGCCGCGCGGAGTTGGAAGAACGCAGACAAAGACTGCAAGGAGTGCTCGACGGTGAAATTAAGTGAGATATACCAAATAGCGGACAGCCTCGCGCCCAAAGCGCTCAGCGACGAATATTGCGCGAAGTACGGCGCGTACGATAACAGCGGGATACTGCTCGATACGGGCGAAGAGATCCGCTCGGCGGTGTTCTCGCTCGACCTTTCCTTTCAAGCGATCGAAAAGGCTTTGGAGCTTGGCGCGAACCTGATCGTCACCCACCACCCCGCGATCTACGGAAAGATCGGCAGTATTCGCGTTTCCGATTTCGAGCCGCTCGGCGAAAAGCTCGCGCGATGTCTGAAAAACGGAATATCCGTGATCTCCATGCACCTCAACCTCGATTGCGCCGAGGACGGCATAGACGACCGTTTGGCGGAGGGGATACGGAAGGCGGCGGGAGGAGGTTCTCCCGCGCGGACGATGCAACCGCTCGAACGGGGCGGGTACGGCAAGGCGTACGACGTGGCGGAAACGCCGCTTGAAACGCTCGTCGGAAGAATAAAAAAGGAATTTAAGACGGAACGCGTTCTCGTATACGGGGACGGGGAACGGAAGATCGGGCGCGTGGCGAGCTTTTGCGGCGCGGGCGCGGACGAACAGACGGTGGCGTTTGCGGCGAAAGAGGGCGCGGACGCCGTGGTATCTTCCGATTTCAAGCACCACGTTATAGCGCTTGCGCTCGAACGGGGACTGTGCGCCGTCGCGTTGACGCATTACGCGTCGGAAAACTACGGTTTTGAAAAATATTATCAAAGTATCCGTCAAAGGATAAGCGTGCCGTGCGAGTACGTTACGGACGAAAATCTGCTTTGACGGGAGGAGTTATATATGTCACAATTACAGGCTATTTTAAAGTACCAAGAGATCGACAGAAAGCTTTTCAAGCTCGAAAACGAGCTTGCGGAGAGCGAGGAACGCAAGAAGTACGTGAAACTGCAAAAGTTCTTGAAAGTCGCGCCCGAAAAGCTCGACTCTTTGGAAGTGAAAGCGACGGCGCTCAAAGCCGAGGCGGACGGTCTGACCAAGAAATACGAACAGATCGAGGGTACGCTAGGCGATTTCGAGCATTTGGACGAACTCGTCGGCGGCGGCGCGGACGTGGCGTTCTATAAGAAGAAAGCGCAGTCGGTCGCCGAACAACTGAAAAAGCTCAAAGCCGATCTCAACGCTTTGGCGGAGAATATCAAGGCTACGGACGCGGAATACCAAAAACTGAAAAAACAGGTCATCTCGGCGCAGAAACAGTACGCGGAGGCGTCGGAGGCTTACAAAGCGGTGAAAGCGCAGCGCGAGGACGAGAAGAAAGCCATCGAAACGGAGCTTGCGAGCGCAGGCAAGGAAGTGGACGGAGAAATGCTCGCCCGCTACCAGACCAAACGCAAGGAGAAGATCTTCCCCGTCGTCGGAGAGCTGTATTCGGGCCGATGTCCGTTTTGCAGTATGGAACCTCCGATCGCGGCGCAGAGCAAGCTCGCGGGCGGGGTCGAGTGCGACAACTGTCACAGGATCATTTTCAGCAAATAACGGAAAAAGAACTTTTTTCAAGGTTCGGCGCGTATAATAAAGCGTGCAAAAAATCAGAGCGAACATTCATTTACGGAATATACGGGCGAACGCCCAAGCGTTCAAAACGCTGACGGGTACGCGGCTTTGCGCGGTGGTGAAAGCCAACGCGTACGGTCACGGAGCGGAAGAAACGGTCTGCGCGCTCGAAGGGATCGCGGACGTATTCGCGGTATCCCTGCTCTGCGAGGCGGTCGCGATCCGTACGGCGGCTTGCGGGAAAGATATTCTTATTCTCACGCCGCCCGTAAACGAAGAGGACGTTTACTTGGCGCTTGCGAACGGGTTCATACTCACCGTACCCGACCTCGTTACGGCGAGGCTGGTGGCGAAAACGAGCGGGAAATACCGTTTGAAAGCGAGGGTACATTTAAAAGTAAATACGGGTATGAACCGTTACGGAATGAACGGGTCTATGCTCGGCAAGGTCTGTAAATTCCTGCGCGGGAACGAACGGGTATCGACGGAGGGATTGTATTCCCACCTGTACGGCGGTACGCGGGCGAGCGCGGAAAAGCAACGGGCTTTGTTTTTGGAGATGGAACGGGTGTGTCGGCGGTATTTTCCCGATATTCTTTGCCATCTGAGCGCGACGTTCGGCGCGACGCTCGGAAAAGAGTTCGCGTTCGATATGGTGCGTATCGGCATCGGGCTGTACGGGTATCTGCCCGACAGCGCGACGGTGGACGGGGAGATCGTGAAAAAGCTCGGACTTCGGAAAGCGATGATGGTGTACGCCGTGACGACGGTCAACCGTCGGTATTCGTTCGGCGGAGCGGGCTACGGCACGCCGCGCGGGAAGATAGAAAAGGGCGAACGGCTGTCCGTCTGTCGGATCGGGTATGCGGACGGGATATTGCGGAAACGGGAAAACGGGGTCTGCGAATGGGAACGGAACGCAAACAACGCGTGTATGGACGCTTGCGTGCGGACGGAGAACAAACGGCGCGGCGCGTGGGTGAAAATACTCGACGACGCGGCGGAAACGGCAAGGCTTACGGGAACGATCTCTTACGAGGTGTTGTGCGCGGCGACAAGGCGCGCGGAAATGACGTATGACGACGAATAGATTACGGTTTGCGGACGGTCCGCCCTGCGCGGATACCGCCGAACGCAAAAAGCAACTGCGCGCGTATATGAAAACGCGGCGGGGCGACAACGAGAATCGGGACGTGAAAGAGGAACTCTTATTGCAAAATCTCTTTTCCGCGCTCGACGCGCTTTTCGGCGAAAGCGAGGGGGCAGGTACGGAACGAACGTACTTCGTGTATTTGTCCTTTTCCTCGGAGGCGCCGACGGACAGGCTTATTCAACGTTTAACGGAAAGAGGGGATAAGGTCTGTTGTCCGCGTATCGAAAACGGCGAGATGTATCCCGTTTTGTTGGGCGAGGATCTCACGCTGACAAATCGCGGCATACGCGAACCCGTCGGAAAACGGTACGAAGGCGAGATCGACGCGATCGTCGCGCCGATGCTGGCGGCAGATAAAAAAGGAAACCGTTTGGGCTACGGCGGCGGGTATTACGATCGGTTTTTCAAAAGATACGAAAGGGCGAAACGGATCGGGTACGGGTACGATTTTCAGATCGTGAACGAAGTGCCGACGGAGCGCGGCGACGAAAGAGTGGATATGGTGGCGACGGACAAGCAGGTGTTTTATACGGAACGGGAAAACGGAAAGGAAACCAAAGAATAAAGAGGTAGGAAGTATGGCAAATTTCAAAAAGACGATGAAAAAAATAGGTCGGCATACCTGGGAGTTTTTCAAATCCTCGTTGCCCGCGGCGTTGATGTATTTCTGCGCGGGTACGATCTTGATGATGCTGACGATGAAAGAGGACGCGTTGCAATGGGACGGCAAAAAACTCGCGTGGACGCTCGTTTGCGGTATTGCGGCGGCGGCGTATAACGCGTTCCTTGCGTACGCGCAGGGCGGGAACGGTTACGAAATGCTCGTTTCGGGCAATATCAAGCGTACGTCCGTGTACGACCGCGGCGGCGAATATAAGATTTCCTCGCACAAATACGCGCGGGAGTACCGTCCTTGGAAAGGGTTCGTCATCGGCGCGTTCATCGGTATCTTTACCATTTTGACGGGTATCATTTTCGGCTGTAACCAGACGGCGATCGACGAAAAGTCGATGGGCAAGGGCGTAGCGGTGTTGATGATCGTTTTTTTCTTGCTTTCGGGCTGGTCCATTCTGCCTTTCTATTATATGAACGGCAGCGGTATCTACGTAAATTATTTCGCGTCCTGTCTGTTCGCACTCGTTCCCATCGCGGTCACGGGCGGTATGTATATCGCGGGCGCGTACGGCAAGAGAAGAAAGGTCATTCGCGAACAGGAGCTTGCGGACAGAGCCGCCGCGGCGGAGGCACAGAGAGAAAAGAAGATCAATTACGGCGGTCTGCCCGGCACGAAACCGCGCAAGCGTAAATAAGGCGGCGGTAAGAAAGTATGCGTATCATCGGCGGTAAATACAGGAGCAGAACGCTTGCGGCGTTCGAGGGCGACGACGTAAGACCTACGTCCGATCGGGCGCGGGAGGCGCTGTTCAATATCCTTGCCTATCGGGTCGTCGGCGCGCGGGCGCTCGATCTGTTTTCGGGCAGCGGGGCGTTGGGACTGGAATGTCTTTCCCGCGGCGCGAAAGAGGTCGTGTTCAACGATCGGGCGAAAGAGAGTATCGCGATCCTGAAAAAGAATCTGGCGAGTTTGAAAATACCCGTCGGAGAAGAGGTCAAAATTTTCAATTACGATTATTCGGTCTGTCTGGACGCGGCGGCGGGTAAGTTCGATATTATTTTCATCGACCCGCCCTATCGGTTCGAGTACGGGAAAGCGGCGCTGGAAAAGATCTCGGCGCGCGGACTTTTGAGCGAGAACGGGATCGCCGTGTACGAGCGCGACCGCGCGTTCGAGGGCGAGATCGAGGGTTTGGAAAAATACGACGAGCGGAAATACGGAAAGGCGTATCTGACCTTTTTCCGAAACGCGAGATAAGGAAAGAAGTATGACGGAAAAGAAAAGAAAATGCGTGTTTGCGGGTACGTTCGACCCGCCCACGCTCGGACATAAAGCGACGGTGGAGGACTGTTTGAAGATATTCGACGAAGTGGTGATCGCCATTTTGGTCAATCCGAAAAAACAGCCCGCGTTCACGCTCGAACAGCGCGTAGAGATGCTGTCGCTCGATTTCGGGGAAGAACCGCGGGTGCGTATCGTGACGTTCGAGGGCACGGCGGCGGAACTTCTCAAACGGGAGGAAACGGAGTTCTACGTGCGGGGGATACGCAATTCGACCGATCTCGATTTCGAGAACGCGAATTTCTACGCGAGCAAGAAACTGGACGAAAATTTGACGGCGGTGTATCTGCCGTGCAGGCAGGAACTTCTGCACGTGAGTTCTTCGATGGTGAGAAACAGTTTGCATTTCGGAACGCCTATCGACGAATACGTGAGCGAAAAAGTCAAAGAGTATATAAAAGGCTCTGTCGCAACACTCGGTTGATTTTTAGACGGAAAAATAAATTTTTCACTAATCAACCGCTTGTTGTGCCATCGCCTTATTTTTTTTGCTCGGAAATCTTGCAATCGAATTTGCTCGTTTCCGGTTCTTTGGGTTCTTCCGTAGGATACTCTCCGTCGAAACAAGCCTTGCAG
>JBGVLV010000011.1:0-17924 GCA_045124465.1 Candidatus Scatosoma sp.
AAATCACAAATAGAATTATCATCTAACTTTGCAATATTTAATTTTTTTTAATAGTTCTTGTACTATTTCTTTTGCTTTTGTTGTAAATTTATTTTTTTGAATTTCGCTTAACATATTTCTTTTTCCGTCTATTTATGTAATTGTATTTCACAGTTCTTTTTTTGTGTTTAATCATCAAAGTCTAAATCATCTATAATATCCATAAATAAATGACCTTTAATTAAAAAATTGCTTAAAAATTCCTCAAATGAACAATAATTCGCTAGGGTTTTCCCGTATGAATAAATTTCAATACTATCTCCCGATGGTTGCATAACAAACGAAAAGTCTTCGTATCGTAAAACCACTTCGTTTTGATTTTTCATTTCTTCTTTAATCCATATTAAAAATTCATTACTATTCATCTTACAAAAATCTCCTTTTTCTTTTAGCCTTTTTCAGCTCGGCTTTTTCTTGCTTATTTGGAATTCGTGGCTGTTTTGCTCTTTGTTTTCCATTCCAATCGTGAATATGGTCGTATGGACGATGCGAATCGGCAGTATCCATTCACAAGTAATTTAATTAAATTTTTTGTCCAACTTTTTGGGTTCACTTCACTTTTCGGTCGGGGGTCAACGTTTGGACATTATTGTATTCTGCCTAATAAATAATCGACCGAAACTTCCATATATCGGGCGAGCTTTGCGAGGTTTTCCACGGTGGGTACGCTCGCGTTCGTGAGCCAGTTGTACATACTCGCGCCCGATACGTTCAGATCTTTTTCGAGCCGATATTGCGTGGTTTTCGTTTCGTTCATTACTTGGCGCAACCTGTCGCCGAAAGGCGGTAAGGGCAAAAATTCCGTTTCGGGCGCATAGTCTACAAGACCGAGTAAAACGTCGGCGGAAACTTGGAAGTATTCCACAATGGCGACAAAGCCGCGAAAGAGGGGCAAACGTTCTCCGTGCAAGTATCGCGTAACGTTGGAACGGTCGGTTTTTAAAATATTCGCCAGGGCGGGCGCGTTTAAACCGCGTTCGCTCATAAGCGCAAAAAGATTTTCGGCAAATTTCGACATCATTGTTGCGGTTGGGCGGTGGGGCGGAGGTTGAGGGCTTTGACCATCTGCCCGACGTATTGCACGGGGATAAGTTCTATCTTGTCCTCGTATTTTTTACACGTTTTTATGTTCTTCGCGGGAAGGATCACGCGCTTAAAGCCCGTTTTGATACACTCGTTCACCCGTTTGTCCGCGTACGCTACGGGACGGATCTCGCCCGTCAAGCCTACCTCGCCGAAGATCGCCGTGTATTTGTCTATCGGTACGTCGCCCGCCGCGCTCGCGAGCGCGGCGCATATCGCGAGGTCTACCGACGGTTCGTTGAGCTTTATCCCGCCCATTGCGTTTATATACACGTCGGAATTGAAAAACGGTATGCCGCAACGCTTTTCCAGTACCGCGATGAGTACCACCAGTTTATTATAATCTACCCCCAAACTCATTCGGCGGGGCATACCGTACGCCGTGCGGGAAATGAGGGTCTGTATCTCCACGCTCATACAGCGGTTGCCGCTTTCCGACGGCGTTACCGCCGAGCCTGCCGCAACGCCGCGCGATTCGGACAGGAACAGGTTGGAATAGTCTGTCACGCTGCGTATGCCCGTATCCGTCATCTCGAACACGCCTACCTCCTGCGCCGAGCCGAAACGGTTTTTGACGGCGCGGAGAAGTCGGAAATTATCCTCTTGCTGACCCTCGAAATACAGCACGGTGTCCATAATATGTTCGAGGACTTTCGGACCTGCGAGCGAGCCTTCTTTGGTCACGTGACCGATGATGAAAAACGTGATATTGCGGGATTTGGCGATCCGCATAAGCTTTGCGGCGCACTCGCGCACCTGTCCCACGCTCCCCGCCGCGGAGGAGAGCGTTTCGGTGTATATCGCCTGTACGGAGTCGATGACGACGAAGTTCGCCTCGTCGAGGTCGGTTTCGATATCTTCGAGGCAGGTTTCGTTGAGCAGTAACAGATTGTCGGAATTCAGTCCCAGCCGTTCGCAACGCATTTTCACCTGCGAACAGCTTTCCTCGGCGGACACGTACAAAACTTTATGGGTTTGGGCGAGGTACGCCGATACCTGCGTGAGCAGGGTGGATTTGCCGATACCGGGGTCGCCGCCGAGCAGGACGAGCGAGCCGCGGACGATCCCGCCGCCGAGAACGGTGTCGAATTCGGAAATACCGCTCGTTACGCGGTCGAATTTTTCATAGCCGATCTTGGAGAGGGGCAGGGCGCGGGGCTTTATCTGCGATACGCCCTGCCGTGCGGTTACGGGCGTATCGGCGGGGCGGACGAGTTCTTCCTGCATAGTGTTGAAGTTGCCGCAATCGGGGCATTTTCCGAGCCATTTGGGCGCGGAATACCCACATTCCGAGCAGACGAATTGACTGATGGGGGCTTTGGGTTTGGTCGGCATGGACTACCTCCGAATGGAATAAAAGTTTTAGTTTAGCGGGTTTGGATAAGCACGTAGGCGTTGACGGTGATACCCTTTCCCTCGCCCACGTAGCCGAGACCCTCGTTCGTGCCCGCGGAGATCCCGACCGCGGTCGGGTCTATACCCAGTATGCCCGAAAGGGAGTTTTTCATTTCGTCGATATAGCTTGCGAGGCGGGGCTTTTCCGCTTGCACGGCGATGGAAACGTTTTTCGGTTTATAGCCGCGTTCGCGGAGCATATCCAGCACCCGTTTCAACAGTTCCATGGAATTTGCGTTTTTATACCGTTCGTCCGTATCGGGGAAATAATACCCGATATCCCGAAGTCCCGCCGCCGAAAGCAACGCGTCCATCAGCGCGTGTACGAGCACGTCGCCGTCGCTGTGGGCGACAAGACCGCTTTTTGAGGGGATCTTTACGCCCGCGAGCAGAACGTAGTCCTGTTGTTTGCCGAACGCGTGCGTATCCACGCCGAATCCGCAACGCTCGCCCTGAAAGTCGGTTGCATACGTTAATTTTATATTATCGCGCGCGCCCGCGCAAAGGCGGGGAGCGCCGCAATAGACTTTGAACACCGACGCGTCGTCCGTATACGTACGGGAGTCGTCCTCGAACGCGCGTTCGTAAGCGTACGCGATATTTTCGCGGTAAAAGCCCTGCGGGGTCTGGATCTGCCAAAGTTCGTCGCGAGGGGGGACGGAGCGTATCTTTCCGTCCGCCGCCACGGCGATCGTGTCGGTGCAGGGAACGGCGCAAACGCCGCTGCCGTACGCTTTTACGCTTTGGATACAGCCCTCGATACAGTCGCGGGTGACGAAGGGGCGCGCGCCGTCGTGGATAAGCACGATGTCCGCGCTTGCCGCTTTCAAGGCGTTATACACCGACTTGCCGCGGGAGTCGCCGCCGAGGATGGCGCGGGTGCGGGGGAATTTTTCGCAGAGTTTGGAAATTTCTTCGAGATCGTCTTTCGAAACGGCGACGAGGATCTCGTCGATGGCGGGAAAGTCGAACGCGGAGAGCGTTTTTTCGAGCGGCTTAACGCCGCCGAGATCTACGAGAAGTTTATTTTTGTCAAAGCCCGCGCGCGTACCTTTGCCCGCGGCGCAGACGACGGCGCAAACGGTGGTTTTCATACGATCACCTCGTAAAGGCTCGCCGCCTCGTCTTTTTTCACCGTTTCTTTGACGTTGAGCACGCGGAATTTCAAACTGCCCGCCGCGTACAGTACTTCCACTTCGTCGCCGATCTTTACGGCGGCGGAGGGTTTGGCGGGCTTGCCGTTTATGAGGACCTTGTTTTCCCCGCAAGCCTCCTGCGCGACCGTGCGGCGTTTCAAGATCCGCGATACTTTCAAAAATTTGTCTATCCGCATAGATAACTCCTTTTTCTGCGTGATTTGGGAAAAATCCCGAAAAAAATTATAAAATCGTTTTTAAAAACGCTTGACATCTTTTTTGCCGAAGATTATAATTAAATAATGTATCATTATGCTTATTATGGCGTAATGCCGCTCGGCGGCGAAGTTTCGCGTTGTTTTTATTATAACGCAAACGGGCGCAAATGTAAAGCGTAAAGAGAAAATTTTCAAATATAATATGTAAAATTTCGATTTTTATCGATGAAAAGATATACTCGGTAGATCGCTGAAAAATATGTAAGGAGCAATTTTAACCGATGGATTTACCTGTTTCCAAGTATGGCAAGACCGAAAGAAGAAAATTCGGTTCGATCAACGAAGTTATCGACATTCCCGATCTCGTTGAGATCCAGAATGACAGCTACAATACCTTCATCGAAGAGGGTATTGGCGAGGTGTTCGAGGACTTCTCTCCGATCACCGCCTACTCCGACCATTTTGAGCTTTATTTCTTAGAGCACAGATTTGGCGATAAACCCAAGTACGACGAGAAAGAATGCCGTACCCGCGACGCTACGTACGCGCTCCCGCTCCGCGTTAAGGTCCGTCTTGTAAACAAGGTCAAGAACGAAGTTCTCGACCAGGAAGTGTTTATGGGCGATCTGCCGCTTATGACCGAGAACGGCGCGTTCATCATCAACGGCGCGGAACGCGTTATCGTTTCCCAGCTCGTCCGTTCCCCCGGCGTGTACAACGCGTCGAGCAAGGACAAGACGGGTAAGGAAATGTTCGCGACGACCGTTATGCCCAACCGCGGCGCGTGGCTCGAACTCGAACAGGACGCGCAGGACGCTCTGTACGTGCGCGTGGACAGAAAGAAAAAGCTTTGCATCACCGTGCTGCTCCGCGCGCTCGGATTCGGTTCCAACCGCGCGATCGAGGATCTGTTCCCCGGGGACAAGATCATCGCGGCGACGCTTGCGAAAGATACGGCGAAGAGCGAATCGGACGGCTTGTACGAGTTGTACCGCCGCTTGCGTCCGGGCGAGGCGCCTACGGAAGATTCCGTAAGAGCGCACCTTTACAATCTGTTCTTCGATCCCCGCCGTTACGATATCGCGAAGGTGGGCAGATACAAGTACAATAAAAAGCTCAACTTGGCGTACCGTTTGCCCGGTTGCAGGGTCGCGGATACGATCGTAAACCCCGAAACGGGCGAAGTGTTGGCGCAGGCGGGAGAGAAGATCTCCGACAAGCAGGCGCGCGCGATCCAGAACTGCGGCGTGAACGAAATTTTCGTGCTTGTGGACGATCCCGAAGAAGGGGAGATACGGCACAAGATCATCGCGAACAACACCGTGGATTTCTCGGAAATTTCCGATATTCCCGTACAGGCGAGAGCGAAAGATTTCGGTCTTTTGCCCACCGTTTACTATCCCAACTATAAATTCTCCAAGCTCCTCGCGGAGGAATGCGCGAATCTGGGCGTGGAAGAAGTTGCGGAAAAATATGTCGACGACATCGACGCGCTCTACTACACGCACGAAAAGGCGGAAGAGCCGGACGAAAAGCCCGAAGAGAAGAAGAACAGGGAAAAGAGAAAGGACAACCGTCGCAAATTCGTCGCGGCTTGTAAGCTTTTCCATGAGATACTTTCGAGCGAACGTCCCGTTCCCACCAAGGAACAGAAGAAAGAACTCCGTCCCCTTATCGACAAGCTTTGCCATAAGCACGTGACCGTGGACGATATCGTAGCCTCCATTTCCACCAACCTCGACTTGAAGTACGGAATCGGCACGATCGACAATATCGACCACCTCGGCAACCGCCGCGTGCGCTCGGTCGGCGAGCTGCTCCAAAACCAGCTCCGCGTCGGTATCGCGCGTTTGGAAAGACTTATCAAAGAAAGAATGGCGACGCAAGACCCGATGGAGGTCACGCCGTCCGCCCTTATCAATATCCGTCCCGTATCGGCGGTCATTCGCGAGTTCTTCGGTTCTTCGCAGCTGTCGCAGTTTATGGACCAGACCAACCCCATCGCGGAACTTACGCACAAACGTAAGCTTTCGGCGCTCGGTCCCGGCGGTCTGAACCGCGACCGCGCTACGTTCGAAGTCCGCGATATCCACCATACCCATTACGGGCGTATGTGTCCTATCGAAACGCCCGAAGGTCAGAACATCGGTCTGATCACGTCGCTCGCTACGTTCGCAAAGGTCAACGAGTACGGTTTCATTATGAGTCCGTACCGCCGCGTGGACAAAGAAACGGGTATCGTGACCACGCACGTGGATTACCTTACCGCGGACGAAGAGGACAAGTATATCGTGGCGCAGGCGAACGAACCGCTCGACGAGGAAGGTAGATTCGTCAACGAGCGCGTAGGCTGCCGTCATCAGAACGATATTACCGAGATGCCCCGCGAGAAGATGGACTATATGGACGTTTCGCCCAAACAGCTCGTTTCCGTGGCGGCGGCGCTCATTCCTTTCCTTGAAAACGACGATACCAACCGCGCCCTGATGGGTTCGAACATGCAACGTCAGGCAGTTCCGCTTTTGAAGACGGAATCGGCGATCGTCGCGACGGGTATCGAAAGCTCCATCGCGAAATATTCGGGCGTTATCGTCACCGCGAAAGAGGCGGGCGTCGTAGTCGGCTGCGCGTCGAATATGATCAAGATCCGCGAGGACGACGGCACGGTCCGCGAATATCCGTTGAAGAAGTTCGAACGTTCGAACGCGGGTACCTGTTTGAACCAAAGACCCATCGTTGCGACGGGCGACAGAGTGGCGAAAGGCGAGATCATCGCCGACGGCCCTTCCACCAACAACGGCGAGCTTGCGCTCGGTAAGAATATCCTTATCGGGTATATGGAGTGGGAAGGCTACAACTACGAGGACGCTATCCTGCTTTCCGAAAAGCTCGTGCAGGACGACGTGTTCACGTCTATCCACATCGAAGAATACGAAACGGAGGCGAGAGATACCAAACTCGGACCCGAAGAGATCACGCGCGATATTCCCAACGTAGGCGACGACGCGTTGAAGGATCTGGACGAAGACGGTATCATCCGTATCGGCGCGGAGATCCAGAGCGGCGATATTCTCGTCGGTAAAGTTTCCCCCAAGGGCGAGGCGGAGCTTACGCCCGAAGAAAGACTGCTCCGCGCGATCTTCGGCGAGAAGTCGAGAGAAGTGCGCGACACGTCTTTGAAAGTTCCCCACGGCGAAGGCGGCGTGGTCGTGGACGTCAAAGTGTTCACGAGAGAGAACAAGGACGAACTCGAACCGGGCGTAAACAAACTCGTCCGCGTATATATCGCGCAGAAACGTAAGATACAGGTCGGCGACAAGATGGCGGGCCGTCACGGTAACAAGGGCGTCGTATCCCGCGTGCTTTCGCAAGCGGATATGCCTTTCCTTGCGGACGGTACTCCTCTCCAAATCTTGCTCAACCCCCTCGGCGTTCCTTCGCGTATGAATATCGGTCAGGTGCTCGAAGTACACCTCGGCTACGTTTGCAAACAGCTCGGCTGGAAGATCGCCACGCCCGTATTCGACGGCGCGACGGAGAAAGACCTCGAAGTTATGTTCCGCGAGAACAACCTGCTCAACCCCGACGGCAAGGTCGACGGTAAGTTCCAGGTGTTCGACGGCAGAACGGGCGAGGCGTTCGAAAACCGCGTTACGATCGGCGTGCAGTATATGATAAAACTTATCCACCTTGTAGACGACAAGATCCACGCGCGTGCGATCGGTCCTTACAGTTTGGTCACGCAACAGCCTCTCGGCGGTAAAGCGCAGTTCGGCGGTCAGCGTTTCGGTGAAATGGAAGTTTGGGCGCTCGAAGCTTACGGCGCGGCGCATGTCCTGCAAGAGATCCTCACCGTCAAGTCGGACGACGTCGTAGGGCGCGTCAAGACCTACGAATCCATCGTTCGCGGCGAGAATATTTCCGAACCGGGTATTCCCGAGGCGTTCAAGGTACTCTTGAAAGAGTTGCAGAGTTTGGCGCTCGACGTCAAAGTGCTCACGGAATCGGGCGACGAGCTTATCATTCGCGAGTTCGAGGACGAAGAGGAGGCGGCGGACAACGAGGCGAGCCGCAGAGACAGCCTGAAAGACGAAGAACTCGAAGAGATCGATTTCAACGTGGACGACGAAGACGAAGAGGACGACGAGGACGACTTCGACGCCAATATCTTCGACGAAGACGGCGACGACGAGGACGGCTTTAACGCGAACGAGGCGGACGGCGACGACGAGTTCGAGGACGATCTCGACGACGAAACGTTCGGGTTCGGCAAGCTGTTCGAGGACGACGAGGACGACGATTCGTTCGACGACGAGGAGTAAGGAGAAAATAAAATGTACGAATTAAACGATTTCAATTCCATTCAGATCAGCATCGCCTCTCCCGAGAAGATAAGAGAATGGTCGTACGGCGAAGTTACCAAGCCCGAAACCATCAATTACCGTACCCAAAAGCCCGAAAAAGACGGTCTTTTCTGCGAAAAGATCTTCGGGCCGATGAAGGACTGGGAGTGCCATTGCGGTAAATATAAAAGAGTAAAATACAAAGGTCACGTCTGCGAGAAGTGCGGCGTGGAGATCACGCGTTCGAAAGTGCGCCGCGAAAGAATGGGCCACATCGAACTCGCCGCGCCCGTTTCCCATATCTGGTATTTCAAGGGCGTGCCTTCCAAGATCGGTCTGCTCCTCAATATGGGACCCAAACAGCTCGAACAGGTCATCTACTTCGCCTCCTACGTCGTTATCGACCCCGGCAAGGTAGAAGAACTCGAATATAAACAGGTCATCACCGACAAACAGCTCCGCGAGATCGAAGAACGCTACGGCGATTCGTCCGTGACCGGGCTTAAAGTCGGAATGGGCGCGGAGTCCATTCGCGAACTGTTGATGGCGGTAGACCTCGAAAAGGAAAGCGAAGAATGTAAAAAGGCTTTGGAAGAGGGCGCGAACAACCCCAAAGGCCCCGGTCAGAAGGCGATCAAGGCGATCAAACGTCTCGAAGTCATCGAATCGTTCAGAAAGAGCGGCAACCGCCCCGAATGGATGATCCTCACCGTTCTGCCCGTGATCCCGCCCGATATCCGTCCTATGGTCCAGCTCGACGGCGGTAGATTCGCTACCTCCGACCTGAACGATTTGTACCGCCGCGTCATCAACCGCAACAACCGTTTGAAGAAGATGATGGAAATCGGCGCGCCCGATATGATCATCAAGAACGAAAAGCGTATGCTCCAAGAGGCGGTAGACGCGCTCATCGATAACGGCCGCCGCGGCAAAGCGCTCAGCGGTCCGTCCAACCGCGACCTCAAATCCCTGTCGGCTATGCTCCGCGGTAAACAAGGCCGTTTCCGTCAGAACCTGCTCGGTAAGCGCGTAGACTATTCCGGCCGTTCGGTTATCGTCGTAGGTCCCGAACTTAAAATCTATCAATGCGGTCTGCCCAAAGAAATGGCGATCGAGCTTTTCAAGCCGTTCATTATGAAACGGCTCGTCGAAAGCGGTCAATGTCATAATATCAAGACGGCGAAACGCGCCGTGGAAAAGGCGAAGGATATGGTCTGGAACGTTCTCGAAGACGTCATCAAGGACCACCCCGTGCTTTTGAACCGTGCGCCTACGCTGCACCGTCTGTCCATTCAGGCGTTCGAACCCGTGCTTATCGAGGGCAGAGCGATCAAAATTTCTCCCCTTGTCTGCGGACCGTTCAACGCCGACTTCGACGGCGACCAGATGGCAGTCCATCTTCCTCTGAGCGTAGAGGCGCAGGCGGAGGCGAGATTCCTGATGCTTTCCGCGAACAACATTTTGAAACTTGCCGACGGTAAGTCGGTCATGTCGCCCACGCAGGATATGATCATCGGCGCGTACTGTCTGACGATCAAACGCCGCGAAGAGGGCAAGAAATACGACGAACAGGGCCGTCCCGACGAGAACGGGGAAGAATATATCCCGCCCGTATACGCGTCCGAGAACGAGGCTATCCTCGCGTATCAGAACAAGATCGCGCACGAACAGGACGAAATGTATCTGAAACGGGTCGTGGAACTTCCCGAAGGCAAGTTCGAAGATCTGCCCCTGCCGTACAGATGCCCCGTCGAAAACAAGGCGGGAGAAACGCCGATCAAGTCGGCGGAAGTCCGTCGTAACGAAAAGACGGGTAAGCTCGAAGTTTCGGGTATCATCAAAACGACGATCGGCCGTCTTATCTACAACGAAGGACTGCCGCAGGATCTCGGTTTCGTCAAGAGAGAAACGCCCGAATCCTATCTCCGTCTCGAACTCGACACCGAGTTCATCGGCAATGCCCGCGCGATCGGCAAGAAACACCTTTCCCGTATCGTCGAGGCGTCGTTCAGAACGGGGAAAGCGCCCAAGGCGTCTTACGTGCTCGACGCGATGAAAGAGAGAGGGTATAAATATTCCACGCTCGCCGCGTTGACGACTTCGGTATTCGATATGAAGATACCTCCCGAAAAGCAGGAGATCGTCGACAACGCCGAACAGGAAGTCACCAAGATCTCCAAGAAATACGCGCGCGGTCTTTTGAATGAAGAAGAACGTTACAGCGCGGTCATCTCGCAATGGGACGCGGCGACGGAAAAGGTCGCGAACCTCCTCAAAAAGCAGGGCGAAGAAGACAAGTTCAACCCCATCTGGATGATGGCGGACTCTGGCGCCCGCGGTTCGATCGACCAGATCAAACAGCTCGCGGGTATGCGTGGTCTAATGGTAAACCCGCAGGGTAAAAAGATCGAAGTTCCCGTTAAATCGTGTTTCCGTAACGGTCTGTCCGTTCTCGAATATTTCATTTCCTCGCACGGCGGCCGTAAAGGTCTGACCGATACCGCTCTGAAAACGGCGGACTCGGGATATTTGACCCGCCGTCTTGTAGACGTATCGCACGAGATCATCGTTCGCGAAGAGGATTGTTGCGCGGGCAGAAAGCCGCAGGGTATGAAAGTACGCGCGATCTACGACACCGTAGGCAAAGAGATCGAGGGTCTGAAATCGCGTATCCTCGGCAGATTTGCGGCGGAGAACGTCGTACACCCCGAAACGGGCGAGATCCTCGTTTCGACCAACCAGTTCATCGACGAGGCGGAGGCGGATAAGATCGTCAAATCCGGTCTTACGGAAGTTTCCATTCGCAGTATCTTCGGTTGCTCGTCGAGATTCGGCGTTTGCGCGAAGTGCTACGGTAAGAATATGGCTACCACCCTCCCCGTACAGGTCGGCGAGGCGGTCGGTACGATTGCGGCGCAGTCCATCGGCGAACCCGGTACGCAGCTTACGATGCGTACGTTCCACACGGGCGGTATCGCGGCTACGGGCGACATCACGCAAGGTCTTCCCCGCGTCGAGGAATTGTTCGAAGTCAGAAAACCCAAGGGCTGCGCGACCATTTGCGAAGTCGAGGGTATCATCTCCATCGACGATTCCGACGGTTCCAAGCATATCAAGGTCATGGACGAAACGACGGGCGAGCTGAAAAAGGAATACACCCTTCCTTTCAACGCCGAGATCAAAGTCAAAGAGGGCGAGAAGGTCACGCCCGGCGTACTCCTCAACGCAGGCAGCGTATATCCCCAGGATATTCTCCGCGTACAGGGCGTCAAGGGCGTGCAGGACTATATCCTCGAACAGGTACAGTCCGTCTACCGTTCGCAAGGCGTTGAGATCAACGACAAACACGTTGAGATCATCGTTCGTCAGATGCTGAAAAAGGTCCGCGTGGAGAACGCGGGCGACACCAACCTGTTGCCCGGCGAACTCGTGGATATGGTCACGTTCCAGGACGAAAGCGCGAAAGCGATGGCAAACGGCGGCAAACCCGCGCTTGCAAAACGCGTTCTGCTCGGTATCACCAAAGCCGCGCTCGCGACCGACAGTTTCCTGTCGGCGGCGTCCTTCCAGGAAACGTCGAGAGTACTCACGGAGGCGGCTATCCGCACCAAACGCGACTACCTTGTCGGCTTGAAAGAAAACGTTATCATCGGTAAGCTCATTCCCGCAGGTACGGGTACAAAGGCTTATAAGAACGTTACCCCGCAGTATATCGGTAACTACAAACCGAAAACGGAAGGGACCGAGCCGTCCGAGGCAAAGGACGATTCCGCAAACGCTTGAATAAGTCCTTAATAAACCTTTAAAACAGCCAAAATAAACCTTTAAAACAGCCAAGCGCGCTACGCAAAAACGTAGCGCGCTTTATCATACCGAAATTGTCTTTCTTTTGTGGATAAAAGGCGCGTAAACGCTTGACAGTAGGGGGGGGGGGGGGTGCTATAATAATAGTAGATAACCCCAAATAAACGCTTAAAACAAGGGGAACAGGAGGTATATTATGAAAGGTTCACAATGGCGTAGATCTACTTGGAAGAAACTGCTTTGCGCGGGTATTCTGTCCTGCACGATGATCGGCGGCGCGGCGACGTTCGCGTCTTGCGACGAGGAGGCGAATAACGGCGACGATCCGTTCCAAACGGCGTATTCCCTGTACGTAACGTATGCGGAGGCAAGCGGCGAAACGCCCGCTACATACGAGGACTGGCTCGCGACGATCAAAGGTGAAAAAGGCGATAAGGGCGACAAGGGTGATAAAGGCGACAAGGGCGATACGGGCGCGGCAGGTACGAACGGAACGAACGGCACCAACGGCGTTACGCCTACGTTTAAGCTGGAAAACGGCGAACTGTTCGTTTCCTACGACGAAGGCGAGAACTGGACTTCGCTCGGGACTGTCGGCGGTTCGAGCGACAGCGGCGACAGCGGCGATCAGAACGAGATCGAAACGATCCGTAAAGAGCGTTTACAGGAAATGCAGAACAGCTGGGAAGAATTGCGGAACGAATTCGATCTTTCCGAATATGAGGAAAGATATAACGAGCTCGTAAATGAAATAAACAACGCGGGCACCGTATCGGAGATCGATAAGGTGATGGAGAACTTCGAAAACCTTGTGAACGAAGTGCGTAACAACAACGAGGGCGGCGACTATATATACAAGATAGAGTTGGAGGGCGATTTGTCCGTTATGCAAGGCACGGACGTAGAAACGTTAATCCAGAGCGTTGTCGGAATGACTTTATACGTATCTTACGAACAAAGTGGGGAACAGACGGTCTCCGTTACCGAGGAAATGATAGACGCGAGCGGGTTCGATTCGTCCGAGGTCGGTTATACGTATATCACGATTACGTACGAAGGTTTGACAACGTATGTTGACGTCATCGTTACGCCCGATATGAGCGACGCGGAATTGCTTGGCGAATACACGTTCGAAGACGTACTCAGCTGTGCTTTGAGAAGCGAAACGGTCGCGTTTTACAACAACGGCTATGCGCTTGTGGACGGCAAGTTTTACGTTACGTACACGACGAACGAGGATGGCGTGATCTCTCTTAACGCGGACGACGAAACCGTGTTCTTCCTGCAAGAACCCGAGGAAGGCGCAAGCACGATCGGTTCTTATATTCCCGAGGGGACTGCCGACGATTATACGTATACGGCGGACAGAGGGGTGATCACGTTCAGCGTATACGGCGAGTATACGGAGGCGGGTCTGTATGTGACCGTAATATCCGCTTATTCGAACGACGTGGTAATGATGCAGATGACGACTTACGTATATCTCGACAAAAAGAACGGTACGCTTGACAGCGATTACGTCGGCGAATATACCATCGGCGAAAATAACGTTCTGACCGAGGACACGAGCGGTGGCGGCAGTATCAGCGGCGGCGGTAGCGTTGAGGAGAAACCCGTTGTGGATATCGAAGAACAGAGAAATAATCTGTGGAACGAAATGAACGATACCTGGACGGTAGTTCAAGAACAACTTATGGGTTGGGTCAAAGAAGAGAAGATCACCCAAGATCAGTTCGAGGAATATCAACAGCGTTATGAGAGTATAAGTTCGCAAGTAAAAGACGCGGCTACGGAAGAAGATCTTAACTTGGCGCGCGAGGAGTTCGAAAATCTGTTGCAGGAGATACAAGCTTAACGGATAAGCAGAATCGGCAATAAAAACAGTTAAAAGCCGAAACGGGACGGCGGAGCGAAAAGCTCCGCCGTTTTTCCGTTTGGGGAGAGGAATGTCATTTATAATTACTCCTTCCGTCGGCTGTCGCCGCCACCTCCCTCAAAGAGGGAGGCGAGATTCTTCGTTGCGCTCCGTTCCACTCAGAATGACAGGCGGCGAACAAAAGGGCGCAAAAAAAATTTCGGGGCGGGGCGAGAAATTTTCGTCAAAAGTATTGAATTTTTTTTGCGTTTGATTTATAATAGTATCAGTAGGATAAGCAGAGGGAATACTTTCCTTTTTCGGAATGATAAAAAGATGGAAAAAACAATCCCAAAAGCTTGACAAACGATACGGGGTCTGTTATAATAGTAGACGTAAGCACAAAGGGGCGTCGCGCAGACCGCGCGCACGCCTTTTTTTAGAGAAAGACGGGGAGGTGGAACAATATGGTAGGTCGTATCCATTCTTTCGAGTCTTTCGGTACGGTGGACGGTCCGGGTATCCGTTTCGTCGTGTTTTTGCAGGGCTGTCCTTTGCGTTGTCAGTACTGCCACAACCCCGACACTTGGAAGTCGGGCGGCGAGGAATATACCGCGGAAAACGTAGTGGCGCAAGCGCTCCGATACAAGAACTATTTCGGCGAACGGGGCGGCGTGACGGTCACGGGCGGCGAACCGTTGTTACAGATCGATTTCGTCACCGAGCTTTTTACCTTGCTCAAAGCCAAGGGCGTGCATACCTGCGCGGATACTTCGGGGTTTACGTTCGATCCAAACTCTGCGGTAAGCGTGGAAAAACACGAAAAGTTGCTTGACGTGACGGATTTGTTCCTGCTCGATATCAAGCATATCGACGACGAGGCTTGCAAAAAGCTGACGGGGCAGAGCAACGCGCACACGTTGGCGTTCGCGAAGTTTTTGAGCGAACACGGAAAAAAAATGTGGATACGGCAGGTGCTCGTACCCGGTATCACGGACGGCGACGAGTCGCTTAAAAGGACGAGAGCGTTTATCGACGAACTGAAAACGGTGGAGAGGGTAGAGGTATTGCCCTACCACACGATGGGGGTCGTAAAATACGAGAAGTTGGGTATGGAATACCCGCTTGCGGGCGTAGCCGCGCCGACGAAGGAGCGGGTGGCGAACGCGAAACGTATTCTGATCGGGGACAAGGTATGAACGAAAAAGATTATAAAGAACAATTAAAAGGGCTTTGTTGCGTGGAAGTGAGCGGGGAATCGTGCGCGAACTGTCTGACGCTTATGCCCATACTCAAAACGCTTTGCGAGGCTCGCGGGGACATACGGCTCGTACACGTAGAGGCGGACTATACGACGACGGCGCTTATGGAGGCTTGGGACGTGACGAAAGTACCCACGATCCTGCTTACGGACGACGGCGAGATATTCGCGCGGTGTTCGGGGTATCAGCCCGAAGAGATCTTGGAGCTTTGGCTGGACGCGAAGATCGAGGAACGGAAAGCCGCGAAAAAATGAAAAAATAAATTTGCGTTTCAAACGGCGGAAATTTGTTTATATATATTAACGAATAAAATTATTTTAGGAGTACTGATATGATGCAATACAAAGGTTGGGAAGGATTTGTTCCCGGTAAATGGTGCGATGACGAAGTAGACGTACGCGATTTCATTCAGCGTAACTACACGCCGTACGAGGGGGACGCAAGTTTCCTCGCTCCCGCAACGGAGGCGACGAAAAAACTCTGGGATATAGTTTGCGATCTCTCTAAGAAAGAACGCGCGGCGGGCGGCGTTCTGAACGCCGATACGAAGATCGTTTCGACGCTCACTTCGCACGGCGCGGGGTATCTCGACAAAGATCTCGAAACGATCGTCGGTCTGCAAACGGACGAACCGTTCAAGCGGTCTTTGCAGCCGTTCGGCGGTATCCGTATGGCGGAAGAGGCTTTGAATATGTACGGATACACGTTGGATAAGGACGTAAAAGAAATTTTCACGAAGTACCGTAAAACGCACAACGAAGGCGTTTACGACGCGTATACGCCCGAAATGAGAGCGGCGCGTTCGGCGCATATCCTTACGGGTCTGCCCGATACGTACGGTCGCGGCCGTATCGTCGGCGACTACCGCCGCGTAGCGCTGTACGGCGTTGACTACCTCATCAAGAAGAAGGAAGAGGATAAACTTACGATCAACGGCGATATGACCCCCGATAAGGTCAGAAACCGCGAAGAATTGTCCGATCAGATCAAGGCGTTGAAGGCTTTGAAACAGCTCGCGGAAATTTACGGCTGCGATATTTCCCAGCCCGCAACGACGGCGAAAGAGGCGATCCAGGCTCTGTATTTTGGCTACCTTGCGGCGGTCAAGGATCAGAACGGCGCGGCTATGTCCATCGGCAGAAACACGACCTTCCTCGACATCTATATCGAACGCGATTTTGCGAAGGGGCTTATCACCGAAGAACAGGCGCAGGAATATATCGATCATTTCGTTATGAAACTCCGTATCGTGAAGTTCATGAGAACGAAGGAATACAACGAACTGTTCTCGGGCGACCCGACGTGGGTCACCGAATCCATCGGCGGTATGGGCGTGGACGGCAGATCGCTCGTCACCAAGACTTCGTTCCGTATCCTGCACACGCTCGACAACCTCGGCCCCGCACCCGAACCTAACCTCACGGTGCTTTGGTCGAAGAGATTGCCTATGGCGTTCAAGAGATACTGCGCGGATATTTCCATCCGTACCTCGTCGATCCAGTACGAGAGCGACGATCTGATGCGTCCGGAAATGGGCGACGACTACTGTATCGCTTGCTGCGTAAGCTGTATGCGCGTAGGTAAAGATATGCAGTTCTTCGGCGCGAGAGCGAACCTTGCGAAGTGCTTGCTGTACGCGATCAACGGCGGTAAGGACGAGTTGATGAAGGATAAGAAGACGGGCAAGCCGATGCAGGTTTCCCCCGAATTTATGCCTATCCTCGGCGACGGCGCGCTCGACTACAAAGAAGTCGTTGCGAAATACGAAAATATGATGGCTTGGCTTGCCGACCTGTACGTGAACACGCTGAACCTTATCCACTATATGCACGATAAGTACAGCTACGAGGCGCTCGAACTTGCGTTGCACGATACGAACGTCCGTCGGTTCTTCGCGACGGGTATCGCAGGTCTGTCCTGCGCGGCGGACTCCCTGTCTGCGATCAAATACGCGAAGGTATACCCGATCCGTAACGAAGAGGGTATCGTAGTAGACTTCCGTATCGAGGGCGAGTTCCCCAAATACGGTAACAACGACGACAGAGTAGACGAGATCGCGGTTTGGATCCTCAAAACGTTTATGAAGAAGGTCAAGAGCCACTACACCTATCGCGACAGCGTTCCTACGACTTCGATCCTTACGATCACTTCGAACGTCGTATACGGTAAAAAGACGGGTAACACGCCCGACGGCAGAAAAGCGGGTACGCCGCTTGCGCCCGGCGCGAACCCCATGCACGGCAGAGATTCGCACGGCGCTCTGGCGTCGCTGGAATCGGTTGCAAAATTGCCTTACGAGTATTCGAGAGACGGTATTTCGAACACGTTCTCGATCACGCCCGGTTCGCTCGGAAAAGAGGACTAAGGGCATAGGCGTTGCATAAAATAAAAATACAGAAGGAGATAATATTATGTCGAACAGAGTTGATAATTTGGTAAATATGTTGGACGGTTACGTCGGCGACGGCGGCTACCACCTTAACGTAAACGTGTTCAATCGCGATACGCTACTCGACGCGCAAGCGCACCCTGAGAAATATCCTCAGCTTACCATTCGCGTATCCGGTTACGCTGTAAACTTCATCAAACTTACGAAGGAACAGCAGGACGACGTTATTTCCAGAACCATTCACGAATCTATGTAACGTAGTTTGCAAAGACGCGGAAAGGTTCTTCGGAACGAACTTATAAAACGGAACTGCCGCCGCTGATCTTGGCGGCAGTTTTTCGTATTTAACGCAAAAGTGAGGAGCTATGGCGAAGAAAAAGACCAAAAAGCAAGCGGAAAA
>JBGVLV010000012.1:0-19487 GCA_045124465.1 Candidatus Scatosoma sp.
GGAAAAATTAGTTCTCATCGACGGCAACAGCTTACTCAACCGCGCGTTCTACGCAACGCCTATCTTTACGACGAAAGACGGTCTGCCGACAAACGGCGTGTTCGGGTTTGTGAAATTGATGATGCGTATCATCGCGGATAAGAAACCTACCCATTTCGCCGTTGCGTTCGATCTGCACGCGCCGACCTTCCGTCACGAAATGTACGCGGAATATAAAGCGGGGCGAAAGCCTATGCCCGAAGAACTGGTCGTGCAAGTTCCCATTCTTAAAGAAGTACTCAAACTGATGGGTATCAAGATCTGCGAATTGCAAGGCTACGAGGCGGACGACCTTTTGGGTACGATAGCGAAAAAGTTCAAAACGCAAACGTATATTTACACGGGTGACAGGGACTCTTATCAGCTAGTGGACGATACGACGAGCGTTTGTTTCACCCGTAAAGGCGTGAGCGATATTCTCGAACTCAACCAAGAGAATTTCAAAGACGAAACGGGCGTAGCGCCGTTGCAAATCGTGGAATTGAAAGCTTTGATGGGCGATAAATCGGACCATATTCCCGGCGTTGCGGGCGTGGGCGAGAAGTCGGCGCTCGCGCTCGTACAAAAATACGGAACGATAGACGGGGTGTACGAGCATATCGACGAGATATTCGGCGCGTTACGGCGAAAACTCGTCGAGGGCAAAGAAAGCGCTTATTTTTCCAGAAAGCTCGCGACCATCGACACCTCCGCGCCTTTCGAGATCGAGCTTTCCGAATGTATCCTCAGGACCCCGTTCCCGCACGCTTTGCGGGAAAAGTTCGCGGAACTGGAATTCAAGAGCCTCAACGCTATGCGTATTTTCGAAGAGGGCAGCGTTGCCGAGAATGGTCTGACGGCGCGCGGCGGCGAGAACGAGCGCGGCGAGATTACCGAAATTTATCCCCAGTCCCCGCAAGAGGCTGTTGCGGCTATCGAAAATTCGAACGCTACGCGGATCGCTTGCCACGAGAGCGAAACGGAGTTTCGGTTTGCGCTCTTTGACGAAAACTGGAAACGTACCGACCCGATCACGGAATACGTCGTTCCGATAAAGGTAAATTTACTCGATCCCGGATTTTACGACTATCAGCTTACAGACCTGTTTAAAAGCGTTTATTCGGGCGAAAAACGCGTAATTTCCTACAACGTGAAAGAGGTTATGCACAAGGCGGAAACGCTCGGAATAGACTTCTCCGCGCTCTTTGACGACGTTGGAATCTTAAAATGTTTGTCCGACGGGCTTTCCAACTCGGACGGATTGAACTTCTGCTTGAATTATCATTCCCTGCCCGAGAAAAACCGCGCCTATGGGCTTGCGTGGCTTTCGCTGTATTATTACGATAGCTTGAACGAACAAGAAAAAGACCTGTATAAGAACATCGAATTGCCGTTGGTGCGGGTATTGTTCGATATGGAAATACAGGGCGTTTGTATTGACAAACAGACCTTGGAAGAACTTTCCGTTCGGTATAATTCGGAACGGATAAAGCTGATCAGAGATATATACGAACTGGCGGGCGAGGAGTTCAATATCAATTCCACGCAACAGCTCGGCAAGATATTGTTCGAGAAATTACGGATATGCGACGGAGTAAAAAAGAAAAAGGAAAGCAACAGCTACAAAACGACGGCGGAGGAGCTGGAAAAATACTCCGACGTGGAGATCGTACGGCTTTTGTTGCGCTATCGTAAAGTACAGAAAATTTATTCCACGTATATCGAAGGCTTTAAACCGCTTATCGTCAACGGAAAGGTGCATACGACTTACAGTCAGATCAATACCACGACGGGCAGACTTTCGAGTATGAATCCAAACCTACAAAACATTCCCATTCGAACGGACGAGGGGCGGGAACTTCGCAAACTGTTTATGCCGAGCGAGGGGAACGTTCTGATAGACGCCGACTATTCGCAGATAGAACTGCGGCTTTTGGCACATTTTTCGGGCTGTAAAGAACTCGTCGAGGCGTATTGCGAAGGGAAAGATATCCATGCGACTACCGCCGCGCAGGTGTTCGGTCTGCCGCTTAACGAAGTCACTTCGGATCAGCGCAGAGAGGCGAAAGCGGTCAATTTCGGGATCATTTACGGTATGAGCGCGTTCGGGCTTGCAAACGATCTGAATATCACTGCAAAACAGGCGCAACAGTATATCAATAAATATTTCTCGACCTATTCGGACGTCAAAGAATATATGAACAAGAACGTGGAGGACGCAACGAAAAACGGATACGTCACCACGCTGTTCGGCAGACGTCGGGTCATCAACGAAATACGCTCTTCGAATTATAATATCCGTTCGTTCGGCGAACGCGCCGCGATGAATATGCCGTTGCAGGGTTCCAGCTCGGATATCATCAAGGTCGCGATGATAAACGTTTCCAAAAAACTCAAAGAGGGCGGGTATAAAGCAAAACTCGTCTTGCAGGTCCACGACGAACTGCTCATCGATTGTCCCAAGAACGAGGCGAAAGAAGTTTCCGAGATCTTACAAACGGAAATGCAGAACGCCGTTTCCCTCGCCGTGCCGCTCGTCGCGGAAATCGGCATGGGTGAAAACTGGTACGAAACAAAATGACCATTGTTTCACGGAGTACGTTTCATAAACACATTTCGTGAAACTTTAAATATGAAACATTTAAAAATCGAGGGCGGCTATGCAAAGAAAAGTAGCGATAACAGGCGGTATCGGCAGCGGAAAGTCAACGGTATCCGAAATAATTAAAAAATCGGGATACCCAGTTTTTTCCTGCGACGAGATATACGGGGAATTGCTTTCCGATACGGCGTATATAGAAACTTTGCGAACGCGTTTTCCGTCCGCGGTGAGAAACGGAAAGATAGACAAAAAACAGCTCGGAAAGATCGTATTTTCGGACGAAAAGGCAAGGGCGGAGCTTGACTCGATCGCGCACCCTATGATAATGCGCAACCTTTTTTCAAAAATGAAAAACAGCGGCAAAGATTTGATGTTTGCGGAAGTGCCTTTATTATTCGAGGGTAATTTCGAAAAAGACTTTGACGGTATCATCTTCGTAAAAAGAAACCGTGCGGAACGCATAGCCGCCGTTTGCCGTCGGGATAATGTTTCGGAAAGCGAAGTCCTTTCAAGAATGAACGCGCAATTCCCTTACGATACAATAGAGGGAGAAACGTATTTGCGGTCGCTGAACGCATATACGGTCAATAATTCCGATTCCCTTAAAGAATTGGAAAAACAAGTCGCCCGTATTCTTTCCGACCTCGAAAAACGAGAAATGTGAAACATAATTTGTGAAACAATATTAAATAATAATAAAAACGACCGCTCCCCTGACCGATTTTTGGTAGGGGAGCGGCAATTTTTATACTATGCGTGACATAATTATATTGCTACGCAAAGTAGAATAATTATGTGTGACATAATAAAAAAAATGCAGTCTTTTTACCTGTTGTCGACTATTTTTTATCGAATTTTCCAAAAAAGTGAAAAAAATATTAAAATTTCTTAAACTTTTTTTCAAAATAGTCTTGAAAATATTAAAAAAGTGTAGTATAATAATTATAATATTAAAACAATTTACAACGCGTTCTTTATCGCATGTACAAGTCTTGGAGGATTTTATGAACTTGTTCAACACCGATGTACCCCTGCACTTATTTCACCACGGAGAGAATTTTAAGTCGTATGAATTTTTGGGGGCGCACAAAGCGGTTTGCGGTAAAAAGCGCGGTTTTGTTTTCCGCGTTTGGGCTCCGCACGCGGCAAGCGTTTCCGTCGTAGGGGAATTCAACGGCTGGGACGTTTGCGCGAATCCCATGAGCCGAATGATCGACGGGGAAACGTTCGAAACGTTTATTCCCGGACTGAAACAGTTCGATATATATAAGTATTGTATTCGTACGCAGGACGGCAGAACGATATATAAAGCCGATCCGTACGCGTTCCATACGGAAACGCCGGGTACGGATTCCTCCAACGCGTCCAAACTTTACGATTTGTCGGGATATAAATGGTCGGATAAGGAATATTCGGACAAGCACAAACATATCAATATTTATGCGTCGCCCGTAAACATTTACGAGGTCAATCTTCTTTCTTGGAAGTTGCACGAGGACGGTAGTTATTACACCTATCGCGAGCTTGCCAAGGAATTGGTGGAGTACGTCGTGAAAATGGGGTATACGCACGTGGAAATAATGCCCGTAACGGAACATCCTTTCGACGGATCGTGGGGATATCAGGTAACGGGCTATTATGCCGTGACCTCGAGGCTTGGCGAACCCAAAGACTTTATGTATCTTGTAGACTCTTTCCATCAAGCGGGAATAGGGGTCATTCTCGACTGGGTGCCCGCGCATTTCCCCAAAGACGCGTTCGGACTTTACGAGTTCGACGGACAGCCTTTGTACGAGGCGTCGCAATGGGACAGAATGGAAAATAGAGGTTGGGGAACGCGAAAATTCGATTACGGCAGGAACGAGGTCGTTTCCTTCTTGATATCGAGCGCGATGTTTTTGTTCGAGTACTACCACGTAGACGGACTTCGCGTCGACGCGGTGGCGTCTATGCTCTATCTCGACTACGACAAAGAACCGGGCGAATGGGTGCCGAATATCTACGGCGAAAACAAAAACTTGGAGGCGGTCGCGTTCCTGCGTAGGCTCAACGAGGCTGTGTTCGGCTTTTTCCCGTACGCGCTTATGATCGCGGAAGAATCGACGGCTTGGCCGCTCGTCACCAAACCGACGGATATGGGCGGTTTGGGTTTTAATTTCAAATGGAATATGGGCTGGATGAACGACGTTTTGTCTTATGCGTCCACGAACCCGTATTTCCGTCGCTATCATCATAATAAACTCACGTTTTCGATGATGTACGCGTTCTCGGAAAACTATATCCTGCCTATCTCCCACGACGAGGTAGTGCACGGAAAGGCGTCCTTGATCGGGAAAATGCCCGGCGAATACGCGGAAAAGTTCGCAGGCGTGCGCGCGTTTATGGGATATATGATGTCGCACCCCGGTAAAAAGCTCAACTTTATGGGTTCGGAGTTCGGTCAGTTCAAGGAATGGAACTATAAAGAGGGCGTTGAGTTTTTCCTGAAAGATTATCCTTTGCATCGGAAACTCTCCGCGATGGTAAAAGATCTGAACGAGCTTTATAAAAAGACGCCCGCGCTCTATGAGATAGAGGATTCCTGGGACGGGTTCGAATGGCTCGCCGCAGACGACGGCGACCGTAATTTCATCGCTTATCAGAGAAAGGACAGAGAAGGCAACGCCGTGGTCGTGATGATCAATTTCTCGGGTACGGATTATAAAGATTACCGTCTTGGTCTGCCGATGGGCAAATATCAACTTATTTTCAACAGCGATTTCATCCGTTACGGCGGTAGCGGAACGATGAAAAAATATATTTTCGTTACGACAAAAACGTTTAGCCACGGAAAGGAACATTCGATCCGTTTCGATCTTCCGAAACTGACTTGCGTATATTTGAAAAAAATCAATTAAACATTTAGGGGGTTCTTTTATGCAAAGAAAGAAAGAATGTGTCGCAATGCTTTTGGCGGGCGGACAGGGCAGCAGACTGTACGCGTTGACTACGAACATTGCAAAACCTGCCGTTGCGTTCGGCGCGAAATACCGTATCATCGATTTCCCGCTGTCCAACTGCATCAACTCCGGTATCGATACCGTCGGCGTGCTCACGCAGTATCAGCCGCTCGTGCTCAACGAGTATATCGGTAACGGTCAGCCTTGGGATCTCGACAGAACGTACGGCGGCGTACATATCCTGTCGCCGTACCAGGCAAAAACGAATTCCTCGTGGTACGAGGGAACGGCAAACGCCATCTATCAGAATCTGCACTTTATGAAAATGTACAATCCCGAATACGTGCTTATACTTTCGGGCGACCACATTTATAAAATGGACTATGCCGCAATGCTGAAAGCGCATAAAAAGACGGGCGCGGATTGTACGATCGCCGCGATCGACGTACCTTTGAGCGAGGCGTCGAGATTCGGTATCCTCAACACCCACCCCGACGGGTCTATCTATCAATTCGAAGAAAAACCCAAAGCTCCCAAGAGCACGCTCGCGTCGATGGGTATCTATATTTTCAGCGCGCAGAAACTTTTCAAATACCTCGAAGAGGACGACGCTAATCCCAACTCTTCAAAAGACTTCGGCAAAGACGTTCTTCCCGCAATGCTCAACGCGGGCGAGAAAATGTTCTCCTACCGTTTCGAGGGCTACTGGAAAGACGTCGGAACTGTCGCGTCCCTTTGGCAAGCGAATATGGATCTGCTCGGCGACGATCCCGAATTCGACGTCGGCGACAAGACCTGGAAGATCCATTCGAGAAACCCGCTCGCGCCGCCCGAACATATCGGAGCGAACGGCGTAGTAAAAAATTCTATGGTCGCGCTCGGTTGCGAGATCGACGGCACCGTGGAAAATTGCGTGCTCGGCAGTAACGTGATCGTGAAAAAAGGCGCGGTGGTGAAAGACGCCGTAGTGCTCGCAAACAGCGTTATTAAAGCGGGCGCGACCGTTTCTTATTCCATCATCGACGAAAACGTCACGGTCGGAAAGAACGCCGTTATCGGCGTGGAAAAAGATCCGACGGCGGAAATCGTGGTTTTGGGCAGAGGGCTTACCGTTGCGGACGGCGTGGTCGTCAGCAAGGGGCAAAAACACGAAAAAGACATTTTGGCGTAAAGAGGGGGAAGAATTATGGCTACATCTGCTATCGGCATTATTTTTGCAAATTTACACGAAGAAAACGTACCCGAACTCGTTCGCAGAAGAACGATGGCGTCCATTCCGTTCGGGGGAAGATACCGTATCATCGATTTCGCGCTTTCGAATATGATCAATTCGGGCATTACGACGGTCGGGCTTATGACGAGCAATAACTACCGTTCCCTGATCGACCATATCGGCAGCGGCAAGGAATGGGATCTCGCGAGAAAAGACGGCGGTTTGATATTGTTGCCGCCTTTCTCCGAAAAACACGATAAATTATACACCAACAGACTCGAGGCGTTGAACAGTTTGAGAGGTTTTCTCAACCGTCGTAGCGAAAAATACGTGGTGTTGATGGATTGCGACGGTATCGCAAAACTCGATATTTCGGATATCGTTGCCTATCACGAAGACAAAAACGCGGACGTAACGTTGGTCACGCATACGCACGAAATGGAGCGTAACTCCAATTTTATGCTCGTGGAAACGGGCGAAAACGGCCGCGTGAACGAGATCAAACTCGCCCCGCACGTGAAAGTGGGCGAGAAAGTAAACGTGTTCGTCAACGTGATGGTATTCAACCGTCAGTTCTTACTTAATTTGGTCGAAGATTCCGTAACGCACGGCGCTACGAGTTTCGAAGGGGATATCCTCGTCAAACAGCTCAACAGCTTGAAAATATACGCGTACGAGTTCAAGAAATATTACGCGAGTATCGATTCGATGGCGTCCTATTATAAACACAATATGGAACTTCTCGATAAGGAAGTGCGGGACGAACTGTTCGGCGAACGGGATATCTATACCAAAGTCCGCGACAGCGCTCCGTCTAAATACGGCGAAACGGCGGTCGTGAAAAACTCGCTCATATCCGACGGTTGCGAGATCGAGGGGATCGTGGAGAATTCCATTCTCTTCCGCGGCGTAAAGGTCGGAAAGGGCGCGGTCGTGAAAAACTCGATCGTAATGCAAGACAATATCATCGGTCAGAACACCGCGCTCGATTGCGTTATCACCGATAAGAACGTAGTGGTAAGCGATCGTAAGACCCTCGGCGGGTGCGCTACGTTGCCTTATTATATCCCGAAAGGCACAAGACTTTAAAATCACGAAGAGAGAATAAGATAAGGAGAAAAAAGTAAATAATGGCTGAAACAAAGTCGATAAAAGCAACCTTGAAAACTTCGAGAAAAACACCGAAAAAGAGCGATAAAGTAACGATCGTCGAAGACCCCGTAACGGAATTCCCCGTCACGGCGAAGGCGGAAGAACCTACAATCAAGCCCAAAAGAAAGATCTTATTCGTAGCCTCGGAGGCAAGACCGTTCATCGCGACGGGCGGGCTTGCGGACGTCATCGGTTCGTTGCCGCAGGCGCTTGCGGTCGATCCCGAATACGATATTCGCGTCGTTATTCCCTTGTATTCGGATATCAAACCCGAACAGCGCAGAAAAATGTCCTTCTTGGGCAATATCTACGTACCCCTTTCTTGGAGAAATCAGTATTGCGGTATCTTCACTTGCGTGGAGAACGGCGTGACCTATTATTTCATCGACAACGAATATTATTTTAAACGTCCGGGCTGTTACGGATATTACGACGACGGGGAACGTTTCGCGTTCTTCTCGCGTAGCGTAATGGAGATACTGCCGTTTATCGGATTTTATCCCGATATCCTGCATTGCCACGACTGGCAAGCGGCGCTCGCGGCAGTCTATTTAAAGACCCTTTATAATAAGCGCCCCGAATATCAGGCTATCCGTTCTTTGTTTACCATTCATAATATCGAGTATCAGGGTAAATTCTCGTTGGATATTCTCGAAGATCTGTTCGGCTTGTCGGGTGAATACCGTTCTCTTCTCGAATACGACAACAGTATCAACCTTATGAAAGGGGCGATCGAATGCAGCGAACGTTTCTCGACGGTAAGCCCTACATACGCCCAGGAGATAAAGACGGCGTATTACGCGCACGGTTTGGAAAATATTATCCGCAAAAACGAGTTCAAACTGACGGGTATTTTGAACGGTATCGACGTCAGATCGTACGATCCCGCGACGGACGGAGCGTTGTTCGCGAACTATTCCGCGGACGATCTCGGAAATAAGGCGATATGTAAATCCGAATTGCAAAAGATGCTCGGTCTGCCCGTAAAGGACGTACCCATCGTCGCTATGATATCGAGATTAGTCGCGCATAAGGGCTTGGAGCTTGTCAAAACGGTCGCGGAAGATATTTTGCACGAGGATCTGCAATTCGTATTGCTCGGCACGGGCGATTTCGGCTACGAGGAATATTTCAAAGACCTCGGCAGAAGATACGAGGGGAAAGTTTCGGCAAATATCGCGTTCAACGGCGATCTGTCGAGAAAGATATATTCTGGCGCGGATATCTTCCTTATGCCCTCGGTGAGTGAGCCTTGCGGTCTTTCGCAAATGATCGCCTCCCGTTACGCGACGGTACCTCTCGTTCGGGAAACGGGCGGGCTTTACGACAGTATCAAACCTTACGGCGCAGGCGGAAACGGGTTTACATTCTCGTCCTGCAACGCGTATGATATGTTGTACGTTATCCACGAGGCGATCGATACGTATAAAAGAAAAGAGGAGTGGGAAAGCTTAATGAAAAAAGCCGCTACCACCGACTTTTCTTGGTCGCGTTCCGCGGACGAGTACAAAAAACTGTACGCGCAAACGTTCGATAGGTTATAATTATTCGTGTTAAAATGCGGAAAACGGCGGTATCGCCGTATTTCCGCTTTACGATAGGAAAAAAATTTTAGGAGAGTTTTTGAATATGAAAAAAGAAATGATCACGAAACAGGCAGCGAAAGAGCTTATCCAAGGCAAACTTTCGCGGTATTTCGGCGTAGCGCCTGCGGAGGCCCGTAAAGATCAGCTGTATAAAGCGGTCGTTATGAGCGTTCGCGACATTATGCTTGAAAAACGGCATAAGTTCCATACCGTAACCAAAGCGGCGAAAGCGAAGAGAGTATACTATCTTTGCATGGAATTCCTTATGGGTCGTTCGTTGAAAAACAGCGTTTACAACCTCGGTATCTACGACGTTTTCGCCGAGGCGTTGAAGGACTACGACGTAACGTTGGAAGAACTGTACGAACTCGAACCGGACGCAGGTCTCGGTAACGGCGGTCTTGGCCGTTTGGCGGCTTGTTTCCTCGACGCGCTCGCAACGGGCGACTATCCCGCAATGGGTTTCTCCATTCGCTACGATTACGGCCTTTTCAAGCAAAAGATCGTCGACGGTTGGCAGACCGAATTGCCCGACGTTTGGTTGCCCGGCGGCGAAGTTTGGCTCACGCAGAGGAGCGATAAGGTATTCACCGTTAAATTCGACGGTTACGTAGAGGAAAAGTGGACGGAAAACGGTCTGGAAAACATTTACCGTAACGCCAAAGAAGTGCAGGCGGTCGCGTACGATATGATGGTATCGGGCTACGACAGCCAAGCGGTATCCGTGCTCCGTCTTTGGAAAGCGCGTAGCGTGCAGAACTTCGATATGAAGTTGTTCTCGCAAGGCGATTACGCGTCTGTTATGAAAGACGACAACGAGGCGGATCTCATTTCCAAAGTTCTTTATCCCGCGGATAACCACGTAGAAGGGAAATCTTTGCGTTTGAAACAGCAGTATTTCCTCGTTTCCGCATCCTTGCAGAACATTCTCGCCGATCACAAGAGAAGATACGGTTCGTTGAGATTGTTGCCGAAAATGGCGGCGATCCACCTCAACGATACCCATCCCGCGCTTGCGATCCCCGAACTTATGAGATTGCTCATCGACGAAAACGGTATGACGTGGGACGAGGCTTGGAACATCACGACCTCCGTTTGCGCGTACACGAACCATACGGTTTTGGCGGAGGCGCTCGAAACGTGGCCCGAAGATCTCATTGCGAGAAGATTGCCGCGTATTTACAGTATCTTGAAAGAGATAAACCGTCGTTTCTGCGAAGACCTTTGGACCCGTTTCCCCGGCGACTGGGATAAGATCTCGCGTATGGCGATCATGTCCTATAATATCGTGAAAATGGCGAACCTTTCCGTTTACGGTTCGCACCAAGTAAACGGCGTTTCCGGTCTGCATAGCGAGATAATCAAACAGAGTATTTTCAAAGACTTCTACGATTATACGCCCGAAAAATTCACGAACGTGACGAACGGTATCGCGCATAGACGTTGGCTCAATCAATCCAACCCCGAACTTTGTTCGCTTTTGAACGATTGTATCGGCGAGGGGTACGCGAAAGACGCGTCCAAACTCGCGGGCTTTAAGAAGTTCGAAAACGACGAAAGCGTTCTCAAACGTTTGGAAAAGATAAAGGCGATAAAGAAAAAGCAATTCGCTGATTTTGCGTATAAGAAACAGGGCGTGATCATCGACCCGAACACGTTGTTCGACGTACAGGCAAAGAGATTGCACGAGTATAAACGCCAACTCCTCAACGTATTGCATATCATCAGCGACTATTTGATCCTGAAAGAGAATCCCGATACGCCTATGCAACCCAAGACTTATATTTTCGCGGCGAAAGCGGCGGCTGGGTATTATATGGCGAAAAAGATCATCAAACTGATCTGCTATCTCTCCGAAGAGATCCGCAAAGACCCGAAGATATCGCAAAAACTCAACGTTGTGTATATGGAAGATTACAACGTAACGATGTCCGAAACGTTAATGCCCGCGTCGGAAATTTCCGAACAGATATCGCTCGCAGGTAAAGAGGCAAGCGGTACGGGCAATATGAAATTCATGATAAACGGCGCGTTGACGATCGGTACGTTGGACGGCGCGAACGTGGAAATGTCCGAACAGGTCGGAAAAGAAAATATCTATATCTTCGGTCTGAAAGCGGACGAAGTGTCCGAAATATGGCATAACGGCTATTCCGCGAGCGTGTATTATAATAACGATCCGATGCTCCGTAAAGTCGTAGAAGCGTTGATCGTCGGGTTTAACGGCGAATCGTTTGCCGATATCGCGAACTATCTCCTCACGGGCGCGCCCATTGCCGATCCGTATATGTGTATGGCGGACTTCCAGTCTTATCTCGCAACGCAACAGGAGCTTTCCAAGCTCTACGCGACCGACAAACGTTCGTGGAATCAGAAAGCGCTCCGCAATATCGCGGCGGCAGGGTATTTCGCGGCGGACAGAAGTATCAAAGAATACGCGGACAATATCTGGAATTTGAAACCCTTGCATAAATAATTTCGCGTAAACGGTACAAATTATATTTACATCAAACAAACCCTGAAACGAAAAGCTGTAATCGATTTTACGGCTTTTCGTCGGGTAAAGGGCACGTTATATGGCAACACATATCTATTTTAACCCTTTGGACGTCGCTTGCAAAAGTGTGGTAGGCGCCGCGCGAATGGGCGAAGATATACGGTTTAACTTATTTTTACTCAAAAATGCGACCGCCGAAGATACTTCGAGCGATCATTTCGATTTTAGCGGTGCAAAAACGCCGTCGCAAGACGAATGTACTTCTCCGAACAAGAAAGCGTTTCTGTTATTGAACAAAGACGGCGAGGAAGTGGAGTCGTTCCCTTTGACGAAAACTTCGTACGGTTGGACGATAACGCTTGCTTTGGAACAGATCGGTCTATATTACTACACCTTTTCCATCGAAGGGGAGGGATTTCTTTCCTGCGGAGAAATGGAACTCGGCCGTATCACCGATCGCCCGTACGGATTTCTTTTGACCGTTTGTTCCTCGGAATATAAAACGCCGGAATGGTTTAAAGGCGGCGTTATGTATCAGATATTTCCCGATCGTTTCTGTAAAAAAGGAACTATGCCAGACATAACGGGAAGAATATCGAGAGAGGACTGGGGCGGTGACCCGATTTATCGCCCGAACGAGCAAGGAAAGGTCTTGAATAACGACTTTTTCGGCGGTAATTTCAAAGGGATCGAAAGCAAATTGCCGTATTTGAAAGATTTGGGCGTAACGACGATCTATCTCAATCCGATCTTCGAGGCGGCGTCTAATCACCGTTACGATACGTCCGATTATATGAAGGTCGATCCGATACTCGGCACGGAAGAAGATTTCGCGAGCCTTGTGAACGCCGCGAAAGATATGGGAATACGCATTATTTTGGACGGCGTGTTCAATCACACGGGCGACGATAGCGTTTATTTCAATAAATACGGTCATTATTCGTCCGTCGGTGCGTATCAATCGGTAGATTCGCCGTATTATTCTTGGTATTCGTTTCAAGATTTTCCGAAAAGATATTCGAGCTGGTGGGGAATCGATATCCTGCCCGAGGTCAACGAAAATTCCGAAGAATATCAGAATTTTATCTTTGAAAAGGGCGGCGTTTTGAAAAAATGGTTAGGATTCGGCATCGGCGGGTATCGACTCGACGTCGCGGACGAATTGCCCGACTTTTTCTTGAAAAAGTTGAGAAGATCGGTAAAAGAAAGCGACCCGAACGCCATTATCATCGGCGAAGTCTGGGAGGACGCGTCGAATAAGATCGCTTATTCCAAGCGCCGCGAATATCTGCAAGGCTACGAACTGGACAGCGTGATGAATTATCCGTTAAAAGACGCGATCATCGGCTTTATTCAAAGCGGAAATGCGGCGAGATTGTTGCATACGGTACGCGTTCTGATAAATCATTATCCCAAACAAACGCTGGACTGTCTGATGAACATTCTCGGTACGCACGACACGGCGAGAATTCTCACCGTTTTAGGCGGTATATATTGCCGTAATAAAGACGAAATGGCGGAGAAATCGGCATATTTAAGCGAATCAGCTAAACAAAAAGCCATAGAAAAACTGAAAATGGCGGCAGTGCTGCAATATACTTTGCCGGGCGTTCCTTGCGTGTATTACGGCGATGAAAACGGTCAGGAAGGACATATCGATCCGTTCTGTCGGCGTTGTTTCGACTGGGAACGTTTGAATGAAAAGCTCATCGCGTTTTATAGGCAGCTTGGCGCGATCCGTGAAAACTACCGTGAGATATTCAAAGACGGAACGTTTCAAGAACTCATACTCGACGGCGGTTTCGTTTTGTATAAACGTACGAAAGACGGCGCGGATATATATACGTACGCAAATAATTCTTCCAAGCGTTATCTTTTGAATTTACCAAAACCCGTGGCCGAACTTTTGACGAACGAGCATTATCAAACCGAAATGCCGATACGGCCGTATTCGTTCGGAATATTTGTCAAAGCCTGAATTAAAATTCGAAAAAACTTACCAAGCAACAAACACGGAATTATCAATAAATTATTAGAAACCCTCCGTGTTATTGCTTTTTTTGTCTAAAACTATTCGTAAAAGCTTCATTTTACGAATAGTTTTTCCTCTACCCTATCGCTTGAATTTCTGTCTATCTTCCCCATTGTAAAGCCATCGCTCGCGCTATTCCAGGAAAGGTTTTACTAAACTCAATCATCACGCGTTGACTTTCTTCGCAAGCTACCAACACTTTCATTTTTTATTTCTCCGTTCGTCTATTTTGTAAATATACCACATTCGGCGCGCAAGTCGTTCCGTTTTAATATCGCCGAAAAAATCATACTCTTGATACTCAAAGTTCGCATACGTTACGCGCCAGAAATGCTTTGAACTTTGAATTACGATAAACACGTCATAAAGCTTGCTACCTGTTAGGCGGTAGAATATGTAATTATGACGGGTGTAATTCTCATTCTCGCGCCGATCGGCTTGATACTTGTATAAGTATGCACCCTTAAATTCACTCGGCAACGACCATAAAAGCCAGTGAACGTAACCGCCCTTGGGCGCTCCTACTCGTCTACTCATCATCTGACCCCAACTGCGCAACAGTCTTGCGCGATATGTAGCGTATATTTTTATCGTCCTTTATGTTTTTTTCGATCATATCCAAATTTTCATAAAACCCGATCGGGTTTTCGACTTCGTGTAATGTCTGCACTATTTCCATATACATTTGATCAACGGAAAGATCAACGGTATTTTCAAATTTCAAGCGATAAAGACAACCGTAACCCTGAATTAGACGTCGCCGATACAATGCGACAAATAGTAATACAAAATCCGCATAATTTTCCGTAGGGTCTTTATTAGGATCGGAAGACAGCAAACCTTTAGTCGCATACTTGAACACCTCTTTATATCGTCCGCGCGCATTTGCCATCATACAAGAGTACCCTATTTTCAACTCATCGAGATTGCTATAATTTACTTCCACACCATCGTAAAGCAACCTCCAAGTTTTTTGCAACAAAATTTCAAAATCGCTAAAAAACCGTTGAGGCTCATTTGAGGAAGTTTTCCCGCGGGGAATGTGAGGATTATTTTTCCTGAACGAATAATAGTTTACGTGCGGACGTTGGTTACAAACGTTTACGCCCTTCCGACATACAAAAAGACAATGAAAATGCGGATGAAATTTACCAGTTTCTGAATTTTTCGTAATTTCCAAAGCACGAATACTTCCTTGATAACCGAGTACGGAATAGTCAACATTATGGATAAGCTTACGACCGTCTAAATATTGACATAATTTTTTGTAAGCGCGGAACATTCGATCAAGACACATAGATAATTCCCGTAAATATACGTTCGGTACCGTCAATATTACGTGATAAATATCAAAATCTTCCGTCAACTTCATCAATAACGGCGTGAACTTATCCGATCGCTGTACAGCCATAGTATTTTGGCAGTTATCACAAAAACGATCGTGACATAAATTTACCTTTTTAAGATCCTTGACACCTTGCAATCGATAATAATCACCCGACCAGTATTTACTACATTGAGATATACGAGATGATCTTTCTTTCAGATCCTCTTTACGCCGTTTCCAAAAGTCACTTTTAAAATACGATGAATCTACAACTTCCTTCGGTAGGTCGTCAAAATAAGTATCCTCGGCGAACAACTCATAGTAGTATGACACGAAAGAATTTTTCTTCAAGCGACGAGAAAGTTTACCAAACTTATCATCAAAATTAAATTTTTCTTTTATATCTGACAAGTTCATATCAAATTTCCCTCTATTTTGGGTTCACTTATTTCTAATATTTCGAGCGCGCTTACCGTTGCGGCTAAAGCCGCAACCGCTCAGCGCGAAAAGTCAAACAAAAACCGAAAGACTTTTTAAGGAATAAGCCACTTTATAATGCTATATCCCAAGACGGCAAATATGCCCACTCCTAACATAGCAGACAGCACAGTACTACTAACAACACCACCAACAGAATTGGAAGTCATCCATTCCAAAACCTCAACGTACGTAATGCGTACAGTATCCCATAAATCCAACAAAGTACGAAAAACACCGCCAGGTAAAGTTTTATAATCCACTAACGGCATAGATCACCTCGCAAACATTTTTAAGAACAACGTAACAAGCGTAATACCTAACCCAACATATAAAAGCGTTCCGATGCCAAAATCGCCAAAGAATTTTGTATCCAAAAAGGCTTGGACAGAAGATATAAGCCAGCCAAAACCGCCTAAGCTTTGTTGATTAAAGCCGTCTTGATACCCGACGGAATAACCGCTGTCATAACCGATTTTCTTGCCACTCAACGATCCATCCGTTTCGCCGATCATATACCCCTGATCGTAACCTTCGGAATATCCTACCAAATAACCAGTCGAAGATGAATATAAGGTTACACCGTAAAGCGTATCAGATGCACGACCGAAGTATATTTCCAACGAAGAAACCATCAGACTCGAAGGAAGTGTCAAAGAAGAATCAATTTCAATAACACGTTTACTACCTACATTATCATCATCTTCATACATAATTTGCGCAGAATACGATGAACCACTGGTAGAATAAAAAACGCAAGACTGCACGTCACTCGATCCAGTGAAATATACAGGAAACCCGCTATACTCAAACGGACTTGAAAAATGAACGGTAATTACGGCTTTTTCCAAATAAACGTCCTCAGTATCAGGGCAAACCTCATACTTTCTTGCGATCGTATCAAAACTGATACCACTAAAAAAATAATTAGGCGCTACCTCGGAAAAAGTAATAGTCTGTCCGTTTTCATAGGTCAACGTTCCCGAAACGGTCGAGCTACGAAATACACCAAGTTCGGCAAAATCGTTACCATCAGAATATCCGCTATCATAGCCGTTAGAATAACCCTCATTGATACCGTCTGTATACCCATCAGCTTGACCTAAATTATAAATATCGGTATAACTCGGTACATAATCACAATCCGTTGCAGATACCATTATATTTGAAAAAGTAACTGTAACAGATTGAGAGTAATCCGTGGGAACAAAACCCAACATAATACCGATATAACAATTCGCAGAAGTGTTGCCGTCAATAGAGATCGAATCAAAAGACGTTGAACAACGGGAACCAGAAAAACGAGTAGAAACGAATAATACACCTGAGCTGGAAACACCGCCATTTGAATTAAACAACGTATAAAGACAACGAATTTTACTTACACCATCGGGAACATCACAATCAAACGAAAAATAGTATGTACTATTATAGCTTAACGGAATTTTATACCCATATCCACCAGTATACACACCAGCAAGATCGGTATTATTATAACCGGCAATAGAAGTTACATTCAAAGTCAACCCCTCTTGCGTACAACTCGTACCAAAAATACCGGAAACACCGTTAAGTTTCGTTGCAAAAGAAGTCAAAGAAAATAAATTCTCATTACTATAATCCGAAACGGAAAAACTATCCGCTCCGGCTGTAAGCGTTCCTTCATTCTCATCGGAACAGGAACGCGCCATAAATACGACAAATAACACAAACACGACACAAAAACAAGAGATCGCTATGATCTTTAATACCTTGTTTGTCGTTTCAAGGATCTTAATTAATTTGGGGTGTTTCTTCGGGTCTATTTTCCGCATTTTCTCTATCTCCTTCTAATATTTTCTTAAACCGCCGACTGTCATAACTCGGACGGCGAAACGATATGATCTTGAATTTACGTATTTCACCGTAAGCCGCTTGAAACTTGTCAAATTCGATTTTTCCGATCCGTCCCCATCGCCTTTTCATCGGCTTAATACGCTTTAAACAACTTTCGTAATTATCGTAAACGTAACCCGACATCGTATGATACAGTCCATGTAAATGCCAGCGCGAACGGCGCATTAAGATATAACAATCCGACTGCTCGCGGATCTTATCCCAAAGACGATTGAGGTTTTGACAATTACAATGAAAGTTACAATCGCCCAGGTGACGGCTCAACGCTTGGAACAATGAATACGACGGATACCAACGGTTAAGCTTATTATTCTCTTGCGAGGGAAAATAAACGGACGCGTCGGAAATATAATAATCCGTTCCATCATCGAGCGGATATTCATACGGTATTATCTTACCTTCAATGAAATTCTCAAACGTATTTCCTCCGAGACTTAAATATTTACCCTCGAACGGTACGTAGGAATTTCCTTTCGTATAGTCCACATTAGAGCAATACTCTTTATTACGCATATTGATAACCCAGTCGAACAAAAGGTCTTTTCCGCGACCACGCAAACCCGTAACGATAACGTTTCCGTCGCAGAAACAACCGAGTACGAGTTTTCGACTGCTAATTTGTCTGATAAGCGTTACAAAAAGTATCAAGCACAATGCTATAATCAAAATCGTTTGCATACACTTACCACCTAAAACAAGACGACAAGAATTTCAAAAAAAGCACGATCACACCGACAACGGGCGCAAAGGCAAACGCTGTAACGATCAGACTGCCAACCGCGCAAAGCTCTTCCGCGATCGGAGCAAGTACGGCGGGCAACTCACCCGCGAAAAAATATTCAAAAAGCCATGTATAAACTTGATTTATCATATAAATACCTCAAAAAATCAAAGGCGTACCCCTACGAATACGCCTTTTAATTGCATCTTAACCGCGCATGGGTAAAAAGCTACGGATAAGGTTAAACACAAGCAAAATCAGCGCTACACCCGCCATAATGACGGCACAAACACCCGCAAAGGTCAATTCCTTCGCACCGTCCGTACCGGTCGTGACGAAAAACGTGGATACTTGCGGGAACAGGGTGACAAACCATGTCATTACTGCGGTCCAGACTTCCGTAAACAAACCTATCATCGCATTACCTCCAGATTAAATTTATAAATAATATTACGACAACTACCATCAGTAAAAACGGTATCATCTCATCCGTAGGGATATGAAAGAGCTGTAATATTATCGTCTTGATTGTCGTGTACATAAATACACCTCTTACAGAGCTACCTTTTCAAACTTCAACAAAGCCGAAAGTACGTTCTTAGTGTTCTTGTCGAATTCAGGATCGATGTCCGCGCCGTTCACGTTCAAAATCAGCTTGGAATACTCAACCTTTTCGCCGTTCTTGTCAATGAAACTTCCACTACGACGCAAAAGGCTAACAGTCCCGACCGCTTTTTCGAGCAATTCTTTTTGCACGTCTTGCATTTTTCTTGACCTCCTTTTCTTTCTTTTTATCCTCTCGCTTTTTTATTACGCGTCGGACGATCTTCGCCAAAGGCACCCATAAATCAGCGACAAAACCTTTTTCTTTACCTTCTTCACGAATTACGTTCACGATCTTACAATTTTCTTCGTACTCATAATACTCGAGCACTTCGTCAGCGTTACCGACAAATACAACCTCACCGGCAACGTTCAAACATTCGTAATTTGGTAACTTCTTCACTTTACTGCACCTCCAAAAATT
>JBGVLV010000013.1:0-18976 GCA_045124465.1 Candidatus Scatosoma sp.
CCACCATACACCAGCGCGAGGAGGCGTTCATCAACGTTTCGCCCGTCGAAGAGAGAAATTTATACTCCCTGCCGAACACGACGTACGAGGGCGGCGTGGGCCAAGTTTTCACCGTCACGATCTCGCCGAGCATGATCGGGCGCGTAAACTCCGCGCAGATATTCGTGACCATAAAAGCGTACCCTCTCGGCTTTACGTACGCGTAGCCGAACCCAAGCTCGTCCGCGCTCGAACAAGCTACTTCTTCCATAAGCGAAAGCGCGGCGGACGTTTTCAGCTCGTCCTTAAAATCCGCGTCGCAGTACTTCACCTGAAATTCTTTACAATGTTCGTATCTTTCCATAACGCATTTATTATACCTTTTTCCCCCGAAAAAGTCAATGACCGAGAGGTGAATTTTTGGAAAAAAACGGTGAAAATCCCGCAGAATTTCCCATTTTTGTCGGCAATACCATTGACAATATTTATTATTTGTGATATAATACTTTACGTAAGGTATAAAAGTACGTAAAACGTAACGATATTCTGTCAGGCAAAGCAGAACTTCGTCTGACAAAAAACTTAGGAACGGAGGATATTTTATGGAATATTCGGAGACGGAAAACACCTTGACGGGCGGCGAAGAACAGAATTTCGACATCAGTTCCGATCTTATCCGCGGGCATATCAACACCATTATTTTACGCAGTTTATACGACGGCGACAAATACGGGTACGATATCATCAACGAGATAGAAAAGAAAAGCGGCGGGCTTTACACGTTGAAACAGCCCACTCTTTACAGCGCGCTCAAACGTTTGGAGTCTCTCAAATACGTACAGTCGTATTACGGGGATTTCTCCAACGGCGGCAGAAGAAAATATTTCTCCCTCACCGACGCGGGACGGACGGTCACGGAAAAGAATCTGTCCGAATGGGAATATTCCCGAACGATCATCGACAGCCTTATCTCGGACGGCAACGCGCACTACGATTTCTCCTTTATCACGGAAAAGCAAACGGAGCTGACCGAGCTGAAACGTTCCCTTGCCGCGCGCGAGGCGGCTATGGAGGAGGAACGTACCGCGCTCAATAATCTGAAAAACGAATTACAACGCGAACGCGCGCTCCTTTCCACGCAAAGCTCCTCTCTCGTTTCGCAAAAATCCGATTTCAAGGAACTGAAAGAGAAATACGAATCGCAGGCGCGGGAGCTGGAAGAAAAACAACGCGTTTTGAGCGAGAAAGAAGGCGAGATCGCCGCGAAAGAATACGAGCTTAGCGAAAAGGAACGGGAAATAAGCGACGCGAAAACGGAACTCGAACGCCAAAACGCGGAGATACGCGAGCTGAAAAAATTATTAGAAGATCAGCGCGCGGCGTTTGAGGAAAAGGAACGCGAACTGACCGACGCACAGAACGACCGTTTCGAAAGCGAACGGGAAGAACTCACGGTCAAATCGGAAACGTTACAAGCCGAGCAAGAAGAATTACAGAGAAACCGCGAGGAACTTACGGCTAAATCGGAAACATTGCAAGCGGAACAAGAAGAGTTACAAAGAAACCGCGAGGAACTTACGGTCAGATCGGAAACGTTACAAACCGAACAAGAAGAATTACAGAGAAACCGAGAAGAGTTCGAAAGAGCGAAAGAAGAACTGGAAACGGAACGCGCCGAATTAAACGAGAAAATACAAACGTTGGACGTCGAACGGGATACTCTCCGCGGCGAACACAACGCGCTCGAAGAATCGCAAGCACAATTACGGGAAAAGCGGGAAGAACTCGACGCTTTGAAAGAAAGTCTGCAAGCGGAACGCGCGGAAATCGACAGAAAAACGTACGAGCTTTCCCAGCGCGAATACGCTTTGGAAGAAAAGCAACGCAGCGTGAGCGACAAACAGTCGCAAACGACGGCTACGGAAGAAGAGATCGAACGGCAACGCGAGGAGTTGCAAGCGCAACAATCCGAACTGGCGCGCGGAACGCAGAAATTACAGGACGATCTCGCGGAACTCCAACAACAACAGAAAGAACTCGCCGCGCGACAAGCCGTTTACAATCAACAGCAGTTGGATTTCATCACCCGCAAAAACGCCCTCTCCGCGCAACAATTCGACTTCGCGGATAAATTGAGCGATTACAACGCGCAAGTGAAATTATTCAACGAGAACCTCGAAAAAATGGAATCCGAACGGGCGATGTTACAATCGGAGAAACAGTTGTTTGAAAGCCGCACACGGGAATTCGAAACGAAGTCCGCGGCGTTCGAAGAAGAAAAAGCCGCGTTCGCCCGCACCAAAGAAGAGGCGGAACGGGTACTCCAAGAAACGCAACAAAAAGCGACCGAGGAAACCAACGTGCTTTTGAAACAAGCCCGCGAATTACAGGAACGCGAACTCGACCTCACCCAACGCGAGGCGGCGCTCAATAACGCTATGCGCGATCTCCGCTCCCGTCAATACGCTACGGCGTACCAAAACAACGAATACGCGTACGGATACGCCCCGCAAGCGCAGGGATATTATCAACCCCCGCAAACAGAACCGAATTTCACCGACCTGCGCGACCGCGCGCAATCGGAAGGGATCAAGTTACAGACCGCGGGCGGTATCGCTACGACGAACGCGCAAGCGCACGTATCGGCAAACGATACGGCAAACGCGCGGGGGTGTTATAATATGGGTCTTACGCTGTTTAAATCGGCGTTCATCGTATTCTGTATTATGGCGTTCGAAAGTTTGATCGTATTCTTCCTCCGCGGATATTTGAATATCCCCGTCGTCTACCCCATCGTCGGGTTTGCCGTCGGGTTCGTACAATTCATCGTCTGCGCGATCCTCTACGCTTGCGGCTACCGTCCGAGAGCAAGACGGAAGAAACACCCCTCTTATATCCTGACGGCGGCGGTCGTATTCGTCATCACCGTCATCATCGTTACGATGATCGCCGTATATTTCAAGGCGCAGGTTTCCGTTCCCGCACAGTTGCTTTCGTTTATCGTTATCCCCGTCGCGTATCTTCTGAACATTCTGTTCTTCACGGGATTCTTCTATTTGTTCTCCCGTAAAAAGGGTAACGACTGAATTTGATCGGATACTTTTCCATCTCTCTCCCCCGACTTCCGAGGCGGAGAGAGATTTCTTTTGCCGTTTTTGATTTTTTTTGTGAAATTCCTTGAAAAAATAATTGACGGAATTCAATTTATCTGCTATAATATCAAAGTAATCTTTCGGAGGCGTAGCTCAGTTGGTTAGAGCGCTACCTTGACATGGTAGAGGTCGAAGGTTCGAGCCCTTTCGCGTCCACCACTAATCGGAACCCTTCGGTCGCGTAATGCATCGGAGGGCTTTCGTTTTTAACGGAGGACTATGATGAAAGCCAAAAAAATACTTAAAATCGTCGGTATCCTTTTACTGCTCGGCGGCGTAACGCTGACGGGTATCGGACTCGTCGATTTCTTCTCGTCGATGGCAGACGGCGAACGCCCCTCCCTCTTTTGGTGCGCGTTCCTCGGCTTGCCTATGCTCGGGATCGGACTTGGCTTTACGGCGTTCGCGTTCAGACGGGAGATTTCAAATTACGTTATGAGCGAAACGGCGCCCGTATTAAACAACGCGAGCGAACAGCTCGCCCCCGCCCTCCGCAACGTTTCCAAGGCGGTAAATAACGGCGTTATCTGCTCCTGCGGCGAAATCAACGACGAAAACGCGAAGTTCTGCGCCGCTTGCGGAAAGAACCTGCAAAGCGTTTGCCCCAACTGCGGCAACAACGTGAAAAGCGACGACGCGTTTTGCGATCAATGCGGTAAAAAATTATAATATCCATTATAATATAAAAACAATCAGAGAAGTATAAAAATATGAGAATTTTATTCTTCGGCGACAGCATTACGGATATGGGAAGAAGTCGCGACTTTAACAAGAGCACGGATATTTGGAGCTACGGTAGCGGCTACCCTATGTTCGTTGCGAGCGATTTGTATCGGATCGACCCGAATAAATACGAGGTCATCAATCGCGGCATCAGCGGCAACCGCGTCGTCGATCTGTACGCAAGAGTGAAAGCGGACGTTTGGAATTTAGAACCCGACGTTTTGAGCATTTTGATCGGTATCAACGATATTTGGCACGAAATTTCCTCGAAAAACGGCGTAGATTTGGTCCGTTTCGAGAAAATGTATCGAAACTTGATCGAGGACACGAAACAGGTTTTGCCGAACGTAAAGATCGTTCTTTGCGAACCCTTCGTTTTGGAAGGCGGCGCGACCGAGAACACGGAAGAAATCCCCGACAGATTCGACCGTTTCCTCGGAGTTCGCGAATACGCGAAAGTCGTAAAGAAATTAGCGGAAGAATACGGTCTGTATTTCCTGCCCCTGCAAGAGAAATTCTCCGAGAAAGCGGAAAAATACGGCGCGACCCCCTATCTCTACGACGGCGTTCACCCCATGGTTGCGGGCGCTACGCTGATCGCGGACGAATGGGTAAAACTGTTTAAAGAACAAATCGAAAAATAAAAAAACGTTATCACACGGCAAAAACGGAGAGTTTTCCCCTCTCCGTTTTTTACGTAAAAAAATCAGGCGCGGCGTTTTGGATCTTGTCCAAAGCCCGCGCCCGACTCGTTTTTATTCGGTTTTAAAGCTTACGCTTTCATACCTTCTTCTACCGCAACGGCTACCGCAACGGTCGCGCCGACCATGGGGTTATTACCCATACCGATAAGACCCATCATCTCAACGTGCGCGGGAACGGAGGACGAACCTGCGAACTGCGCGTCGGAGTGCATTCTGCCCATCGTGTCGGTCATACCGTAGGACGCGGGACCTGCCGCCATATTGTCGGGGTGGAGCGTTCTGCCCGTACCGCCGCCGGAGGCAACGGAGAAGTATTTCACGCCGTTTTCGTTACACCATTTCTTATACGTGCCGGCAACGGGGTGCTGGAATCTCGTGGGGTTGGTGGAGTTACCCGTAATGGAAACGCCGACGTTTTCGAGTTTCATGATCGCAACGCCTTCGGGGACGGAGTCCGCACCGTAGCATTTAACCTTCGCGCGGTCGCCTTCGGAGAACGCTTTTTCGTAAACGACTTTCACCGTTTCCGTAGCGGGATCGAATTCCGTTTCCACGAACGTGAATCCGTTAATTCTCGAAATGATATACGCCGCGTCTTTGCCAAGACCGTTCAATACGACGCGGAGGGGTTGCTTTCTTACCTTATTCGCATTGAGCGCGATGGAGATAGCGCCTTCTGCCGCCGCGAAGGATTCGTGACCGGCAAGGAAACAGAAACATTCCGTTTCGTCGGAGAGGAGCATTGCGCCGAGGTTACCGTGGCCAAGACCTACCTGTCTGTTCTGCGCGACCGAACCGGGGATACAGAACGCTTGCAGACCGATACCGATCGCAGCCGCCGCGTCCGCCGCTTTTACGCAACCTTTTTTGATCGCGATCGCCGCGCCGACGGTGTATGCCCAAACCGCGTTTTCAAAGCAGATGGGTTGTCCGGCTCTGACGATCTTATCGCAATCTACGCCTTTGGAAAGGCAGATCTCTCTACATTCTTCGATGGAAGAAATGCCGTATTCTTTCAGAACGCCGTTGATTTTATCGATTCTTCTTTCATAACCTTCAAATAATGACATTTTGCTTGTCCTCCTTACTCTTTACGAGGGTCGATGAATTTCACAGCGCCCTGTTCTTCGCTGAATCTGCCGTAGTGTCCCATCGCTTTCTTGTATGCCTCGTTGGGTTCCATACCTTTCTTGATGAAATCGGTCATCTTGCCGAGCGAAACGAATTCGTAACCGATAACTTCGTTATTCGCGTCGAGCGCAAGACGGGTAACGTAGCCTTCCGCCATTTCCAGGTATCTTACGCCCTTTTGCAACGTGGAGTACATCGTACCCACCTGCGAACGGTGGCCTTTACCGAGATCTTCAAGCCCCGCGCCGATCGCAAGACCGTCGTCGGAGAACGCGGACTGCGAACGTCCGTATACGATCTGCAAGAAAAGTTCTCTCATTGCCGTATTGATCGCGTCGCAAACGAGGTCGGTGTTGAGCGCCTCGAGGGGGGTCTTGCCGGGCAAGATCTCCGCAGCCATAGCCGCCGAATGGGTCATACCGGAACAGCCGATCGTTTCTACGAGCGCCTCTTGAATGATACCCTGTTTGATATTCAAGCTGAGCTTGCAAGCGCCCTGTTGCGGCGCGCACCAGCCGACGCCGTGGGTAAAGCCGCTGATATCTTTGATCTCTTTCGCGTGAATCCACTTGCCTTCTTCGGGAATGGCAGCGTTTTCATGACGGGCAACGCCTGCGCCTTTTGCAACGCAGAACATCTGTGCAACATCTTGTGATATTGTCATTGTGAAATTCCTCCAAATATTTTTTCCTGAATCATCGTCAAACGGGTCTTTTTGTTTACGGAACAACCCCGTTTAAACCGAATACAGTATAACATATTTGAAAAAAAATTTCAAGTGTGCAAAGGCATATTTTTCCGCTTTTTTGGAAATTTTACGGAAATTTTTATCCCTTACACACCTTTTACACTTCTTTTCCCTTTTTCTCCCGCTCCTCAGTCGAGGAAATCCTCCGCGCGTAGCTTGCTACGCAACTTCTCAATCGCGTGTTTTTCTATGCGCGATATGTACGAACGGGATATTTTCAAAACGTTCGCCACCTCCCTTTGCGGCAACGGTATGCCGCCTTTCAACGCATACCTAAGACAAATGATCGTATATTCCCGTTCGCTCAATATCTTTTTTATCTGTTCCAAAAGTTTTTCCCGCTGTACCGAGCGTTCCACCTGCTCGAACACGCAATCCTCTTTTTCAAACAAAAGATCCATAAGCGTGAGTTCGTTCCCGTCCTTATCCGTGCCGACGGGGTCGGAAAGAGAGAGATTGTTCTTATGTTTCTTATTTGCGCGTATGAGCATAAGTATCTCGTTTTCGATACACCGCGCGGTATACGTAGCGAGCGCCGTTCCGTGTCCCGGTCGGTAGGTGCCGATCGCCTTGATAAGCCCGATACTCCCCACCGAGATGAGATCGTCCGTTTCCGCCGCGCCCGCATACTTTTTGACGATATGCGCGACCAACCGCATGTTGTGCTTTATCAGCATATCTTTCGCCTCTTTATCCCCTTGCGCCGCAAGCTCCAAATACCTCTCCTCGTCCTCTTTCGAGAGCGGCTTGGGAAAAGAATTCTTCGTCCCGATCGACCCCGTAAAAAATACGATCTTCCCGAGGATCGTCCAAATAAGATCCAAAAACATATTTCTTCACCTCCCGTTTCAACGTCGTCCACTTTTACTTCTTTTCGGAATTTCAGTCTATCGTATGTTCGGGAGGGTTTGTACTATGTCAAAAACTTTTTTCTTGTTCGGTTTTATGTCACACATAGGTATTATGCGTGGCATAATCCTTTAAAAATAAGGCGTTTTTACGGCTATTCTACGTGACATAATACCTATGTCAGACATAAACACAACCCCGAAGTTTTCCGTTAAAACCGCCCATTTATCGTGACAAAACGTAAAAAAGATCGGAAAACGTCCGATCTTCGCGTATTTAAAGGGATCTGAGTTTGTCTGTAAGCCGAGTTCTGTCGTGTACGGTCATTTATCTAGACTTGCCGTCGCCGACAAGTTCAAGCGATATTCACGGCGTTCCGTCGGACGGACAGCCCTATTGACGGACGCCCAATCTTGCAGCGGGTGGGGTTTACATTGCATACCGCGTTACCGCGGTATCGGTGAGCTCTTACCTCGCCTTTCCATCCTTACAAAGCGAGAAGCTTTGCGGTTTATTTCTGTTGCACTTTCCTTAAAGTCGCCTTCACCTGACGTTATCAGGCACCCTGTCCTATGCTGCTCGGACTTTCCTCATCGTCTTAAAAGACGCCGCGACCGTATAACAAACTCAAATCTGTAAATATTATAGCACTTTCTTTGAAAAAAATCACTCATTTCTCTTGCTTTTTTTCAAAAAAAATAGTAAAATAAAAGAGATTTTTTTCCTTGAAAAAAAGAACGATATTTTTGCTTGGAGCACTTATGAAAAAAACAAAAATCATCTGCACGATCGGTCCTGCAAGTACGGTCAAAGAAACGATATCCGCAATGACGGACGCGGGTATGGACGTGGTACGTTTGAACTTCTCCCACGGCACGCACGAGGACTATGCGAAGAAAATAAAGATCATTAAAGAGGTACGGGACGAGAAACAGATCGCCCTGCCCATTCTGTTGGATACCAAAGGTCCCGAATTCCGTATCAAGACCTTTAAAGACGGCAAAATCGTCTTACAGGACGGCGACCCGTTCATCTTTACGACGGAGGACATCGAAGGCGATCAGAGCTGCGTTTCCGTGTCTTATGCGGGCATTTGCGAAGAACTCGTAGCGGGCGACAAGATATTACTCAACAACGGTATGATCGTATTCCGCGTCGTGGACGTGAAAGCGCCCGACGTGCATTGTATCGTAGAAATAGGCGGCGAGCTTTCCAACCGCAAGTCGATGTTCTTTCCCGACAAGGAATTGCATATGGAGTTCCTTTCCGAACAGGACAAGGCGGATCTTTTATTCGGTATCGAACAGGACGTGGATTTCGTCGCGTTGTCCTTCGTTTCCAAGAAACAGGACGTTCTTGACGCGAAAGAGTTCTTGGCGGCGCACGGCGGAAGTCATATCGACGTCATCGCGAAGATCGAGAACCGCGCGGGCGTAAACAATCTCATAGATATTATGAGCGTATCGGACGGCATTATGGTCGCGCGCGGCGATCTCGGCGTAGAGATACCGTACGAGGAATTGCCCGACGTGCAAAAGTATATCATCAATCAATGCCGTATACACGGTAAACGGGTCATTACGGCGACGGAAATGCTCGAATCGATGATCCACAACCCCCGCCCGACCCGTGCGGAAATTTCCGACGTAGCGAACGCCGTTTACGACGGCACTTCCGCCGTTATGCTCTCGGGCGAAACCGCCGCGGGTACGTACCCCGTTCAATCGGTCGCGGCGATGGCGAAGATCGTCGAACACGCCGAAACCCACACCGAATATATCCAGACCCTCGACAATTTCGTGATCAAGAATACTTCCGAGGCGTTGTCGCACTCCGCGGCTACCCTTGCCAAGGATCTGAACGCAAAAGCCATCGTCGTTTGCACCCGTACGGGCGGCACGGCGCGTATGGTGTCCCGTTTCCGTCCGAATATCAATATACTCGGTATCACGACGGACGTACACGCCTATCGCCAACTTGCGCTCAGCTGGGGCGTTTTGCCCGCTATGGCGGAAGAATACAGCTCGATCGATATTCTGTTCTATTTCGCCAAACAGATAGCGAAAAAGAGCGGACTCGTCAAAAAAGGCGACACGATCGTCATTACTGGCGGCACGCCAAACGGCAAGAGCGGCAATTCCAACCTCATCAACGTAGAGACCATTTGACCGAACGATTTCGGATATAAAAACCGCACCATATTTCGCAAGCTTGCGAATATGGTGCGGTTTGCTTTTGGGTACGGTTAAATTTTTCTTTCGTAAAGTTCCTTTGCGATTTTGAAAAAAGCCTCTCTTTTTTCACTATAATCCTTGTACAATCCGTATTGCTTTTTGTCTAATGCGTCGATCAGATCGTTTTCCGCGATCCACATTTGACTTTGCGCCACCCTGAATTCATAGTCCATATCGCTACGAACTTTTTCAGCTACTTTGCCTATAACTTGCCCTACTTCTTCATTTGTAACTTTCTTTTGCATAAAGCCTCCTAAAAATAATAAAAAGTGCGTCAACCGAAGTCAACGCACCGAAAAACGCAAACTCCGATTGTCGCCAAACAAATCGAAATAGAAGAAAGATAAATCCTTTAAATCCTAACCCGTGGAATTTGCGCTTTTACCGAATTCATTTTAATACAATCAGTATAGCACGTATAGAAATTTTTATCAAGCGGTTTTACACAAATACAAGAAAACTCGACTTATAAAAAGTCGAGTTTTCCAAGTATTCAAGTTCCGTTATTACATTAAGGAGCGGTACAGAGCTTTAATGTCTTCCAACGTGGGATCTTTGGGGTTACCGGGACGGCAAGCGTCGTCCATAGCCGATTGCGCGAGGAAGTCTACGTCCTCGTCCTTTACGATCGCTTTCAGATCCTGCGGGATACCTACGTCTTTCGAGAGCTGTTTTACCGCCTCGACCGCCGCTTTTCTGTATTCTTCCTGCGTCATATTCTCCGTGCCTTCCACGCCCATCGCTTTGGCGATTTCGCGGTATTTTTCGCCCGTACATTCCGCGTTATATTCCATAACCGTGGGAAGAAGTATCGCGTTACCCACGCCGTGCGGCGTATCGTAGACCGCGCCGAGCGCGTGCGCCATCGAGTGTACGATACCGAGACCTACGTTCGAGAAACCCATACCCGCGACGTACTGACCGAGCGCCATGCCCTCTCTGCCTTCTTTCGTGTTCGCGACCGCGCCGCGCAAAGATTTCGCAATGATCTCGATCGCTTTGATATGGAACATATCCGTCATTTCCCAAGCGCCTTTGGTGATATAACCTTCGATCGCGTGCGTGAGCGCGTCCATACCCGTCGCCGCCGTCAAGCCCTTGGGCATCGTGGACATCATTTCGGGATCGACGACCGCTACTACGGGAATATCGTGTACGTCTACGCAAACGAACTTTCTCTTCTTCTGCACGTCGGTGATAACGTAGTTAATCGTAACCTCCGCCGCCGTGCCTGCCGTCGTGGGTACGGCGATAATGGGTACGCAAGGGTTCTTGGTCGGCGCAACACCTTCCAAGGAGCGTACGTCCTCGAATTCGGGGTTCGCGATGATGATACCGATCGCCTTCGCCGTATCCATAGACGAACCGCCGCCGATCGCAACGAGGCTGTCCGCGCCGCTCGCCTTGAACGCCGCAACGCCCGTCTGCACGTTTTCGATCGTGGGATTAGGCTTTATCTCCGAGTACAGCTCGTAAGGGATATTCGCGCTATCCAGCACGTCCAAAACCTTTTTGGTAACGCCGAATTTCACGAGGTCGGGATCGGAACAGACGAACGCCTTTTTCAATCCTCTTCTTTGCAGTTCGCCGGGGATCTCCGCGATACAACCTGCGCCGTGGTAACTTGTTTCATTGAGTACGATTCTTGCCATGATCATTTCTCCTTATATTATATCGTTTATCTTTATTCGGATCTTTAATCCAAAACTCCTTCCAAGGGGGTGAGGTGCCACAACTCCGCAAGACCTTTGATGATCTCGTCGGGGATCACGTTGACGACGTGACCCAAGCTCAGCATATAGATCTGCGCCGTCTTTTCGACCGTTTCGATCAGACCGAACGCCTCGTCCATATTCTTGCCCGTGCCGTAAATGCCGTGGTTCGTCCATACGACCAAACGGAACTTTTTCATCTTCTCCGCCGTCGCGATACCGATCTCGTTCGTGCCGCAGATCATACACGGCAACACGCCTACGCCGTCGGGGAATACGACGACGGCCTCCGTATTCGACTGCCAAAGCTTATGCGTGAACTCTTTCTCGTCCGTAGAACAAACGGTGTTCATCGCGATCGTATACGTGGGGTGCGAGTGCATTACCACGCGGTGTTCGGGGTCGATATCCAGTCTTGTCATGTGGCTCATCATGTGCGCGGGGAATTCGGAAGTGAATTTACCGCCGTCTTTATATCCCCAAAGCAGTTCCGCCGTCGTACCGTCTTTCGCGATACGGACGATACCGAGGTTCGTTTCGGGATCGTATTCCACGTTCTTGAAATATTTACCCGTTCCCGTAACGATGAATATTTTGCCGACCAGCTTACCCGCGTCGAATCCCGTGGGGATCGTGCGGATAACCTTCGTCAGATCGAGATATTCCGCCACTTCCTTTTCGTCAAGCAGGTAGCTGATATTACCGCCGTTTCTCTCGTCCCAACCGAGTCTGTACATATTCGCCGTAGCCCTGCACATTTCGCGCACGAAAGGCGCGTCGAAAATATTTTTCTTTTTCAGTTTCATTTCCTTTCTTCTCCTTGTATTTTATACGCGTTTCGCGATCACTTCTTTTTCGAATTTCTCTACTTCGTCGAACCAGTCGTCGTTCAAGCCCTGACGGCGGAGATATTCTTCCCAAACGTCGCCCATAGGCATAAATTTGAACTTTTCATTCAGGTACATTATCTTCGTGAAGTTGTTCTCGTCCTGCAATTTTTTCAGTTCGTCGTTCGGCAAAAGCAACGCGCAGAGCAACGATTTTTGCATCGATCTTACGCCCGTCACCCAAGCGCAAAGACGGTTGATGCTCGCGTCGAAATAGTCAAGCCCGATCAAAATCTTGTCCTCCGCGTTATTGCGGACGATCTCTTTCGAAAGTTCTTTCAACTCGTCGTCTACGATGATAACGTGATCGCTGTCCCATCTTACCGGTCTCGAAACGTGCAACGCTACTTTATCGTAGAACGCGAGCAACGCGGGTATCTTATCCGAAACGACTTCCGTCGGGTGGTAGTGACCGGTGTCGAGCAAACAGCAAATGCCCGCTTTCGCCGCATAGTTCTGATAGAACTCGTTACTGCCGACCGTATAGCTTTCGATACCGATACCGAATACTTTACTTTCCACCGCGGGGATCACCCATTCTTTATCGTAGCCTTCCAACATTTCGTCGAGGGACTTTTTCAGTCTTGCGCGCGGTCCGAGTCTGTCCGCGGGAATATCCTTATACCCGTCGGGTATCCAAATGTTCACCAAACAGGGACTGCCCATCGCCTTGCCCATCTCCGCTGCGATCTGCAAGCAAGCTCTGCCGTGACGTACCCAGAACGTTCTCGTTTCCTCGTCGGGCGAGGACAGGGAAAGCCCGTCTTTCATCTTCGGGTGCGCGAAAAACGTCGGGTTGAAATCCACGCCGTCCATACCGCACTCTTTTGCAAGCTTGACCCAAGGTTCGAAATGTTTATACGTATACGCGTCTCTGTCTACCTTGCCCTTGTCTTCGCCGAGCAACGCATAGCAAGCGTGTACGTTGATACGCTTTTTTCCCGGCATGAGTTTGAACGCCGTTCTCACGTCCTCGAACAGTTCTTCCGGCGTTCTCGCGCGGCCGGGATAGTTACCCGTCGTCTGAATACCGCCCGAAAGCGAGTCGCTGCCGTCAAAGCCGATCACGTCGTCGCCCTGCCAGCAATGCACGCTGACGGGGATATTTTTAAGCCGTTCGAGCGCGCTTTCCGTATCGACGCCGTATTTCGCATAGATCTTTTTTGCCTCTTCGTATCTACCCATATTTATATTCTCCAAATTTTTTATTATACTTCGTTTATGTCAAAGGACTTCTTGATGATCTCCCGTCCTTCCCGTACGTTCGACAGCGTACCCGTTCCCACCATCTGCATAACGAGGTTTCCGATCGCCGTACCCTCCGCTGGTCCGGTCACGATCCTCTTTCCCGTTTTCGCTTTGGTAAGCTCGTTCAAAAGCCCGTTCTTACTCCCGCCGCCGATGATATTCAGCGTTTCGTAACGCTCGTCCGCGACCGTTTCCAACGCTTTCAGAGAAAGGTCGTAGTCCCGCGCGAGATTGTTATAGATAACGTACGCCATTTCCCCGACGGTCAGTTCTCTGCCCACCGCCGCGTTGATCTCGTTTATCATACTTGCGGGCGCCAAAAACCGTTGATCGTTCACGTTGATCTCGTCCTGCACGGGATTTTTCCGCGCCATTTCCGCAAGCTCCGCAAACGAGTACTTATCGTCCAACTCGTGGCGCACCTGCTGTATCATCCACAGACCCATTATGTTTTTCTGGAAACGGAACGCGCCGTCGATACTGCCTTCGTTCGAATACCCCGTTTCCCGCGCGTTCCCGTCCGTATGCGCGTAGTTTTGTTCCACGCCGAGCAACGACCAAGTACCGCTGGAAATATACGGCGTTTGACCGTCGAGCGGCGCCGCCAAGACCGCGCTCGCCGTGTCGTGCGTAGCGGGCAAAACGACTTTCGCTTTATAACCGACGATCGCCGCGATCTCGTCCGAAAACTCGCCGACTTCCGTGCCCGGTTGGCTCAACGCGCCGAAAAGTTCTTTCTTGTAGCCGAGACGGTCTAAAATTTCTTCGTTCCAACGGTGCGTAACGGCGTCTACCATGCCCGTCGTCGTGGCGTTGGTGTATTCCTGTTTCTTTACGCCCGTCAAACGGAAATGGAAATAATCGGGCAACATCAAAAACGTTTTCGCCTTGTCCATTCGCCCCGTCAGTTTATCGTCGAAAAGCTGGTACACCGTATTGAACGACGCGAACTGTATGCCCGTCTTTGCGTACAAGTCCGCAAACGCTATCGTTTTATGTACCTGCGGTATCGTCGTTTCCGTTCTCGAATCGCGGTAGCAATACGTTCCGCCGACGACTTCGTCGTTTTCGTCGAGCAACGCGTAATCCACGCCCCACGTATCGATACCGACCGAATAAGGTATTTTCCCAAGCTCTTTCGCCTTTTTCAAACCGTTCAGTATCTCCGCGAACAGTCTTTCGTGCTCCCACATTAAATGATCTTTCCCGTCGTACGCCGTGCGCGGTTTGGGTCCGTTCCCGAAACGGTAGATCTCCTCCGTCATCATCTTGCCGTTTTCGAGCCAACCCACTATATGCCGACCCGACGACGCGCCGATGTCTATCGCAAGATAATATTTCATATCCTCTCTCCTGTTTTTCTTCTCTTGCATTGTATCACATTTATTTTCTCTTGTCAATATATGTTCGAAATGTTGACAAAAAATCATCTATGTGATAAAATATGAGCATAAACGATAATAAACGATCAAGGAAAAGCAAAAATGATACTCAACGAACGGCATAACGCGATCATGGAACTTTTGAAAGAAAACCGCTCCGCAAACGTAAAAGAGCTTGCGAAAACGCTTTTCGTGAGCGAGGCGACCATTCGACGCGACCTGACGGAAATGAAAACGTTGGGGCTTATCGAACGCAACCACGGCGGGGCTATCCTGCCCGACAACGCGGAAGAAGTGTCCATTTTCGTCCGAATGAACAAAAACGCGAAAGAAAAAGAAAAAACGGCGACAAATGCTTTGCGCCGTATTCCCGAATTCCGTTCGGTATTTATAGACAGTTCCTCCACCGCGTTGGCTTTGGCGGAGAGAATGGATCTGAGTTTCAAAACGGTCGTCACCAACAATTTGCAGACCGCTATCCAACTTTCCAAAAAACAGAACGTGAACCTCATTCTGCTGGGCGGGAGCGTGCAATTCAACACCGTTTCCGCGACGGGGAGCTGGACGGCGCGGCAGATCGAGGATTTCTCGTTCGATCTTATGATCTCCTCTTGCGCCGCCGTGAGCGGAAAAGAGGTCTTGGAGCGTTCGCTCGATCAGAAAGAGATCAAGCTTGCGGCGTTTATGCGGAGCAAGAAACGTATTCTTTTGATCGATCACACGAAATTCTCCGCGCACGGCACCTATCGGCTCGCCGAACTTTCCGACTACGATCTCGTCGCCGTGGACGTTCCGCCTCCCGCCGATCTGCAAAACGACGGTATTCCGTTCGTCTATTAAAATTATCTATATTTGGTGATCTTTCCGTTCTTTTCGACTTCGCCCACGCGGCGGTGGTCTTTGTCGTAAACACGGTTATACTCGTCAACGTACCCGACGACGTCGCTTTTGTCGTTATATATCCTGCCGTCTTGCAGATACCCCTGCGTTCTGCCGCTGTCGTCGGTGACATCCCTTCTCGAATTCGAAGAGGCGTTCTTAGAACTATAAGCGCTATTCGCCGTAACAGAGGAATTTGCCCGCGCAAGCGCTACTCGCATCCCCGCCTCTTTGAGAGACCGTCTGAGGTCTTCCAGTTTTTCGAGATCGCGTTCCGCTTTTTTAGCGGCTTGAAGAAGATACTTTTCATGCGCGGTATAAATTTCAAGGTCAATTCCCGAAAGCGTTTCGGGGATTCCTTTCGTATATGCACGAAAATCATCCATATCTTTCAAGAGTATTTCTTTGGGTTCGGCTTTTTCATACAATTTCTTTAATTCGAGAGGTATAGTGCCTTTTCTTTTTGCAAAAAAACACTTTATTCACCATAAAGTTTTTCCGCCGATAACTCGTAAAAAGTATTTTCACCAGAAAAAACATTATCCCCTTCGAGCTTGGCATAATCTTTGAGATTTGCGTCCGTCGGAATTTGCGCCTCGACTTCCGACATAGCCTTACCGTGTTCTTTCATCACGTTTTCAACTTGCTCGTCCGTAAGCCCAAATGCAACCAGTTGTTCTCTTGTCATAAATGCCATAAATTGCTCCTTTCGCCTTTTTTTCGTGGCAAGCGTCCCACGATAGAGTTTTTTATGTTGCTGTGTTTTTCGTCCCTCGCCCGACGTGGTATAAAAAAGGACAGCGCCCGTCTCCAAGCGTTGTCCCAAATTATTGAATTGTATGAAAAAAGCACTTTGCCTTAATTGCAAAATGCTTTTAATCGTTTGTTATTTGAAGAATATCATCATCGCCTTCATCATATGCGATTTTGTCTATAAGCCTCTCAATAAATCTACCTATATCATTCAATGGCTTATTGTTTGGATCATTATCAATATACCCTATATCCAATTCGAGCGTGTCAAGCCTACTTGCTATCTCATACCAGTCTTTTTGATTAAGTAGTTCCTCTCCATTTGGAACTTTATTTTTTATAAATTCGACTTCTTTAATTAACAATGTCATTTCTTTTTTCTCCTCGGTACAGGATTTGTTTGTATCAAAATACCCGTTTTAGGATTTATCGTTACTTTACATTTTTCATTCACATAGGTTAAAGATATCAAGCCATCGCCATTAGTCCGCGAAGTCTTTTTCTCTCCTTGCAAACAGTCTACAATATCGATGATTTTAACGCCCTGTCTTTTCCCTGATTGTTTATAATCGCTTTCTTGATATTCACCAATTACACGATCAATGAAATGGGTTAGCTTTCCTTTAATCATTATCCCATCGAACGTCTTACCTACGAGAGCTTTATCAATCTCACGCGAAACCACCTTATAAACCTTAAACGATACTAATGCGTGTATATCTTGCTTTTGCTGTGCCTCTTTATAGCCTTTTAACAACGAAAATTCCTTTTGATTATTATACTTAATCTCTTGGAATTTGTCAACGCTTTCGGGCATATTCGTCGCGCCGATCTTGCTTTTCCAGTCCTCGTATTGCGCTTGGTCGCGTTTACGATATTTCCACATTTTAAACGCGGGAGAAAGATCGTTCGCCCGCCTTGCCCGTCTAAACGCTCCAAGTGATTTATACGGCATTTCGTCTTCACGCCCTGCGTAATACGCTTTCATTTGATCGTATTCCAACGCCTCACGGTTCAGTTGACGGTTTCCCGCTTGCCACGCCGCATAGCCCTTGATATCCTTTTGAAAACGTACGTCTACAAGTTCGCCTTTGCTGTCGTACTTGATCCGACTGCGTTCTATCGCTTTTTCAACGTCCGCAGGGTCTTCTATCTCCTCGAAGTATGGAATAAATTCATGACGGCAATTCGGGTGCGGTAACGCGTAGCCGTTTTGCAAAACCGTTTTGAAAAGCGCAGGGAAACGCTTGTCCTTTCCGCTGATCGAATACACCTTCCCCTGATACGCGCCGCAGAGTTTACAGCATTGCGGCATAGTCGTCATTTTTACGAGGTCCGTCCCCGCTTGCAACGCACCGCCGATCGCGCCGATATTCGTACTCTCTATCCTCGCGGACCTCGCCGCCATTGCCGCATAAGCGAGTAACGACTGTTTCGCACCGTTCGAATACTCGACCGTGAATATCCCGTGATCCTGCAAATCTTTTGCGATCGCCCGTTGCACGTTGTAAACGCTGTCTTGTCCCGTCTTGCTCAAATCCTTTATTATCGAATTTACGCGCGTTTTTAAGCCGTTTCCCGCGGCTTGCGTCGCCGTTTGGAGTTCGATATACGTATCTCTTGAAAATCCGTTTTTCGCGTATTTAAAGCCTTGTTTTTCGAGTGCTTCCGAAACTTCCTTTGCCGATACTTTCGGCGGGTCTTTTATACTGTCTTTCCCCTCTTTAAACGCCGTTGGAAGTTCGTTTTTCGAAAAACGACGGTTCACGTTCGCGAGATAGGACGTCGCGGCGCTCAACGCTTGGGAGAGTTTTTCGTTCAGTTCCTTTGCGGTGCTTGCACTACCGTCCCCGATCAACAGTTCGGTGATCTCGCGTTCGACCTTTTCGTAATGTGCTTTAAACTCCCTCACGCTTTTAAAATCGGGGGGCTTTATGTATTTCATTCGGTTTCGTCACCGCCTTGATCGTCGCCCTCGTCTATGCCGAAGGAAGGCATTGCGGGCGTTTCCGTACGCAACTCTTCGAGGATCGTTTCCGCCGTATTCTCGTCGAATCCGTAGTCTTGCATAAGCACCCGTTTTTTGCTCCATCCAGTAGAAAGGTGTTTCTGCGCGATATCCGCTCTGACGGATTCGGTCGTAGGGATCCCGTCGTGCCAAAAGACCGTTATGTCCTCCGTCGCGATCTCCGCTCTGACGGATTCGGTCGTGGGGATCCCGTCGTGCCAAAAGACCGTTATGTCTTCCGTCGCGATCTCTGTCCCGTACTTCGCCGAAAGCAACGACAACAGCTTTTTTAGGTGCTTTTCGAGTACCACCTTTTTCCCCGCCGAACGCATAAGCGCCGGGGCGAGTTTTATCATCAGCGCGTCATAGCCTTGCGACTCACCGAACGTCTTGCTGTTCAACAATGAACCCATACCCGAAAGATTTGCAATATCGTCTTTGAGTGCATACAAAAAAAGCCGATCTCCCACAAATAAGGATCCACGACCTACGCCACTCGTTTGTCTCTATGCTTATCCATTTGGGCGCTAATTTTATGGTCGTCGCCGATTTAATAGGCGATACCGTAGAACAAGTCACAAAGACCT
>JBGVLV010000014.1:0-25999 GCA_045124465.1 Candidatus Scatosoma sp.
TGCGAGCCTTACATACAGTTTAGCACAGAGGAGCTTTTTTGTATAGTAAATGGTAGGCTTGAAGCTAAAGCTATTTACCACCAGCATAGCTGGTGGGTTTTGAAAGGGAGTTGCATATTTGCAACTCCCTTTCTCTTATACGAAAAAAACCTTTCCCCTCGGAAAGGTTTTTTTATTTTCAACTTTTCAGCTTATATATTCTGTTTTTATTCCCGCCCTCGCTTTCGAGAATACCTTCTTTCACCAACTCCGATAAATAATCCCTCGTTCGAGAAACTTGTAATTGCAGTATCTCCGATATTTCCGAGGTTTTTGCCGACGCATGTTCCGTTAAATACTCTATGATGATCCGTTTTATCGTTTCTTTTATTTCAGACTTTTTATCGCCGATTTTTATCGCCGATTTTTTATCGCCGATTTTTATCGCCGATTTTTTATCGCCGATTTTTTCGAGAGGTAACGTTAGAACGATACGTTCAGGTTCAAAACTTTCTTCGATAGACGGCATTTCCCAGCCTTGTTTTTTCCAAACCGAAAAGATATTCGGAATACCGCTACCCGCGCGTTCGCCGATACTGATCAAATTAAACATTTTGATGAGCGCGGTATTTCTCGGATCGGAAACGCCGCCGCTTTTTGCAAGCTCGACGTCCAAGCGAAAACTTCCGGGATTAGAAAAGGTGATCTCGTTCTTTTTCCTGACAACGACCAAACCCTGTCGTCCGTAATAGTCGGCATTGACAAGACAGTTTGCGAGCGCCTCGCGCAAAGCCGTGTGTACGGGCGTATCGTCTATACGTTCGCCATTTTCCACTTTGAACGGTATTTTGATATCCAACGTGAGTTTATTGTATACGCGAAAATAAAAATCAAACAAATTTCCGCTCCAATCCCCCGAGCTGGAAACAACCCGATCCGTCCAACGGGTATCGTCGTCCATTTTTTCTTGATAGTCAAGAAAATAAGTCGGATATTCTTTAACGATCTCATACTCATATCCAAACATCAGAAGACCTGCCGCCGTAGGATGCATTTTTCCGTCTTCGCCGCGCCCGACAGCCCCGAGCTTATACAAAAACTCCTCATCCTCCAAAGCATCCCAAACGTGACCAGGACGGCTATTTTGCATACGGATACGATAACGGCGAACGCTTTCCTTATCCAACGCGCTCATATCCGTTTTTTCAAGCACGAGCATATCCTGCGACTGTCGTGCCGCGTCGCGCATCATACTCTGCACCTCTTCGCGCGTACATTTATAATCCCCCTCGCCGTTTCGCCGATACGATCCCGACAACGGGTTCGTTGCAATATATACGGGTCTATCGTATCTTTGCGCTCGCGGTACGGTGATAACGATAATCCGTTTCCCGCCCACTTCCTCGATCGTAACGTTTTTATCCGCTAAAATATTTACGCTCACCTTATTCTCGTTATTGACGATATCCCAAAACTCTTTCACTAACCGTTCGGGTTCAGGCAAGCCGATCGCGTGCAAAGACTTATCCGCAAGTTCTTCTACGCCAAGCAAGATCACGCCGCCCAACGTATTCGCAAATGCCGAGTACGTTTCCCAAATGCTTTGCGGAAGACCGCCTTGCGCCTTTTTCGCCTCAATACGGTTATTCTCCCGATAATTTTCTAAATGCAATAAATCTATCATATTTACGCCCCTCTTTTATCAACAGACGGAGCCTTTCAGCTCCGTCTGGTTGTTATTTCTCGAACGGTTTTTGTCCGTATAACGCCTCTACGTTGTCCGAATATTTTTTCATTCGGTCGTACTGTTTCAGATCGATGTCCACGTCCAACTTTTCGATCTCTTTCTTCTGGTCGCGGGAAAGCTTGGTCGGGATCTCCACGAGTACCCGCAATATCAGATTCCCCGTACCGCCGCGCGCGGATTTGATACCCTTGCCGCGGATCGTGAATACCTGACCGTTCTGCGTGCCTTCGGGGATCGTGAAATCGAACGTTTCGTCCACGGTCGGGACTTTCACCACGCCGCCCAGCGCCGCCGTTTTAAAGGAAATGGGCAGGTCCACTTTCAAGTCGAAGTTATCCCGCACGAATATCTTGTGCGGCTCGACTCTGAACACGACGATGAGATCGCCGGGTACGCCGCCGTTCGGCGCCGCCTGACCCATGCCTTTCTTTTTCATATAACTGTTCGTGTTCACGCCCGCAGGAATATCGAGCGTGATCGTCGTTTCCTTGCGTTGCGAGCCTTTTCCCTTACAGTCGGGGCATTTCTCCTTGATCGTCCTGCCCGCACCGCCACAATCGGGACAAACGGTCTGGCGTATCGTACGCCCGAACATGGTATTTTGTACCTGTTGCACCACGCCCTTGCCTTGGCACTTACCGCAAGTCGAATATTCCGTACCGTTCTTCGCGCCCGTACCGCGGCACGCCGCGCAAGGCTCGTTCCGCATATACGAAACGGTCTTTTTACAGCCCTTCGCCGCGTCCATAAACGAGAGGGTCATTTCTCTTTGAATATCCTCGCCGACTTCCGAACGCGCCGTTCTGCCGCCGCCGAATCCGCCGAAACCGCCGCCGAAAATATTGCTGAAAATATCCTCGAACCCGCCGAACCCGCCTTCGAATCCGCCGCCTCCGAACCCGCCCATACCGGGATGTTCGAGTTCATAGTCGTACGCCGCGCGTTTTTGTTCGTCGGATAACGTTTCGTTCGCCTCGTTTATTTCCTTGAACTTCTCCGCCGCCTCCGCGTCGCCCTGATTTCTGTCGGGGTGATATTTCATCGCGAGTTTTCTGTACGCCGCCTTGATCTGTTCGGGCGTCGCCTTCTTATCCACGCCGAGAATTTCGTAATAATTCTTTTTATCTGCCATAGTGATAACTCCGTTTTATAGCGGTTACGGGTTTGACGGATACCCGTCAAACCCGAACTCTTTACTCTTGCGCTTTCAAAGCTTATTGATGGAACTCGGTGTCGCCGTCCGTCGAACCGTTCGCGTTCGGATCGGCGCCCGCCGCGCCGCCGTTTGCCTGATACATCTTCGCGAACACGGGCTGAACGTCCTGCATAAGCTTGTCGTAAGCCGCTTTGATACGCTCGTCGTCATCGCTTTCAAGCTCTTTCTTCGCCGCGTCCACCGCCGCTTGCAACGTATTCTTATCGTTTTCGTCGAGCTTGTCGCCCGCCTCTCTCATCGTCTGTTCCACCGAGAAGATCATACCGTCGAGTTTGTTCTTGTTGTCGACCTTCTCCTTTCTCTTCTTATCCTCTTCGGCGAACTGCTCCGCCTCTTTCACCGCTTTATCGATCTCTTCTTCGGAAAGGTTGGTCGAGGAAGTGATGGTGATATCCGTCGATTTGCCCGTGCCTTTATCCTGCGCCGTTACGTGTACGATACCGTTCGCGTCGATATCGAAGGTAACTTCGATCTGCGGTATACCGCGGGGCGCGGGAGCGATACCCGACAGCATAAAGTTGCCGAGGGTCTTGTTGTCTTTGCAGAACTCGCGTTCGCCTTGCAGAACGTGAATATCCACGCTCGTCTGATTATCCGCAGCCGTCGAGAACACCTGGCTCTTCTTTACGGGGATCGTCGTGTTGCGGTCGATAATTCTCGTGAACACGCCGCCGAGCGTTTCGATACCCAAGGAAAGCGGGGTAACGTCGAGAAGAAGTACGTCCTTGACTTCGCCGGTGAGAACGCCGCCCTGTACCGCCGCGCCGATCGCGACGCATTCGTCGGGGTTGATGCCCTTGAACGGTTCTTTGCCCGTAACTTCTTTGACTTTCGCCACGACCGCGGGCATACGCGTCGAACCGCCGACGAGAATGACCTTGTCGATGTCGCTATACGTCAGACCCGCGTCGCGCATAGCCGCTTTCATCGGCTCTACCGTGCGGTTCAAAAGATCCGCCGTCATCGCTTCGAATTTCTGTCTGGTGATGGTGACGTCGAGGTGTTGAGGACCTTCCGCACTCATCGAGATGAAAGGAAGATTTACGTTGGTGGAGGTCATGCCCGAAAGCTCGATCTTCGCCTTTTCCGCCGCCTCTTTCAATCTCTGCATAGCCATCTTGTCTTTGGAAAGATCGATCGCGTGAGATTTCTTGAACTCGTCTACGAGATAGGAAATGATCTTGTTATCCCAGTCGTCGCCGCCGAGCTTGGTGTCGCCGTTGGTCGCAAGCACTTCGAACACGCCGTCGGAAATTTCCAGAATGGAAACGTCGAACGTACCGCCGCCGAGGTCGTAGATCATGACCTTGCCGCCCTTGTCTTTGTCAAGACCGTACGCAAGCGCCGCCGCCGTCGGCTCGTTGATGATACGGAGTACGTTCAAGCCCGCGATCTTGCCCGCGTCTTTGGTCGCCTGACGTTGAGAGTCGGAGAAGTACGCGGGGCAGGTGATGACCGCCTCCGTTACTTTTTGTCCGAGATACGCCTCCGCGTCCGCTTTGAGTTTGGAAAGGGTCATCGCCGAAATTTCCTGCGGCGAATATTCCTTATCGTCGATTTTTACTTTATAATCCGAACCCATATGCCGTTTGATGGAAATAACGGTCTTGTCGGGGTTCGCGATAGCCTGACGTTTCGCCGCCTGACCGACGACGCGCGAGCCGTCTTTTTGGAAGGAAACGACGGAAGGGGTCGTTCTTGCGCCCTCCGCGTTCGCGATGACGACGGGTTCGCCGCCTTCCATAACCGCTACGCACGAATTTGTTGTACCGAGGTCGATACCGATAACTTTTCCTGCCATAATAATTCAAGCTCCTTTTGTTTACGTAATTTTGCCGCGGCTTTTCGCCGCCCGAATTTATTTACATTTTATATGTAACCCGATGCAAACGCCCTTAAACAAAATTTTCAAAATTTTTTTTATTTGTCTAAGCGCCGTCTTTCACCGATTTTTCACAATATGCGCCAAATAACATTGCAAATCCCGCCCGTTTATGATATAATAGGTAATAGATATGTTAATTAAGCTTTTTCCCAAGTTAAGCGACAATTTCATCATCAAATATATAAAGCGCGGTCTGGAAAGCAGATACAGCGCGATTTTGATCGCGGCGCTCACCCTCCTTTCCAACCTCTTTTCGTGGGAATTCCCCGTATTTTATACGTTCACGGTCATCATCGCGTTCGCCGCGCTCTTTTGCGACGATATGCTTTGTTTGCTCCCTATGGCGTGCTGTTCCTATTTCACGTTCTCCAAAACGAACAATCCCTTATCGTCGAGCCATACTTCCGTATTTTTGGAGAAATCGACGAGGAACAGTTTTTGGATCATCGTAGCCGTCGTCGCGGTATTCGTTATCGGTCGGCTCGTATTCGATCTCGTCACGAACAAGGAACGCAGAAGATTCCCCAAACTGACCTGGGGATTCGTCGCGCTCGGGCTTGCGTTCGTGCTCGGCGGGCTGTTCTCCCCCCTGTACGGGGTCAAGACCGCGTTCTTCGGTCTGACGGAAATACTCGCAATGTCTTTCTCGTACTTCTATTTCTATTTCACGGTAGATTTCAAGAAAGTGGATAAGTCGTATTTCGCCTATCTTATGACCGTCGTCGGATTTCTCCTTTGCGGGGAAGTCGTCGGTATGCTGTACTACGGCGGGTTTTTCTCTGCGGAAGGCGAATTCAGTCGGTCGAAACTGTATACGGGTTGGGGTATGTATAATAACGTAGCGGGCGCGTTGATCATGTGTCTGCCCGCGCCGTTCTATTACGCGACGACCAAAAAACACGGTTGGGCGTATCTTTTACTCGGAAACGTGTTCCTCGTAGCCTTGTTCTTCGCGCAAAGCCGCGGCGGGATCATCTTCGGCACGGCGTTATACGCGCTCTGCCTTTTCGTAATGTTGTGGAAAACTTCCAAACGCCTGCCCCTGATCGTCGCGGAAATGGCGGTGTTGACGGTCGCGGGGCTGATATGTCTGTTCTTTAAAGAACAGCTCTGGAATATGTTCTATTCGGTCATTCAACGGGGCTTGGACGACAGCAATCGGTTCAATATCTACATAAGCGGACTCAAACAGTTCCTTGACTATCCCGTTTTCGGGAACGGGTTCTACGCCTGCGAGAACTTCCGTTGGGGGGACAAAGACATCGGCGGTTTTCTGCCCCCGAGATACCACAATACTTACGTGCAACTCCTTGCCAGCGGCGGCGCGGTTGCATTTATTGCGTATATCTTCCACCGTTACCAAACTATTAGTATGGTATTTAAAAAGAGGAACGTCGAGAAGTATTTCATCGGAATGTGCATACTCGGTTTGCTTTTAACGAGCATACTGGACTGTCATTTCTTCAATTTCGGACCGGGGTTCACATATTCCGCGCTCCTACTTCTCCTCGAAATCGACTGGACGAGAACCCCCGACGAAAAGAAATAAACAACATAAAAACGACCCCGTTTTGGGGTCGTTTTTTAATCGGTAACTTCGTCAAAAATCGGGTCGTCGAAAAAATCTTTCAAAGACATTCCCAGCGTGGCGCAAATCTGATAGAGAGTGTCGGTACTTACCCGCCCTTTCTTGGCTAAAATAAGGTCGCTCACCGTGGAGCGGGGTATGCCGCCCGCCATTTGCAAGCCGTACAGCGTATATCCTTTTTCTTTTAATAGTCCTTTTACTCTTTGCCCGATCGCCTCTGTCAATTTCATCGTAATTCTCCGCGTTTTATTTTCGGAACGCTTTTTATTGCGTTACGATGACTTGGGCGTAGCGGAGTACTTTTTCGCCTTTTTTGTAGCCCTTTACATAGACTTGTTTGACGATACCGCTTTCTTCGCCTTCCGCGGCGGGCATTGCCATGATCGCCTCGGCTACGTTCGCGTCGAACGCTTGATCAACGGGGTCTATTTCTTCTACGCCCTCGCCCTCCAAGACTTTTTTATATGCCGCAAGCACCATCTCCAAGCCCTGTTTCGTTTTCTCGTCCGAGCAGGACTGCAACGCGCGTTCGAGATTGTCGCCGACGGGGAACAGCGCGGACACCACGTCGTTTCTACCCTCTGCGTACCGCTGCGCCGACTGGTTTTGGGTGCGGCGGCGGTAGTTCTCGTATTCCGCCGTTACGGCGTACCATTTACGCTTATTTTCTTCCGCCTCGGCAAGGGCTTTGTCAAGCTCCTCTTGCAATTTTTTGGCGTTCTTTTTCTTTTCCGTTTTGCAGTCTTTATTTTCGGGAATTTCTTCCGCCGTTTCGGGGGCTTTCTCTTCTTCGGGTACTTTTACTTCTTCGTTTTCTGTCATTTCTTCACCTGCCGTTGTTCGTTACGAATTATATATAACGCAATTTTTTCGCGTTTAAACAACGCTTTCAAAATAAAATGTTGAGTGATAAACGTTTTGCGCTCGCCCGTCGAAGTTCGATACGGTACGTCGCTCGTCGAACGGTTTAGATACGAGTAAGACAAGGAGAACGCGGATTTCCCGACGGGAGCGTACTTATGCGTACGTGACCGAGGGAAAACGCAAGTTCGACGATGTATTACGAAGGATATAAACCGTTCCTTATATATCGAGATGGGCGAAATTTTCGCGACGGGAATATCGGTAAAAGATCGCCTTTCTGCCGATGACCGCGACGGGAATAGCCTCCAAAAGATCGGCTACGTTTTCCGCGAGGTTACGCGCGTCGTCGTCCGCCGTTTCCAGAATATTCACTTTGATGATCTCGTGCGCGTCCAGCGCGTCGGACAACGTTTTCAAGAGGTTGTCCGTAATGCCGCTCTTGCCGATCTGCGTGACGGGCGAAAGTTTCGCCGCTATGGATTTCATTTTACTTCTCTGTTTACTGGTGATATTTTCGTTCGTGATTATCATTTTTTCTGTTTCCTTTTCTTTATGGTTTTGATAAACGGCGGAGAGTGCGGCGTATTGCCGAAAAACGGGCGGTTCGCCAGACGATGGTAAAACAAAGCAAGATGCAAGCAAGACAAGGAGAAGGAGCATTTTCGACGGGAGTTTACTAATCGTAAACGAGCGAGAAAAGCGCACCTTCGACGATGTATTGCGTAGCATATTCTTTGTTTTAAGGGATAAAGTCGAATTCGACGTCGCCGATCGACACAACATCTCCCTCCCGACAACCCATTTTCGAGAGTTCCTTGATCACGCCGCGAAGGCGCAGGACTTTTTGGAAATACTGCATGGAATCGGGGTTGTTGAGGACCACGTTCCGACAGAGCATATCCACAAGCCCGCCGACGACTACGTACACGCCGTCCTCGTCTTTGAATATCTCGAAACCGAGTTCCTCGTTCGCCTTGTACTCGAATTCCTCGTCAACGGGTACGGGTTCGACGGGCGGGAGCGTATCGAGCACCTCGAAAATGCCGTCGATGAGTTCTTTCGTACCCTCGCCCGAAATAGCGGAGATCGGGAATATTTTATACTTGCGCCCGTACTTTTTCTTGAACGCTTTAAGGTTGTCCTCCGCGCCGTAAATGTCGCATTTATTGCAAACGACGATCTGCGGCAGGTCGGCGAGGACCTCGCTGTATTCTTTGAGTTCGGCGTTGATCTTCTTGAAATCCTCTACGGGATCGCGACCCTCGCAACCCGAAATATCCACGAGATGGCAGAGCATTCGCGTTCTTTCGATATGCCGCAGGAAATCGTGACCAAGCCCCGCGCCCTGCGCCGCGCCCTCGATAAGTCCGGGAATATCCGCCGCCACGAACGATTTTTCATAGTAGCGCACCACGCCGAGGTTGGGCGAGAGCGTGGTGAAATGGTAGTTGGCGATCTTGGGTCTTGCCGCGGAGATCTTGGAAAGCAGGGTGCTTTTGCCTACGTTCGGGAATCCGACGAATCCCACGTCCGCGATGACTTTCATTTCCAGTATCACGTAATGCTGTTTGACCTTTTCGCCCTTTTGCGCGAAGTTGGGCGCGTGACGGCGCGCGGTGGTAAAGCGCACGTTGCCTTTACCGCCGTTCCCGCCGCGGGCGACGAGTATCTGTTGCCCGTCCTCGAACACGTCGCAAATGAGCCGACCCGTTTCCTCGTCGCGCACGAGCGTGCCCAAAGGAACTTTGATATACACGTCCTTGCCGCTCTTGCCAAAGCACCTGTTCGTGCCGCCCGTTTCGCCGTTTTCGGCGATATAACGGGAGGTGAAACGGAAAGGGAAAAGGTCGTTCATATCCTTATCGCCGACGAAATACACGTCGCCGCCCTTGCCCCCGTCGCCGCCGTCGGGACCGCAAGCGGGTTTGCCCTTGAACGCTTTGAACGAGTTCATACCGTCGCCGCCGTCGCCGGCTTTGATAAGAATTTTTACTTTGTCGGTAAATTCGGTGTACGCCATATCTATAACTACCCTGTTTTTCTTCGAATTACAGGTATTAGTATAGCAAACCTACGCGAAAAAAGCAATAAAAAACAAGCGGTAAAACAAAATTTCGCAAGTCGGCGTTTACCGCTATGCGGTAAAACGTTATTTCCCGACCCAGTTGACGGTACTCAATATCCCCGTCGAAAGGATCTTTTTCCGACTTTCGGCGAACCCGTTCACGGCGTCCTCGATGAGGTCGGAGAAGAACGCGCGGGCGTCCGAGATCCGCTCGCAGAACAGATAGTACGCGAGCGAGCCGGGGACGGTGTTGACCTCGCAAAGATAGACCTTGCCTTCGCTGACGAGAAAATCCATTCGGACCGCGCCGCGCAGGTCCATACGCTTATACACCGTTCTCGTATACGCGCGTATCTTATCCCGCAATTCGCCTTTCAACGCTACCCTGCCCCCGCCCTTTGCGGCGTTGCCGCCGTCCGAAGTGCGTTTAACGTATTTATCCTCGAACGAGTATATGCCCGCGCCGAACGCCTCTTCGGGTTCGGAAACGATGATCTCGCCGTTTAACGAATACGCCGCGCAATTCACGTCGCGTTTGTCTTTGAGGTATTTTTCCACCACGACCCTATCGTCGAGCCGAAACGCCGTTTCGAGCGCCGCTTTGATCTCCGTTTCGTTTTTCGCGACCGCGATACCGATAGACGAGCCGAGGTGGGCGGGTTTGACGACGACGGGGTATTTCAAGCGGGATTCCACGCTTTTGAGCAAAAACGCGCCCCGTTTTTGATAGTCCTTTTCGTTGACGCGGATATGATCGACGGTGGGAACGTTGAGCGCGCGCATCACCGTTTTGGTCATCGACTTATCCATAAACACGCCCGAAGAAGTGAGGTCGGGCGAGGCGAGGGGGATCTCGTTCCATTCCATCATCGCCGACACGCCGCCGCCCTCGCCCAGTCCGCCGTGACAGCAGTTGAGGGCGGCGTCTATCTTATGCAGACGTTTGATACGTTTTTTGCCCTCGTTGAACGCGTACAAATACCCGCTCTCGAAAAACACGCGTTCAAAGCCCGAAAATTTCTTTTCGCGAAACACGTTGAGATCGTGCATTTTCGAGGACGTATACATAGCCCCGTCCGTATGTATATAGACGGGAACGGGGGTATATTTCTCCCGATCGAGGAGGTTGAGCACGAACACTCCCGTCAAAACGGATATTTCGTTCTCGCAAGATCTTCCGCCAAACAACACCGCTACTTTCCGCATAAAAAAACACCTCCGCAAGATTTCTTCGCTTTGGTGTTTCGTGTGTTACGGTGTTTCGCCGCGATACTTTTTTCTTCCGCACTCTTTTTCCGCTCTTTAATAAACGTCGGGCAGGTCGTTCAAAAACAGTACGGCGTCCCCTTTTTTGATCCAGTCCGCAAGCAACGTTTTCGCCTCGTCGAGCGTTTTCGCCGCCGCGAGTTTGCTTTCCTCGCCGCCTGCGGCAAGATAGCCGCGCTTTACCGCTCCGACAAGCGTGTCGCCGACGAGCACGACTTTATCCAAGCCCGCCGCCGCGATCTTTTCGCCGAGTTTGCCGTTGATCTCTTCTTCGAGTACCCCGCATTCGACGATACCGGGCGTGACGATACATTTTCCGCCCCCGAATCTTCCAAGCGCCGCAAGCGCCTCCTCCGCGCCGACGATATTGCAATTATACCCGTCGTCGAGGATATACGCCCCGCCGCTTTCGAGGAGCTGCAAACGGTGCGGAACGGGTTGAATTTTGGCGATCCCGCGTTCTATCTCCTCGCACGTCATTCCCATTTCGCAAGCGAGCGCCGCCGCGAGCAGGATATTTTCTGCCGCCGCTTTGCCGAGCAATTTGGTTTCCGCTTTCACGTTCCCGCCCTTCAAACGGAGGGTGAAACGCGTTTCCGTCGCCGAAAGTTCCAACCCCTCTATCGCCGCGTTATCGGCGATCAGCACGCTTTCGTCGCCCGAAAATTCACTTTCCAAACGGTCTTTCAGACCCGCGCCGCAGACGACCTTTTTCGCACCGCAACGCAAGATCTCGCTCTTTTCTTTCCATACGTTTTCGAGCGAGCCGAAAGAGGTGATATGCTGTTCGCACACGCCCGTGAATACCGCATAGTCGGGTTTGACGAGCCTGCAAAGCTCGGAGATGTCCCCCGCCTTTCTCGCGCCCATTTCAGCGATAAATACCTGCGCCTCCGCGTTCGTTCCGTCAAATACCGTTTTCGCGATACCGATAGGCGTGTTGTACGATTCGGGGGTAGCGGATACGGCGTATTTTTCGGACAGGATCGCGGCGAGGATATTTTTCACCGAGGTCTTGCCGTAACTGCCCACGACGCCGACGCGGAGAATTTTGCGTTCGTCTAATACCTGCCCCGCGCGTTTGACGAATTTTTTATTCCTTGCGTTTTCGAATACGCCCGTCACGGCGTTCGCCGCGCAAAGCAATGCGGGCAAGCACACGGGCGTGAGCGCGAAGGGTACGTACGCGATAAGGGCGTAGAGTTTAGAACCGTTCCAAGCCGAAAGGAAGGAAAGGAGCGCGATGAACGCGTAGCAAAAACAAGCGGTGAAAAGCAGGTACGCCGCGAACAGGCGGCGGTATCTGCCCGTGCGTTTGGCGGGGACTTTGAGCGCGTATTTGTTGTCCGAGAACAGGAATGCGACAAGGAGCGCGAAGAAGGGCAGAGCCGAAACGACGAGCGTGCCCGTTTTTCCGAGGAAGGAAAAGCACAGCGCCGTGACCGCCGTCGAGAGCGCCAGACAGAGCGCGAGAACGCTCAGCCGATTGAAAAACAGGTTATCCTTGCGTTTGAACCAACGCAGGAACACGCCGTTTTTATAACCGCTCTGTTGCATCGCGCCCACCGTTTTCGCGGTCATAAAACAAAAAACCAACGCGCACACGACGCTTGCGACTATTCTCGTTACCGTTTCAACCATACAAAAATTCCTCTGTTATGAGATTAAACAAGATCGGATTTTCGGCGAACGCGAAATGCCCGCCCTCGATCATACGAAGTTCGGCGTTTGGAAAAGCGGCGAGATACGCTTTCGCCTCCGCGAGGGTCGTCACTTTATCCTCCGTCCCCTCCACGATCCGCACCGCGTTTACCGTCTTTGCCGCGCAACCGCGCAGATCCTCGTTCACGATCTTTTTATAACTTTCTTTCATCAGCGGCGAGAGAGAACGGTATTCCGCGCTCCCGAACCTTTTTTCGGCGAAGTTCGGCGCGAACTTCTTCACCAGCCGATACGCGCCCACCCGCGCGCGGTAGTTCAAACCGCGTTTTATGATCACGCCCGCGGGGCCTGTGAGCACGATTTTATCGAACAGACCGCTATCCCCGCTCGCCGCTTTCACCGCTACGCGGCAACCGAAGGAATGTGCGACGACGTGCGGCTTAAACACTTCCAGACCGACGAGCGCCGTTTTCAGCCATTCGGCGTAGTCCCCGACCGAGAACGCCGCGGTAAGCGGCGCGCTTTCGCCAAAACCGGGGAAGTCGAGCGCGGTCACGCGGTAGAATTTGGAAAAATACGCGATCTGCGCGGAAAACGCCTCTTTGGAGGAAAGATAGCCGTGCAGAAACAGCAGATCTTTGCCCTTTCCCTTTTGTAAAAACGAAACTTCGGGCAAAACCGTTTCCGTCGCTCCGTCCTCCTTAAAGCTGTTTTTTCATCTCCACGGCGTCCTCGCCGTCCGCATAGTATTTTTTACGTACGTGGAAACTTTCGAATCCGCGCGCGGTATACAGCCCTATCGCGGGTCGGTTCGAAACGCGGACTTCCAGAAATATCCGTTTCGCGCCACGCGCTTTCGCCTCGTTTTCGAACGTTTCTAAGAGCTTGCCGCCAAACCCTTTCCGCCGAAACTTTTCCGCGACCGCCACGCGCGCGATCTCCGCGTCCTCGAACAGCGAACCGCCGCAAATATATCCCGCGACTTCGCCTTTCTCCTCGATCAGAAATCCGCAAAAATCCGCCCGCGCGAGCGTGCCCGAAAGCAGTCCTTCCGTCCACGGCGCGGAAAAACACTCCTCTTCCAACGCCGCGAGCTTTTTCACGTCCGCGAGCGTACAGGCGCGCGCCGTCATTTGTTTTTGACCGTTTCCGCGTTCAGCTCCGCCGAGCTTTTGCGGATATACAGCGCGTCGAGCGGTCCGAACGCGCCTTGCTCCAAACGGGCGAGGACGGCGTTTTTCAGACCCGTTTCGGGGGAAACGACGTCGAGCGCGCACTTTTCGCCGATGGGCAGGTTTTCGACGGAGCGGAGAGAATATCCCTCGTTCGCGAGCGAAAGCACTTCCGATTCGGTAAGGTATGCGGGCGGGTAGACGATCTTCCCGTTTTCATAGCCGCAAGCGTAATAGGTATCGTGCAAGGCGTTCACAAGACAGAGCGTTTTGCCCTGCCGACCGTCTACCGCATTATATGCCGCGACGTCGAAAGAGGTGATAGGCAGAGCGGGCTTTTCACAGGCAAGGCAAAAGCCTTTCATCGCCGAAATACCGATACGGATACCCGTGAACGAGCCTGCGCCGATCACCGCCGCGAAAAAGTCGCAATCCTGCGGGGTCATATCCGCTTGCGACAAGACCTCGTCTATCTTCTGCATAAGCAGGACGGAGTGTTTCATCGCGCAATCGGGCGTGAACGAGGAATAGAATTTCCCGTCCTTCGCCGCTATCACGCTCATATATCCGCAACCGGTATCCACCGCAAGAAAATTTTTCAACTTATTCTTCCTCTTTTCCGTATTCGATACGGCGTTCCGTTTCGCCGCTCTTTTCTATCTTTACCCGTTTTACCTTCCTCGGCAACAACGGCGCGATGTTCTGCGACCATTCGATAAGGCATATCCCGCCCATATCGAAATAATCCGCAAGCCCCAACCGTTCCGCCTGTTCGGGCGTTTCGATACGGTAGCAATCGTAATGGAACAGTCTGCCGTCGTAGTCGTTCATATACGCGTACGTGGGGCTTGTGACCTCTTCTTCGATCCCAAGACCTTTCGCCACGCCCTTGGCAAAGACCGTTTTGCCCGCGCCCATATCGCCGTCGAGCAACACGACGTCGCCCGCGCGTAACGTTTTTGCGTATGCCTGCGCGAACGTTTCCGTATCCTCGCGCGATTTGGAAATATAAACTGCCATATCTTTATTATAATACCTTATCGCGAATTTTGCAAATATTTAAGCCCCGAACGCCTAAATTTTCTTTCCTTTGAGAAAATTCGACAACCGTTTATACAACAAAAGGGTCAAAATACTCACCGCCGCCGTCTTAATGAGATTGAACGCTACGATGATCCAGAACGTTTCCGCAAACACAGCCGCCGCGCTATCCCCCATATACAACGGAAAGGTCAAAAAACGGTTGGTGATAAGCGCCGCGCCCGTACCCAAAAAACACGCCGCGATCAGACAGGGCACGACCGTTTTCAAGCCCTTGCGGAACTTATACACGACGGACGGCAACAGGATATACGCGCTCGTCGCGCAGATATTCGCAAGCTCGCCCACGCCCGCCGAACTGCTGCCGATCGTTCGGAGCAATTCTTTGAGTATACAGACGATCACCCCCTCCACGGGTCCGAGCAAAAAGGAGATGAGCAAAATAAACACGTTTCCGAAATCGAGTTTCAAAAACGGCGCGGCGGGAAAAATGGGAAAGTCCAGCAGACTGACTACGTACGAGAGCGCCACGAACGACGCCATCAGCGCCGCACGGCGGGCGGAAAACGCTTTCCGCGCTTTATTTGAACGCATACCTGCCCCCGCAGTTTGATTTGTTTCGGGCGGTAAAGGAGTACCTGCCCCTTGGTTTTGGTGATCTTGCATATCACGCCTCCGAGAATGGATTTTCGGCAAATACTCTTTACGCAACAAAAAAGCCCCGATAAGCTATCGGGGCATAAAATGCAACAAAGAACGGTTGAAACGACAGAGATACGAGCAGTTCAAGGCGCGGGAGTATTTCCGACGGGAGCGTACTTAGCGTACGCGAGCGAGGGAACACGGACCGCAACGAAGAAATGCGAAGTATATACGTCGTTTCTGATTCTTTTCCTATCCGGACTATACCGTCGGTCCCGGAATTTCACCGGATCGGGGGAAAGCGCGAAAACGTTGCGTTTCCCTTCGCAGACTTTACTGCCGGTGGGGAATCTCACCCCGCCCCAAAGAATATTTACTGTATCCTATTATAACGCGGCCGCGCCTGTCTGTCAAGCGTACGAACGCTTTTTATGCGAAATTATTTTGCGGCGGCGCGGCGGGGAACAGGATATAGAACGTACTGCCCTTGCCCCGTTCGCTTTCCACGCCGAACACGAACCCGTGCTTTTCCAGTACCGTCTTGACGATCGAAAGCCCCAAGCCCGTGCCTTTGACGGGGCGTTTGTGCGTTTCCGCCGAACGGTAGTATCTGTCCCAAATGGTCGGGATCTCCTCGGGCTTGATCCCCGCGCCCGTGTCCGTCACCGCGAAACGGAATTCCGTTTCCGATACCATTTTCAGGCTCACCCTTACTTTCTTATCCGCGCCCGTATAGTTGACGGCGTTGCCGATGAGGTTATACACCGCCTGACCGATCTTCAATTCGTCCGCGCGGGTGTACAGTTCTTCCTCGATCTCCGTTTCGAATACGTACCCCTGCGTGTCGCGGAGATACCCGAACCTGTCGAGGATCTCGCTCAAATAGGCGGACATGTCGAACGTGGTGAGTTTCAGCCCGTCGATACCCGAACTGATCTTGGACAGGTCGAGCACGTCGCTTACGAGCGAGGTCAGACGGTCCGCCTCCTCCACGATGACCTGCGCGTGTTTGTTGCGCTTTTCGGGTACGTCGCCCGAGATCTCGATGATCATCGAGGCGTACGCCTTTATCATCGTCAACGGGGTCTTGAAATCGTGCGAAACGTTGGCGATCAGTTCCTTTTGCATACGGTCGGTCTTGGAAAGCTCGTCGCGGGCAAAGTTGAGCGTGTCGGCGAGCGCCGCCATCTCCTGACTGTAATCGTCGCCGTGGAAGTCCACGTCGAAGTCGCCGCGGGCGAGCTGGCGCGCCTTTTTCGTCATCTCCGTCAAGGGTCTGGTGAACCAGCCAGAGATCGCGCTCGACAGCGCGAAGGACAGGACGAAAATGAACACCGTCACAAGCCCCATACGCACCCGCATTTGTTTGGACGACGTTTCGATGAAATCGAGGGATTTGGCTACGTATAAATATACCTCCGAATCCTCATATAACGATATTTTCGCGCCGTAAACGTACTCGCCTACGCCCTCGTAGATCACGTACGAATCGCCGCTTTCCGTAAGCCGTTGTTTGAGCGTTTCGATCTCCTCCGAATAGTCGAACGTTTCGTCCAGCTCCTCGCGGTTTTGGTCGAGGTCGGGTTCTTGCGGCAGGAGTACTTCCCCCGTTTCGTCGAGGATATACACTTGCAGGTCGTAGTGCATAGCCAGGTATCGGATCAACGCGCTGCGATTGCCCCCGAACTCGGACGAGGGCGTTTTGAGGATCGCCGTTTCGATCTTGCCCCCCTTTTCGCTCAGCTCTCGCGCCGCCTCCGATTTGTAGGTTTGGGTCATCACCATTTGTTGGGTCACGCCGAACAGGAGCACGATCAAAAAAGACAAAGCGGAAAACACCGCCCAAAGCAGGAAAAAGATACTCGTATTCCTCTGCCGTCGGCGATAATTCCGCTTGCGTTTGGTCTTGACGGGCGCGCCGTTTGCGTCCGTTTTTTTCGTCTTTCTTGCCATACCCCCGTTCCCTTACGCCTCGAACTTGTACCCAAGCCCGCGCAAGGTCACGATAAATTTACGGTAGTCTTTGAGATTCCCGCGCAACATTTTGATATGCGTGTCCACCGTACGGTCGTCGCCGTAGAAATCGAACCCCCATACGTCGTAAAGGAGCTTTTCACGGGTCAGCGCGATACCTTTATTGCGGACGAGATAGAATAACAGTTCGTATTCCTTGGGCGTAAGCTCCGCTTTCTCGCCGTCTACGTATACGTTCCTGCCTACCATATCTATTTCCAAGCCCTCGAATTTGAGGGTCTCGTTCCCGCCCGCGTTCGCCGCGCGGCGTTTGGTCACCGCGTTGATACGCGCCATCACTTCCTTGGGCGAGAACGGCTTGGTCACGTAATCGTCCACGCCGATCTCGAACGCGAAAAGCTTGTCGTATTCCTCGCCCCGCGCCGATAACATGATCACGGGCACGTCCTTGCTCTTTTTGATCTCCTTGACCGCCGAGAACCCGTCGAGGTGCGGCATCATAACGTCCATCAAAACGAGGTCGTAATCGTTCTCACGGCAAAGCTTTACCGCCTCCATACCGTCCGCCGCCTCGAACGCCTCGTTACCCTCGAACTCCACGTATTCGCGGAGCACGCCGCGGATCATTTCTTCGTCGTCAACAATCAGTATTTTCATCATTCACTACTCCCGAAAAATGTAAAAATTTGGTTTATCTATATATTTATAACCCAAAAACGTTAAACTTACAACACAAAGCCGTGAAAGATAGGTGAAAATTTTCACGGAATTCCCCCTGTTTTTATCAGTATATCAAATTCCATCCGAATTGTCAAGCCATTATAAAAACGGTCCGCAAGCCAAAAACTTACAGACCGTTTTTTCATTCTTCCGCGAACTGGTCTTTTCCCACTCCGCAAAGTTCACATTCGAAATCGGCGGGCAGGTCGGCGAATTTCGTTCCCGCGGCGATACCTTTTTCGGGTAAGCCGAGTTCTTCGTCGTATATCCAGCCGCAGACCTCGCAAACGTATTTACTCATCGGTTTTCCTCCTGTTTTTGACAAAGTTCTTTCGCAAGCGTTTCCACTTCGGCGCGGTTTTCGTCCGTCAGTGCCGAAAAGATCTTTACCGTCGCTTGCGCGTACGTTATATTTTTACATTTTTCGAGCATACCGCGCATCGTTCTCGCCGCCGTCGGCGACCAACTGCCGTTCTCGATAAAACCGACCGTGCGGTTTTGGAAGTTATGCTCGACCAGACGGGAGATAAAATCGCGCATAAACGGGAATATCTCGCCGTTATAGGTCGTAGTCGCGAGAACGAGTTTTCCGTAGCGGAACGCGCCCTCCAACGCCTCGGACATATCGCAGCGCGCGAGGTCGTACGCCGTTACCCTTTCGCAACCGTATTCTCCGAGCTTTTGCGCGAGCAGTTCCACCGCGCGTTTGGTATTGCCGTAGACGGAGGTATACGCGATCACGACCCCTTCGGTTTCCGCTTCGTAGCGCGACCAGGTATCGTACATTTTCAAATAATAGTCGATATTTTCGCTCAAAACGGGGCCGTGCAACGGACAAACGGTCTTTATCTCATAGCCCGAAAGTTTTTTAAGCAGAGCCTGGACCTGCGCGCCGTATTTGCCGACGATACCGAAATAGTACCGTCTTGCCTCGCAAACCCAGTCCTCGCTCACGTCCGTCGCGCCGAATTTCCCGAACGCGTCGGCGGAGAACAGGGTCTTTGCGGTTTGGTCGTAAGTCGTTACGACTTCGGGCCAGTGGACCATAGGCGCGGCGACGAATACAAGGCGGTGCGCGCCGAGATCGAGGGAAGAACCGTCGCCCACGACGAGCTGTTTGTCGGCGAAATCGTCGCCGAAGAAGTTTTTCATCATAATGAACGACTTCGAAGAAGAAACGATCTTCGCGGCGGGATATTCGGCCGCAAAAGCGAGGATATTCGCCGAATGATCGGGTTCCATATGCTGAACGACGAGATAGTCGGGCTGTCTGCCGCGCAAAGCTTTTTTGAGCTTTGCCAACCACTCGTCGCGGAACGCCGCGTCTACGGTGTCCATAACGGCTATTTTTTTGTCGAGGATAACGTAGGAGTTATACGCCATACCGTTCGGCGCGGCGTACTGACCCTCGAACAGGTCTATCGACCTATCGTTCACGCCCACGTATAAAATATCGTCTGTTATTTTCATCGCTTGCCTCTCTTACATAATATGCGGTTTTCGCATAAAATTATAGCAAGCGAAGAAAAATCACGGGCGACCTTTATTATTTTGCGTTATAATCTTTCTTCCAAAGCAAAAAAACGTTGAGGAAAAACGCCCGCGGTCAAGTTTTCTTGACCGCAAGCGTTTTTTATGCCGTATAGTTTTAATTTGTTCCCGAAGAAATTCCCGTTTTTTATTTCGTTTGCGTAACCGTAAACGCTTTCTTAATCATTAACTACTTCATCCGCATCGGGGGCGTTGATGGTAGTGTCATCATCCGTCGGGCAGTTTCACATAACGATAGGTATCCTCGGTTCCCGCCTTAATCTTCAGCCAATAGCCACTTTCATCGGCAGAACCGTCGCCGGGGCAGATGACGACAGAGAAACTCTGTTTGTCATCGGCTACACAGGCATTGATCCAGCTGGGGGTACTGCTGCTACCGAACTCCGTTCCGTTCAAGGAAATCACGGTATTTGTGTATATCTTCGCCTCGGAGAGGTACTGCATGCTCGATTCAATCTCACTGCCCCACTTCGTAACATTCACCGTTACGCGTGTTTGCAATCGCCGCTATTGACGATCACGATCGGGACCGCAATCGCCGCTATTAGAATAAGCGCCGCGAGGGAGAGCGTTATGATCCGTTTTTTTACGGGCATACTGGTTGACTACTTCCATTGTTCAGCCGATTTTCTTCTGGGGTTATCCGATGAGCCGCACTACGAAGAAAACTATTTGCCTACGCCACCGTTCAAAGACAGTTTCAGGGCTGCTCTGGGCGAAAACAAAACTACGCAATACGCCGTACAAAAGAAATCGAATATTTCTTGGGCAAACTTTCATTATTGGCTTAACGGAATTAGATTGCCCTATCTTAACAGCCTTATAAAACTTGCTAACGCTATGGATTGTTCTATCGACTGCTTACTGGGGCGAGTAAAATAAAAATATTCCCTTCTCCGAACGGAGAAGGGATTTTTTTACTCCATCTCTTGTTTATTGCTTGCTTAAACTTTCTAATTTTTCGGAGATCGCGGCCGCCAACGTTTTCCCTGCGACCTCGTTCTCCTGATAGACGGGATGCCCGATCATGCACGCGTCGAACGTAACCGTTTCCAAATTGACGAACTCGTCTTTGAGCATATCCTTAATGTCTTCCATCCAAAGGTCGAGCGTCGTTTCGGACACCATCAGCCCCGAACAAAGGAAAATAGGGATATCCTTTCCGTAATACCGACCGATCACGTTGCGAATGAACGCCTCGAAACCTGCTTTAAGTCCGTTTGCGGAATACAACATATTCAACTCGGAAACCGTATTCTTTCTCACTTTACGGCTCTGCAAATAATCGTTGGGGCCGAGAGAGATCACCACTACGTCGGGCGTATAAGACGTATAATCGTACTCGCAATCGTCGCCGTATCTCGTCGCGTCTACGTACACCTTATCGTAATCGTGCAATATGCTGACGTTCGAGTTACACGAGTATTTCATCGTGATACCGCTACGCCCGAATACGTTGAGACGTGCGTCGAGTTCCTGCGCCATATAGCCCGCGTAGGACTGGAATACGTTCGTAGTCGTATTGTCGTTAACGCCGCTGTCGGTAATCTTACCGTCCTCGTCCACCGTTACGTCGCGAAGAGCGCCCAAGCCCGCGGTGAGGGAATCTCCGAATACCTCTATTTTCAACCGAGTATCTTCCTCGGCTTTTTCGAAGTATCCGTCCGTCGTGACGGACGAGATATACCCCGCGCCCGAATTGGAATCGTTACGTTTCAAGATCCGCACGACGTGTGCGCCCGATTCCTCAAAGCTCAACAGCGTTTGATCGGCATACGTTTCACCCGCGATGCTGACGACCTTTTCGTTGCTGTCCTTTTCACCGTCCACAAATACGGAGAAATAGCTGCTGGCTACGGTGGCGGAACCTTCCGTCGCCTCGTCTCTGTTAATCAAATTACCCAGCGAAAGCCCGTATTTCCAGTTGACCGAAAGCGTTTTCCCGACAAAACGAAGGATCACGCCCGAAGCGCCGTTGAAAAGCGCCAGACCTTCTTCATCTTCGTCGTAGAACGTTCTGCCCTGTACGTCCACGTATTCGTTTTGCGCATAATCCGCGTCGAACTCGATCGTTTGCACCGTTTCCTCATCCGCAACCGCCGTCACGCCCGTTTCCGCGACCGAAAGCCCCAGCGCCGGTACGCTCGACAGCCCCAGTACCACGCCCGAAAGACACAGCGCCGTTGCGCCAAACAACCAAGCCATTGCTTTTGTTCTCGATTTCTTTAACAAAATCTTTTCCTCCTTTATAACTTATTTTTATAAAAAAATTCTTTCCGTTTGAAATTCTTCCGTTCTCCCGCCAGAAAAAGGCGGGAGAACGCGCTTTTTATGTTTTATTCGGTGATCGCGCCGCCGTTGCTATCGCAAAGTCCGCCGCCCGTTACCGTACCTACTACCGTACCTGTTGCCGACGTACCTGTTACAAGACCGCCCGCCAGGTAGCCCATACCCGCGTTTACGGACGCGTCGCATTCGCTCGCCGTTTGGCTCGTCGTTACGCCCGCGCTCGTCGTGTAGGAGAGCGTCGCCGTGTTCAGGCAGTAGCAGTCCGTCATCTCCACGCGGCAAAGACCTACCACGCCGCCCACGAACGCGATCGACGATACATTCGTAGCCGACACGTTGCCGTAGTTGTAACAATCCTTAACGTACGAACCGCTGGAACCGTCTTTGCGCGCACGGAAGATGCCGACGACACCGCCTACAAGCTGACCAACCGCCGATACGTCGCCGTAGTTACTGCAACCCGATACGCATACGCAGCCGCTGCCACCGTTCACAGAACCGATTATACCGCCCGCACTGGTGCTGGAAGCGATAATCGCCGCATTGTTTACGCAGTTCTTCACGGTAATGACCGCCGTAGACACGCTTGCGTTTGCCCAAGCGAAGATGCCACCCACGTTCTGTTTTCCCGAAACCGTGCCGGTTACCGTGATATTTTCAGCGGTGACGGAACCTTGTACGATACCCGCCAGACCGCCGACGGCGGAATTCGTGCTGACGAAGTTCACGTTCAGGGTAAGGTTTTTCACCGTACCCGCCGTCAAGTAAGCGAAGAATCCGCAATTTGCCGTCGTACACGTCGTGTTGACAAGGGTAATCGCATACGTGCCGCCGCCCGCTTTCGCGCCGTCCAACGTACCCGCAAAGCCTGCGGGGATGGGCGTCCACGTTTCGCCGCTGAGGTCGATGTCCGCCGTGACCGCAAGGTATTTGCCCTCGAACGTTTCGCCCAAAGTTATCAGGTTTGCAAACGTTTTCAGATCTGCCGCCGTCGCGATACTGTACGGGCTAGTTTCCGTACCCTCGCCATCGAGCACGAACGTAGCCTTGGTATACAGCGTGATCGTACCGTTTTCGGTATCGATCGTCAATTTGGTTACGTCGATATTGCTAAAATCGATCTCTTGCGTTCTCGCCGCGTCGTAGTACCACTTGCCTTCAAAGGTGTACAGCGCCGAAGAAAGCGTAGGCACGGTCAGTTCGTCGCCCAGCTGATAATCGGATACGGAAGGCACCGTATAATCGGAATCGGTATCGAAAATTACCGTATACGAGGGCGCGGAGGCGTTTCTCCACTTCGCATAATACGTGCCGCCCAGTTTCATTTGCGTGCTCGATTGATAATCGTCTGCGGAAGCCTGCACTACGTTGCCGTTTGCGTCGTAGGTGTACCAGTAAAGGAAGGTATAGCCTGCGCGTTCGGGCGTGGGAAGGTTAGCGTAATCGTAGGCGGAAACTTTCATTTCCATTTCCGTTTCGCCGTTTACCGTACCGCCGTTTGCATCCAGCACAAACGTGTAATCGTTCAAGCTGTTCACCGCGGGCGAATTAAACCGTACGGTCATCGATTTGGAACGCATACCCACGATGGTGTGGTCGAAATAGTCCTCGGTCAGCGTTTTGCCGCTTGCCGTATCGCCGAGGGAAAGCGTTATACATTCTTCGCCGTCCACGCCGATAAAGAACTTGGAATTCGTCTTATCCATACGAACGGTGTACGTAAACGTAGATTCCTCGTCGCTGTCGAGCCACGCGTTGAACTTGTTATAATACGCCGTACCCGCAAGATCGCTCAATTTCACCGTTTTCAACCTTGCCGACTCATTGGACTCGTCGAAGATGTACACGACGAGGTTGCCCGCCGAAGCGTTTTTCGTGTACGTTACGGGGCTGGTCTTCGTATTTCTGTCGTACGCATGCGTGATAAATACTTGAAGATAATACTTGAAGTTGGGCGTGCTGTAACCGTCGCTGGTCAAGACTTCCTCGTAGCTGCCCGCCGCGAATGTGGGACCACAGTCGCTATAATAATCGGTGGAAACCGCGGGGAGAGTGATGTCGAGCGAGTACACGTCGCCGTCGCTATCCATGGAAAGGGAGTTGAACGCGCCGTGCGCCGCGGTACCGAGCGCGATGTAGCCGTCTTCGCGAAGTTCGAAATCGCGGTCGCCGCTGACCATTCCGTTATCGTACACGGCGTAGAGGCAAACGTCGTTTGCAGGCATTTTGAAATCCGCCGTTACGGGCACGTCGGTTTCCGAATTTGCCCAATACTTAAACGACAGGGTGTATTTGCCCAACGTTTTCGCCTGACATTCGGGAAGAGAAACGGTTTCGCCCTCGTCGTGGTACGCCGTCGCCACCGAGTAGCCCGCTTGCATCGTCGAATAGTATACGGCGTATTCGCCCTGTTCGGGAACGGGCGGATCGTCGGACGAATCGGACGAATCGGACGAATCCGAAGACGAATCCGAATCAAGCGGCGAGTCTATCGACGGATCCGTAGACGGATCGGTGCTGCTGTCGGGCGTCGAGTTACACGACGCGAAACCCGCAACGCAACAGAACGCGGCCAAAGCGGTCAGTAACGTTTTGAGTTTGCTTAATGTTTTCATAAAACTTCCTCCTTATTTGCTCTGTTTTTGCATAAACCGCCTGATCTATGGCAGTTTACAAACCTTCCATTGTATTATATCACAGAAAAAATCGTCGGTCAAGACAAAAAAAATGTTATTTTCTTCACGGTTTTTTACCCGATTTTTTATTTCTTCGGTTCAAAAACGGATTTTCCCGAAAATACGCCCTCCTTTCACCGTCTTTTCCAAAGGAAAAGAAAAAATCCTCGGCGCGCCCTTTCACACCGAGGATTTCCCTTTTTTCAAGCCTTTTATACGAATTTGTAAAGAAAAATGAACATTTCCAACGGATTTACGTTAAAAATGTTCATTTTGTCTTTCCTTCATAAAATAGCTGTCAATCTTCTATGTATTTATATCTTTACATTTTTAAAGTTTATCCTATCTTTAGCTTCACTCTCTGTTTTGCAATGCTTGATTTTTATAAATACCATATTCGTGATAAGGTAGAAATTCCACTGGTAGTTTCCGTTCATTGCAGTATGACTCAATGTGCTTAAGTTCATTATTGTCGTTGAAATGCGGAATGACGGGCGTACGAATTACAATCTTTTTTCCCATCTTAATAAGGCGATTAAGATTATCCAAAATCAAGCCGTTATCCTGTCCAGTACCACGTTTATGCAAATCGCCATCTATGCATTTGACGTCATACAAAAACAAATCAACAAACGGCAAAATTTGTTCAAAATAGCCATACGGCACACAACCTGCCGTATCAACGGCAACTGATACCCCGTTTTGCTTACAAAGACTGGCAAGCTCCGTCAAAAAGCTAATTTGCAACATACATTCTCCCCCCGAAAACGTTACGCCACCACCCGTCGAAGCGTAATATTCTTTGTCAAGAAGAATAATTTCTAAAAGTTCTTTAGTGGTATATTCCCTGCCATAGACTTTCCTTGCACCATAGGCACAAATTCTTGTTTTTTCTTCAAGCGTATCGGGTTTTACACGACGGCAAACGCCACAACCTATACACTTATCTACAACGTTGGAAACACCTACAAATGTAGGCATAACGTGATTATATTTTGCCCCGCCTTCATCAATCGCTTTACCACGGGCTAAACAATCATCGACAAGACAAGCTACACGTAAAAGTTCCCCACCATTACGAGAGCGCTCCATCAAATCCTCTGTTTCTTGGTGTTGAATATACTTCTGTACCGCTTGCTTGTTGGCACCTACGGTGCTTACATAATATCCACGGCTCCAGAAATGTCTGTTTCCTATTTTATATTTCATATGAGCATACCGCTCGAAGATTATCATTGTACTCTTACCTTTCAGATATCCCATAAACGAGGATACTTTCTCATTCGGCGGTATGCTCACCAACATATGTATGTGATCGGGCATTGCGTGAGCCTCTATGATCTCCACTTCTTTTCGTTGACATAGTTCTCTCAATATTTTTCCTATCTCCTCACGCAATGCCCCATAAATTATTTTTCTATGATATTTTGGCGTGAATACGATATGGTATTGACATTTCCACGTCGTATGTGCTAAACTGTATGTGTCGTTATTTTGGTTCTTCATTTTAACGTCCTCCTTTATAAATTCCGGCCTCGTTAATGACCGTTTCCAATTCCGCGCAAGACGCGCCGTTTAACAGCCTTGCCACCGTTTGCACGTTCACTTCCGCAACGAAATTCTTTTTGGCAATATAATGCGCGACGATATTTTCCGCGTCCTT
>JBGVLV010000015.1:0-49153 GCA_045124465.1 Candidatus Scatosoma sp.
CGAAGAGATCGTGAACGATAAGATCCCCGTGCATATCGTGGAGAAGAAGATCGAATGTCTTTGTGAGGACGGCGTAACGAGAAAGCCCGAAAAGGAAAACGGCAAGAAATTCGAAACGCTCGCCGTCGACCTTATCAAGCCGATGGAAAGCGTTCTGCCCTTCGAAGTCGTTCGCGAAAAGGAATTCGCGCCCATCAAGAATAAGACGGGCGTAGACAGCGTGGAGAGCGCGAGAGAACTCCTCAAACTCAACGGAGTGGAGCTGTAATGGCTACGGAGCTGGAAGGCAACGAAAAACTGCAACGCTTTATTCAGCTTTTGTGCGACCTCAACCACCAGACCGTGGAGGTCTTGAAATCGGGTAATGCGGAAATCCTTTTCGCGATGAACGATACGGTGGAGGAAATGTACTCCATTCAGCACGCGGGAACGGAGGAGGCGTACACGGCGATCGAAGAGGATATGCAGGTGATATACCAAAACTTTAACGCCGTGGTGACGATGATAAAGAGCAATGAAAAAGTCTTTGCGGACGCGGCGACGAGCGTAGCGGTGAAGAAGTTCTTGAAGAATATTTTCGACGCGAACGTACGTATCGTCCTTGCCTACGGCTTGGCGTAAAAAATAAAAGACAAAAATAAAAACGGGGCTACCGTGTACGCGGCGAGCCTCGTTTTTGTTTACGGAAATGCGGCTATTCGATCAGCCCCAAAATATAATTCGCGTCTAAATCCAACTCCTTGCACAACCTTGCAAAGGTATCGAGCTTGGGTAATTTCTTCGTCGTGCGGTATTGCGTGACCATTTCCGGCGTTACGCCGATACGCTTGGCGATCTCAACGGTCGTATAGCCGCAGTTTTTCAGTTCTTCGCTTAACCTTTTCTTTATAATAACGCTTTCCATAAAAAATATTATATAACCAACGGTTAGAAAACGCTTGACAACTAACCAACGGTTAGTATATAATTGTTTCATAAATTAAATTCTTAAAGAGGAGAATTATGATATGAAAAGGATAGTGGCTTTAAGTTTATGTTGCGCGCTGGGATTGACTTTTGCGGCGTGCGGGGACGGTTCTTCCACGGACGGGTCTGCGGGAACGACGGGAACGCACGAACACGAATATACGACGGAGGTCACCGCGCCGACCTGTACGGAGCGGGGATATACCACGTATACTTGCGATTGCGGAGAAACGTACGTTGACGACTACGTGAACGCGGCGGGACACAGCTACGGCAGTTGGATCGAGGAAGTGCCTTCCGATTGTACGACGGCGGGCGTGAAAGGGCATTTTACGTGTTCGGTTTGCCAAAAGAATTTCGACGAAGATAAAACGGAGCTTACCGAGCTTGCCATTGCGGCGGGACATTCGTACGAATACGGCGTTTGCGGTTCGTGCGGGGATAAGAAGATATCGCAAGGTCTTGAATATACGTTAAGCGGCGACGGGACGTATTATATTGTTTCGGACTTAGGGGAATGTACGGACGTTAACGTGGTCATTCCCGCTACGTACGGCGACGACGAACTGCCCGTGAAAGAGATCGGCGGCGACGCGTTCGCGTCCAGCGCGATCGAGAGCGTAGTTCTGCCCGATACCGTGACGAAGATAAATACTTGGGCTTTTTGGTTCTGTACCCAGTTGAGATACGTAAAATTGAGCGAGGAGCTGACGAATATTGCCGCGTACGCGTTTATGAACTGTTCCGCGCTTACACAGCTTACGATTCCGAGCAAAGTGAACACGGTGGGAAACTACGCGTTCGGCAGTTGTTACCGTCTTGTGGAAATCGTCAATCAATCGAGCTTGAATATCGTTGCCGTCGGCGATAATTACGGCGGTTTGGGGCGTTATGTTAAAAACGTTATCCGCAACGAGGCGAACAGTAAGCTTTCCAAGGACGAGAACGGATTTTTGATCTATACGGACGGCGACGAAAAAATCCTGATGGATTATACGGGCGGGGAAAAAGAAGTGACCGTGCCGACGGGTATTACGGAAATTTACAGATATGCGTTCAGTTATACCGATATCACAAGCGTGACCATACCCGAAACGGTTACCGCCGTGGGGAGCTGCCTGTTTTCGGAGAATGAAACTCTTACCGACATATATTATTGCGGAACGGAAACGGACTGGGCGGAAGTCACCGTCGGGGATAACGACGACGTTATTACGAACGCGATCGCATATTACAGCGAAGAAGAACCCACGGAAGACGGAAACTACTGGCATTACGCGTCGGACGGCGTAACGCCCGTTAAATGGGAAATAGCGTAACGAGCCGAAAAGGCAAAAATAAAAAAACTCGCCGCGGCGAGTTTTTTTGTTTTTGTCAGCGTATCCGACCGATGAGATAATCCACCGAACAGCCGAAGTAATCGGCAAGACGGATAAGGCTTTCCGTAGACGGTTGATTTTTACCGCTCAACCACCTGTATAATACCGAACCCGAAACGGGCAATTCTCTTTTCAGTTTTTCCTGGGAAACGGCAAAGCTTTCCAAGATAAAACGCAGTCGCTCGCCAAACGGCGGAACGGGGTGCAGGGGTTCTTCCGTGGGAATATCCGTACGCCCCAACAAATAATCCGCCGAGCAACCGAACGCATATAATAATTTGACGAAGTTTTGATAGGACGGCGTATGAATATCCGCTAAAAAATCCGAGATATTCGTATTTTTGATCCCCGTCTTTTCTCCCAACGCGGACTGGTTAAGTTCCGCCTCTTGCATATATTCTTTCAGCCTTTCAGAAAGTTTCGACATAATTCCCCAAACAAAGACATATTCTTACAAATTATGCTACTCTCTTTTTAGGAAAAATTGTTGCATTTCCTAAGTTGAGAGTGGTGTTCCGATTTCGGGCGTTTTCTTTTGCGCGGCGGTTAAAATATATTCTCCACACCGAACGTGTAGGAATGGGGAATATTTTCGCACATTCCCAAAACGACGTCGAGTTTGGGCAAAGCCGCTTTGTAGTCGTGTACGTAAATAAACCCGACCGCCTCGTAAAGCTGGTAGTCCACTTCCTGAATGGCGGTGTGCGGCAGCCATACTTGCAGGGATTTTTTCTTCTCCTCCCAAAAGGTCTGCACCGCCGTACCGTCCTCGTAGGTAGCCGTTCCCGCCTCCGTCTTATCGTACAGACAGCGCAACGTTTCGTCGAACAGTTTAAAGCTCTGATTTACGTAATAAATGGAATAGAGGGACACCCCCAGTATCATTGCGAGGGAGATGAAAATGCTCGCGATCGTCCGTATCATATCCGTTCCTCCTTATCTTGCGAAAACGCGTTCACCATAGACTTTCCTCCCAACCGAGTTCGAAAACTTTGTACTTTTCGCCCTTGCATTGCAGGTACGTTTTTCCGTTGCCGTCCACGGTCATCACGAGTACCTTTTTGAGATCCTTGCAACCCTTTTCTTTGAGAATATCGAGGAAATACTTTTTCGTTTTGCCCGTGCGTTCCACGTTCTTTTCGTCTATCTTGCCCTCGTCCACAAGTACGATGGGCAGGGAATTTTGCATCTCCTGATAGTTCGCCTTGGGCAGAGCGGAAAACGTGCCTTCCGCCTCGTACAGCGCGTAGTCTACCGCGTCGAGGGAAAAATACCCCTCTACGCGCAGGCTTTCGATGAGGTCGGATACGTCGAGATTGTTCTTTTTAAGCTGGGTGTCGTCGATACCGTTTTTATTGAGAAGTATGCTCGGCGACCCGCTGAGCACCGCTTTTGCGGCGTTGGAATTGAGGTCGAGCAGGCACACGATCTGGTGCAAAAAGTAGACGGTGAGGATCGCGACAAGCCCGTAAAAGAGGGGAATGGCGGGATCGCTCATCGGTATGCAGGCGAGGTCGGCGATGATGAGGGTTATGACGAGTTCGTAAGGTTGCATTTCGCCGATCTGGCGTTTGCCCATCAGGCGCATAACGATCAGGAGCGCGACGAAAACGATGACCGTTCGGATAAAGATAAGTCCCATACGATAAGTTTTTGAAAAAAACGGAAAAATATACAAAAAACGGTTGCAATTTCTTTTTCGGCGTGGTATAATAACGACAATAAAAGTTGAGTAGCCTCTGGCGCGTAAAGTGTCACCGAACGGGACGTTGTCGGTGAACGAAAGAAAACGAAAATCCATCTCGTCGTTTTCTGCGGTGCCAAGGCGCGTCCGCTACGAAACGGGGCAGGCAGGTGTGCGTTCAATGCCGAACCCCGACGCACTTCGCGGACCTCTTTTTCGGGAGGTTTTTATTTTATGCAAAATTCTGTGAATGCGGGGCAGACCGCAAAAACGCCCTTTTGGAAAAATCTGCTTTTTTCCACGACCTTACAAGACAAGAACAAAAGCCACAAGATCGCGTATATCGCGGTGACGACGGCTTTGACCGTCGTGACGAATATGTTTTTCGAGTTCAAATTCGCCGACGTGCAATTTTCCCTGACCATCGTCGTTTCCGCTTTGGCGGGGATCGTACTCGGCTCGCTGTTCGGGTTCGTCGCCTGTTTCCTCGGCGATCTCGTCGGATTTTTATATAATTCGGGCGGGTTTATGTATATGCCTTGGGTAGGCATTTCGATGGGACTGGTCGCGCTGATCTCGGGCTTGGTCGTAAACGGTTTGAAATGGAAATTCAAAGGCGCGCTCCAAGTCAAGCTCGCGCTCGTGAGCGTACTCACCTTTGCGCTTTGCACGGTAGCGATCAATACCACGGCGTTTTGGCTGTTGTATTCGAAAGTACCGTACGGAACGTATCTGGTCGCGCGGTTGTTCGTGCAGGGGCAGATATGGAACAGCTTGTTTAACTACGCGTTGTTGTTCCTGTTCGTACCCGTTTTAAAGCGTATCCGACCGCTTGGGCTGAACGTCGGATAATCTTGTGAAAAGTTGAAAAAATCGTCGCGATATGTTGACGATTTTTTTCTATTGTGGTATAATAAGAAAAAACGCGGACGGATAGCGCGCGTTTTTCAACGTTTCTCAAAAAGGGAGAAAAGAAAGTGGATATGTCATCGCTTTTGGCTTGGGAGCCGCCCGGGATCACGGTATTCGGGTTTAAAATTTACGCGTACGCGATCATCATCGTGTGCGGTATGATCGCGGCGTTTTTCGTCATTTCGTTGCTGTTCCGTCGCAGGAATATGTCCTCCGACCTGTTTTTGACGATATTCTGTATCACGCTGCCCGTCGCCATCGTGACGACGCGGCTGTTCTATTGTATTACGGACGGTATGCCCGTTTCCGAATGGTTCTCGATCTCGTCTATACGCGAGGGCGGACTTTCCATCATCGGCGGTATTTTGGGCGGAACGGCGAGTGTGGCGGTCATCTGCTACGTGAAGAAAGTGAACTTTTTCCGTGTGGGCGATTGCGTGGTCGTGGGCTTGCTGTTGGCGCAGTCCGTCGGTCGGTGGGGGAACTTCGCGAATCAGGAAGTGTACGGCGGACTGGTCACGAACGAATCCCTGCAATTTTTCCCCTTGGCGGTGTATATCGAAAAACTGGGCGAATACCATTACGCGTTTTGCGTTTACGAAAGCCTTGTCACGCTCACGGCGGCGGTATTGCTTTTCCTCAATGCGTGGAAAAACCCGAACAAGCCCAACGGCGTGAACACGGCTTGTTATTTCATCACCTACGGTCTGGTGCGTACGATCATGGAACCCCTCCGCGACGAGAGCTTTATTTTGAGCGGCGGCGGCGTGCCTTGGTCGCTCGTATTCTCTATTCTGCTCTTGTTGTTCGGGATCGGGCTTTTGTTCACCGTTCTGCTTATCAACAAACTCAAAGAGGGCGCGCTGTTCGGCTCGGCGAGGGGAGAGAAATACGGGATCGCCGAGTATATCGCGGACTCGAAAACGGAACCCGCGTACTTCGATAAAGTGAATATGATGTGCAAGATATATCCCGAAAAATACGCGGAAAGACCGCCCAAGCCCAAGAAAGAGAAAAAAGAAGAAACGGACGGCAAGGACGGCGAGGACGAGCAATGAGAAATCTGACCCTGCTTACGGACTTATATCAGCTTACGATGGGTTACGGCTTTTTCCGACAGAAAAAACACGAGGAAGAGGTCGTGTTCGACCTGTTTTTCCGCAAGAACGAGCTTATCACGTACTCGATCGCGGCGGGCTTGGAACAGGCTATGGAATACCTGCTCGACTGGCGGTTCGACGACGAGGATATCGCGTATCTGCGTTCGTTGGAACTTTTCGACGAGGACTTCCTCGAATATCTTAAAAATATGCGGTTTACGGGCGACGTCTACGCCGTGCGCGAGGGCGAACCCGTATTCCCAGGCGAACCGATACTGACGGTGAAAGCGCCGCTTATCCAGGCGCAGTTCGCGGAAACCGCGCTCCTCAATATCATCAACCACCAGACCCTTATCGCGACGAAATCTTCCAAGATATGCCGCGCGACGAACGGTCGGGGCGTGGTGATGGAGTTCGGTCTGCGCCGCGCGCAAGGTCCCGACGCGGGCATTTACGGCGCGCGGGCGGCGGTCGTGGGCGGTTGTTCTTCGACTTCCGACGTCCTCGCGGGGAAAATGTTCGACGTGCCCGTAGCGGGTACGATGGCGCATAGCTGGGTAATGGGCTATCCGAGCGAGTACGAGGCGTTCCGCGCGTACGCGGACGCGTACCCCGACAACTGTTTGTTGCTCGTCGATACGTACGATACGTTGCGCAGCGGCGTTCCCAACGCGATAAAGGTGTTTAAGGAACTCAAAGCGAAAGGGCATACGCCGAAGGGCATACGTTTGGACAGCGGCGATTTTGCGTATCTGTCCAAGAAAGCGCGGAAGATGATGGACGAGGCGGGCTTTCCCGAGGCGAAGATATGCGTTTCGGGGGATCTGGACGAACGTTCGATAAATTCCCTCGTGCAACAGGGCGCGCAAATAGACCTTTGGGGGGTAGGCACGAGACTCATCACCTCCGAGGACCTGCCCGCGCTCGGCGGCGTATATAAGCTTTCGGCGGTATTCGACGGCGACGGGAAAGAGATACCCAAGATCAAGCTTTCGGACAATACGGCGAAGATCACGACTCCGGCGTTCAAGAAGTTGTACCGTTTGTATGATAAAGAGAACGGTATGGCGATCGCCGACCTTATCACGCTGAAAGGGGAAACGGTGGACGAGAGCAAGCCTTTGACGTTGTTCCACCCCGTCGAAACGTGGAAAACGCACGAAGTGGAAAATTTCCGCGCGGAGGAACTGCAACGCGAGATCGTGCGGGGCGGGAAGTTGGTGTGCGAGTTTCCGAAACTCAAAGATATCCGCGAATTTTCGAAAGAGCGGCTCGCGAAGTTCTGGGAGGAGTATCTGCGGTTGGATCTGCCGCAGGTGTATAAAGTCGATCTGTCCAAGAAACTGCACGCGTTGAAAACGGAGATGATAGACGGTATCCGCAAGAACGCGAAAAAGGACAAGGAATAAGGGAACGGACTATGGAAGAAAACAAGCTGTTAAACGAAAAGGACGGGGGCAGGTATTCGTTGAAAGGGTCTTGCCTTTGGGGGATATTGTTGTTTTTTATCCTCCTGCTCGTCGATCAGGTAACGAAGATCGCCGCCGACGTCTATTTCAATCTGGACGGCGCGCCCGACAAGATCGTGATCGTTCCGAATATGATAGAACTTTGTATGAGCTATAACCGCGGTATCGCGTTCAGCGCGTTGGCGGACGCGGGTACGACGGTGAAAATGCTCGTGGTCGTCGGTACGGGCGTGGTGATGCTCGCGATCGGCGCGCTGTATTTCAAACTCGACAAACGCCGTACGTTGCTCAGGCTCGCGATCGTGTTTATCGTGGCGGGGGGCGTGGGAAACCTCATCGACCGTATCTACTATCGCGTGTGGGACCCGACCACGGCGGCGCTTATTCGCGACGGCGTGCGGGATATGGTGCGCGTGAAGATCGTGTTCGATTTCGGCGTTTGCAATTTTGCGGACTTCTTTATTACGGGCGGCGCGGTAATGCTCGTACTCGCGCTGTTGTTCTTCGATAAAGAGGCGGTGTTCCCGCTCGGCAAGAAATACAAAGCGCTCGCGAAAGAGGCGGAAGAAGAGGAAGAGAAGAAACGCGCGGCGAAGGAAAACGCCGCGAAAAAAGATACGGAAGAAAAGAATGGATAAGCGGTTTTTCGTCGCGGAAACGCCCTGTAAACGGTTGGATACCTTTTTGAGCGAACAGACGGACGGGTATACCCGCTCGCGGCTGAAAAAGCTCGTCGAGGAGGGGAACGTACTCGTCAACGGCGAAAAGGTCGTGAAAGCGGGCGCGGACATCAAGAGCGGGGACAGGGTGGAACTCACCGTTCCCGAGGCGGCGGAATACGCCGTCAAGCCCGAAAATATCCCCATTGAGATCGTCTACGAGGACGCCGATCTCGCGGTCGTGAATAAACCGAAAGGCATGACGGTGCATATCGGCAACGGCAACGAAAACGGCACGCTCGTCAACGCATTGTTGTACGCGCTCGACTCGTTGAGCGGTATCGGCGGCGTGTTAAGACCGGGGATCGTTCACCGTATCGATAAAGATACGACGGGACTGCTCGTCGTCGCGAAGAACGACAAAGCGCACGTTTCTTTGGCGGCGCAGATCGCCGAAAAGACCTGCAAACGTACGTACTACGCCCTGCTCGAAGGCAACCTCAAAGAGGAGAGCGGTCGGATCGCGACGGATATCGGTCGCCACCCGACGGACAGACTGAAAATGGCGGTACTGCCCGACGGGCGGGGGAAAAGAGCGGTCACCGACTATCAGACGGTCGCGCATTTCGGAACGGAATACACCCTTTGCAAATTTACCCTGCAAACGGGCAGAACGCATCAGATCCGCGTACACGCGAAACATATCGGACACCCCGTTGCGGGCGATCCCGTATACGGATATAAAAAACAAAAACTCGGCGCGGACGGTCAGCTCCTGCACGCGTGGGAATTAGAGCTTACGCACCCCGCGACGGGGGAGAGAATGAAATTCAACGCACCCCTGCCCCCCGCGTTCGCGGAGATATTGAAAAGGCTTTGCCTGAAATACGGCACGGATATCGGGGCGTTTGAAGAGATATTGAAAGAAAAATAAAAGAAAGGAGATGTATTAAAATGGCAACCAAAAAGACAAAGACAACGAAAACGACGAAAACGACCCGCGCGTCGCATACGAGTACGAACGGTATCATTCGCGCATGTACATATTTCGCGCTCGTCATCGCGGCGGCGATATTCCTGTTCAGCGGTTTGGTAAGATTTTTGGATATTGCGGCGTTGACCCGTTTGGTATCGGTGTTCAACCTCATCGGACAGATATGTCTTGTGATCGGTATCGCGTTCCCCGCATACGATTTCACCTGCGGCAAAAAGCGCGTTTGGCGCGTTATCTTCTGGGTCGCGCTCGCGATATACGTACTCGGTTGCGTATTCGGCGTGTTACAGTTTTAAAATATTTCGGAAAAGCGAAAAAACAAAAAAGGGCGTTTCTTTGGAGAATACCCCTTTTTTTCTTTACAAAACGCGCTGAAAAATGGTATAATAAATCCGTATGTTAAAGATATCCAAGGTAAAACGCAACTCGGTCGCCAAAAGCTTGGGACTGGAAGTCGGGGACGAGATACTCGCCTTCGACGGTCTGCCGTGCGAGGACGAACTCGATTATCTGTATTATACCGAGCAAAGTTCGTTCAAGATGACCGTCCGCGACCACCGCAACGGCGAAACCTCCGAAGTCGAAGTGGAAAAAGAGGAGGGCGAGGAACTCGGCGTCAGCTTTGAAAAGGATACCAAGATACGCACTTGTCACAATCATTGCGTGTTCTGTTTCGTCGATCAAATGCCCGAGGGTATGCGCGAAAGTCTGTACGTGAAAGACGACGACTACGCGATGAGCTTTACCTGCGGCAACTTCGTCACCTTGACTAACCTTTCGGACGAGGGTTTGGAACGTATTATCCGTTTACAGCTCTCTCCGCTTTACGTGTCCGTGCATACGATGAACCCCGAACTTCGGGTGAAATTGCTCCGAAACCGTTTTGCGGGCAAGATAACTTCGCAGATCCCCAAGCTCGTCGAGGGCGGGATAGAAATGCATTGTCAGGCGGTGATCGTGCCGAACGAGAACGACGGCGAAGAACTTGCGTATACGGCGCGGGAACTGTTCAAATACTATCCCGCCGTGCGCGATCTCGCTTGCGTGCCGACGGGTATCACGAAATACCGCGAGGGCTTGCCGTTCATTCCCGACGTAGACAAGGCATACAGCGAAAAACTCCTCGACCTCGTAGACAAGCTCAACGCCGAATTCGGCGTGGATTTCCTGCTCCCCGCGGACGAATATTTCGTCAAAGCCGAACGCGGACTCAAACCCGTTCCTTTCTACGGCGAGTTCGAACAGATCGAAAACGGCATCGGTATGACGACCAAATTTTTGGACGAGGCGTATCGCGCTCTCGACGAACTTCCCAAAAACAAGGCGGGCAGGTATGCGTTGAGCGCTCCGAAAAAGTCGTTATTGCTTTGCGGCGTGAGCGCGGCGAAAGTCGAGCGGGAGCTGGTCGAAAAATGTAACGGGACGATAGAGGGATTGCAAGCGGAAATACTGCCCGTGGTCAATACCTTTTTCGGCGAAACGGTGACTTGTACGGGGCTTTTGACGGGCAGGGATATGGTAAACGCCGTCGAGGAGTACAGAAAACGGGGCGGCGGATTCGACGAGATCGTTTTGGCGGGGAATACGATGAAAGAGTTCGAGGACGTGTTCCTTTGCGGTATGACCTTGGACGAAATGAAAGAAAAACTCGCGTTTGAAAATATCCGCGTGAACCGCTTGGGCGGTTACGGATTTATCGAAATATTATCGACCGTTCAAAAGACGGCGGGCAAGAAAAAAAGGAGGAAATAAGGTATGGCGAATCCTTTGATAGCGCTCGTTGGCAGACCCAACGTAGGCAAAAGTACGTTTTTCAATAAAGTAGCGGGCAGGAAGATCTCCATCACGGAGGACCGTCCCGGCGTAACGCGCGATCGTCTGTATACGGACGCGATCTGGCGCGGCAAGCATTTCACGATGGTGGACACGGGCGGTCTTGAACTCAAATCCGAGGACGTGATGTGGCGGGAGATCAAAAAACAGGCGGACGTCGCCATCGATACGGCGGACGTTATCCTGTTCTTCACCGACGGCAGAGAAGGGGTACACCCCTCCGACTACGACGTGGCGGATATTCTGCGCAGGAGCAAAAAACCCGTCATTCTCGTCGTCAATAAAATAGACGATTATTCCCCCGAAAAGGTGTTCGAATTCTATTCCTTGGGGCTTGGCGAACCGTTCGCCGTCTCCGCAGAACACTCGCAAGGGATCGGCGACGTGCTCGACGAGGCGGTGGCGATGTTTCCCGACGTTACGTCGGAAGTCGTTCCCTCGCTGAAAATAGCGGTCGTAGGCAAACCCAACGCGGGCAAGTCCAGCCTTGTCAATAAACTGTTGGGGAGCGAAAGAAGTATCGTAACGCCGATGGCGGGTACGACCCGCGACGCGATCGACACGTTGTTCTATCGCGGCGATAAGGCGTATACCATCATCGACACGGCGGGTATCCGCAAGAAAAAGAACGTGGACGACGACGTGGAATATTACAGCAATATGCGCGCGTTCGACGCGGTGCGCCGCAGCGACGTGTGCCTGCTCGTCGTGGACAGCGCCGAGGGTTTGACCGAACAGGACGTCAAGATCATCGGGTACGTACACGAACAGGGCAAGCCGTCCGTGATCGTAATGAATAAATGGGACATCGTCGAAAAGGATACGCACACCGTCAATAAATTCGAGGAAAAACTCAAAGAGGACCTCAAATTTATGGATTATTACAAGTCTTTGTATATTTCGGCAAAGACGGGTCAGCGCGTGGAAAAGATCCTCGCGGCGGCGGAGGAGGTATACGCGCACGCGACCTTCCGTATCCCGACGGGCGAACTCAACGACCTGATCGGCGACGCGGTGCGCTTGCAGGAACCGCCTTCCTATCTCGGCAGGAGAATGAGGGTGTTCTTCTCCTCGCAGGTGGCGACCTGCCCGCCCACGTTCGCGCTGTTCGTCAACGACGAGCGTTTGCTCCATTTCTCGTACGAGCGGTATCTCGAAAACACCATTCGCAGAGCTTACGATTTTTCGGGTACGCCGATACGGATAACGGTCAGAGAAAAGAAAGACGAGGACTAAAAAGAGGGCAATATTTATGCAACAATTCGACTTTTCGCAAAACTGGTGGCAATTTTTGATCGTCGCCGTCGTATGCTATCTTATCGGTTGTTTCAATTTCGCGCGAATGATCTCCAAGTTCAAACATAAGGACATTACCAAGATCGGCAGCGGCAACCCCGGCACGATGAATATGAGCCGCGAATTCGGTCTGAAAGTGGGCGTGTTGACCTTCCTTTGCGACGCGCTCAAAGGCGGTCTGCCCGCGCTCGTCGCGTATTTCCTCTATAAGAACTACGTGTTCGCGGGAACGGCTGTGCTGGTGTCCGATTTTATGCGGTATTTTTGCGGACTGTTCGTCATCGTCGGGCATATCTTCCCCGCTCCGAGCAAGTTCAAGGGCGGGAAAGGGATCGCCTCCACGCTCGGTCTGTTCTGGGTATGTCTGTCCTGCGAAAGCCTTTGGTGGCTGCTCGTAGTGTTCGTGCTTTTGTGGGGGATCGTGCTGTTCATCTTCCTCACCGAATGGGGGTCGCTCGGCTCTCTTCTCGGCGTTACGGGGTTTAGTATTATTCAGATGGTCATCTTCTTCGTGCGTTACGCGAATACGGCGGTGAATCCGTACCTGGTATGCCTGTATCTTATCGTTTTTGCGATCAACATACTTACGTGGTGCGCGCACCACGCCAACCTCGCCCGTTTGTTTTCGGGCGAAGAACACCATACTTCCATTAAGAAACTGGCGAAAAAGAAAAAACAGAAATAAAACGGGGAACGTTTAGAGGGTCTATGAATATTATAATAGTCGGTTGCGGCAGAGTGGGCAGAACGCTCGCCGAAAAACTCAACGGAGACGGCAACGACGTCACGGTCGTCGATATGGACGCGGAAAAGGTGAACACGATCGCGAGCCGTTGCGATATTATGGGCGTCGTCGGCAACGGCGCGACGTATACGACCCAGCGGGAGGCGGGTATCGACCGTGCCGACCTGCTCATCGCCGTCACGGGTTCGGACGAACTCAATCTCCTCTGTTGCGTGATCGCGAAAAAAGAGGGGAACTGCCGTACCATCGCGCGGCTGAGGAATCCCGAATACAGCACGGAATCGGCGTATTTGAAAGAGGAACTGGGTATCGCAATGGTCATCAATCCCGAGTACGAGGCGGCGGAAGAGATCGCCCGCGTACTCCGTTTCCCGACCGCGATAAAGATAGAACCGTTCGCAAAGGGAAAAGTGGAGCTTATCAAGTTCCGCGTGCAAAAGGACTGCCGTATCATCGGTCTGTCGGTGAAAGAGGTCGTGACGAAATACCGTTCGGATATACTCGTTTGCACCATCGAACGGGGCGACGAGGCGCACATAGCCAACGGCGATTTCGTTTTCGAGGAAAAGGACGTGGTGTCTTTCGTCGCCTCGCCCAAGAACGCGAACGACTTTTTCGTGAAGATAGGCTATAAAGGTCACTCCGTCAAAAACGCGCTCGTCGTGGGCGGCGGGGTCATCACCCATTATCTTTGCGAAATTTTGGAACGCTCCAAGATCTCGCTTAAAATCGTGGAAAAGGACCGCAAACTTTGCGAGGAATTGAGCGCGCAATGGCATAAAACGGACGTTATCCACGGCAATGCCGCCGATCGGGAATTGCTCGTCGAAACGGGTATCGAGAAATCGGACGCGTTTTTGGCGCTCGCCGAGCTAGACGAGGAGAACATTCTCCTGTCCGTCTATGCAAAGGGCGTGGGCAGGGGCAAGGTCGTCACCAAGATCAACCGTATCGATTACGACAACGTCGTAAGTCGGCTCGATCTCGATACGACCATTTGTCCCAAGAATATTACGTCCGACATCATTCTCCGCTACGTCCGCGCGATGAAAAATACGCTGGGCAGTAACGTGGAAACGCTGTATAATATCATACAGGATAAGGTGGAGGCGTCGGAATTCATCGTCAGGGAAAATTCCCCGATCGCGGGCATACCGCTCGCACAGCTCAAATTCAAGAAAGACGTGCTCATCGCGTCCATAACGCGCGGGGATACGGTCATCGTGCCGCGCGGTCACGACGTGATACAGGCGGGCGACGCCGTGGTCATCGTTTCCAAACAGATCGGTCTGCACGACGTCACCGACGTTCTTAAATAATTTTCGAGGGAGTAGAATGAATTTTCAAATCATCAGGCGTACGCTCGGTTGGATACTTATTTTCGAGGCGATCTTTTTGCTCGTTCCGACCGTCACCGCCCTCGTCTACCGCGAAAAAGAAGTGCTCGACTTTTTGACCTCTATGCTTATTTGCGTGGCGGTCGGTTGCCTTCTGCTCGTCGGAAAATTGAAAAATACGGCGATCTACGCCAGGGAAGGGTTCGTCATCGTCGCGCTCAGCTGGATCGTGATGAGCCTTTTCGGTGCGTTACCGTTCTGGCTTTCGGGCGCGATACCTTCTTATATCGACGCGTTGTTCGAAACGGTGTCGGGGTTCACGACGACGGGCGCGACCGTTCTTCCGAGCGGCGCGGCGATCGAGGCGTTGCCGAAGTCCATACTTATATGGCGCAGTTTCACCCACTGGGTGGGCGGTATGGGCGTGCTCGTCTTTATCCTCGCGTTTTTGCCGCTCAGCGGCGGACGGAATATCAATATCATGAAAGCGGAAAGCCCCGGACCGACGGTGAGCAAACTCGTGCCGAAGATCCGTTCGACGGCGGGGATACTCTATCTTCTCTATGCGGGCTTGACTTTACTGATGTTTATAATGCTGGCGTTCGATATGCCCCTTTTCGACGCGCTGACGACGGCGTTTTCGACGGCGGGAACGGGCGGGTTCGCGATAAAAGCGGACGGGTTCGCGAGCTATTCCACGTACGCGCAAGTGACCGTCACCGTGTTTATGATCCTGTTTTCCATCAATTTCGCGAGCTTTTATTTCGTGCTCCGCGGCAGAGTCAAAGAGGCGTTCAATACGGAAGTAAAGGTGTTTTTGGGTATCGTGGTCGCCGCGATCGCGCTCGTTACGCTCAATTTGTGCTTAACGGATAGCGCGGCGTACGAGTATACGACGGGCGAGGCGATAAAACATTCGGCGTTCTCCGTCGCGTCGGTGATCTCGACGACGGGCTTTGCTACGGCGAATTTCGATCTTTGGCCTGCGTTCTCGAAAACGGTACTCGTGCTGTTGATGTTCATCGGCGCGTGCGCGGGCAGTACGGGCGGCGGGTTCAAGGTGTCGAGAACGGTCGTGCTGTTCAAGGGCGTTTCGCACGAGATGAAACGGATGTTGCACCCCAAACAGGTCAAAAATATCACGATGGATAACCGCGTCGTCGAACCTGAGGTCGTGCGGAGTATCAATTCCTACCTCATCGCGTATCTGCTCATTTTCATCGCCTCGATGTTCGTGATCTCTTTGGATTGTCAGGACCTCGTGACCAACTTTACCTCGGTCTCGGCAACGTTTAATAATATAGGACCGGGGCTTGGCGCGGTCGGACCGGAGGGGAACTTCGCGGCGTTTTCGACGATTTCGAAACTCACGTATATCTTCGATATGTTGGCGGGAAGGCTGGAAATATTCCCGCTCCTGATCCTGTTCGCTCCGTCTACTTGGAGAAAGTAAGGGTCGGCGGGAGAGAAATAAAACGGTAGGGATTGTCAGCGATTTTTTTGCGAAAAGAGATAAAAAAACGTTTACAATCCCTTTTGATTTGTGTATAATAATATAGCTGATACAGCAAGCGAAAGACGGGGGTGCACCGGATTCGATTGCCGGTGAGCGAGAAGATAAGCATACCGCAGACGGAGTGCCTGCGTCAAAAACATTCCGATAAATATAAATGCAGATAGAAATGCAAACTACGCTCTTGCAGCGTAAACTCGTTTTTTAAAACGATCGTCGCGCCCGACTTATCCGTCGGTGGGGGCCGCGGCGTCAAAAAGACGGAAAAATCTTATAAAGATCGGAAAGCGTTTTTATAAGATCATCGAGCTTTCTGCGTAACGCTTTGCGTGTTTACCCGCTGCGCGTTATTAAGAAATAATAGATAAACTAAGTATGTAGAAAGTCTTTTGGCAGCCGCGTAAGACGTGAGTTCGACTCTCACCACCTCCACCATCAAAGGGCGACAAAAAAGATATCGCCCGGAAAAGCCTTGATTTTTCAAGGCTTTTTTCCTTTTTCGGGGCGAATTTTTTATGTTCGATTTCGTAGATGAAAAATGGGTATTTTCCGATACTGAATAGATTTGAACTCACGTGAGAACAAAAATCGCCCACAACACACAGCACAGAGAAAGAAAAGCTCTGTGCTTTTTTTATGCCAAAAATAGGCTCGTATATGCAATACCTTTGCAACGCTTTCGCTTTTTATAAAATTCGCAGATACGACATAAAGGGAAAAAAATATCTTTCAAGCAACGATAAATATTATTTGAGCGATCATACCTTCCGTTTTGCCAAACTCGGTACGAAGAATATGGATCACGGCAGGATTCTCGAAAATATCGTAGCAATAGAGCTTTTGCGTAGAGGTTACGAGGTATACGTCGGCGTATTATATAAAAAAGAGATAGATTTTGTCGCTGTTAAACGTAACGAAAAAATATATATCCAAGTATCCGATAATATAAGCGACGAAAAAACTTTTGAAAGAGAAATATCTCCTCTGTTACAAATAAAAGACGCCTATCCCAAAATGGTGATCGCCCGAACAAGACACGACGAATATCAATATGAAGGCGTAAGGATCGTTGATATTTCAGACTGGTTATTGAAATAATAGACAAAAACGATACTTTTTCGAAAATGGTAAATAGCAGTAAAACTTACGCCGTAAAAAAGGAAACGCAAGAAAAACTTGCGTTCCCTTTTTTGGTGTAACAACCCCGAGAATGATATATCGGCAATTTTATGTTCGGGAATAAAAAAAGTGTGCTCTGCAAGCAAAGCACACCCCGAAATGTACTCCGCTTGTTGTCACACAGCTTTTCTTGTTTCGAACAAAGAAAATAGAAGTACAAAATCGCAACTTGTACTTTGTTCGAAACAAATAAAAATTATTCAGCTGTGTGACGAATACGGTTTACCATATTCAGGGGTTGTCCGTCAAGCGTTTTTTAAGTTCCGTAAAAAATAAAAATTTCTTTGTTTGCGGCGCTTTATCGGTTGACAAGAGGGGGACAAAGTAGTATAATAGCATCGTTCCGTAAGGGAGTAGTAACCGCGTTTCGCGGAACAAGTCAACATACTGACCGTTTTCGGTCTGGCTTGTTTTAATTTACGAGACTTACGTATATCTTATCGGGCTATACGTGGGTGTCTATATACTTTTTCGGCGTTTTTTCCCAAGTGTAGCTTGCGCTATACTTGGGATATTTGTTTTTTCGGAGGCTTACAATGTGGGATTTTATGTTTTTCTTTAACAGCGTACTGCTCGGCGTGGGACTGGCTATGGACGCGTTTTCCGTGTCGCTTGCCAACGGTCTGAACGAACCGTGTATGAGAAAAAGAAAAATGTGCGGCGTGGCGGGCGTGTTCGCCTTCTTCCAAGCCCTGATGCCGATGATCGGCTGGATCTGCGTACATACGATCGTCAAATATTTCCAAGCCTTTGAAAAGTTTATCCCTTGGATCGCTCTGCTCCTGCTCGGCTTTATCGGCGGGAAAATGCTCGTCGAGGGTATCAAGAATAAGGAAGAGGACCCTTGCGGCAAGTCGGGAGTGGGGTTCGTCGGTCTGCTCGTGCAGGGCGTGGCGACTTCCATCGACGCGCTGTCCGTCGGATTCACCATAGCGGAATACGAACTCGTTATGGCGCTCGTTTCCGCGCTCATCATCGCCGCCGTCACGTTCGGCATTTGTATGCTCGGACTCTTCCTCGGCAAAAAATTCGGCACGAAACTTTCGAACAAAGCGACCGTTTTCGGCGGCGCGATCCTCATTTTGATCGGTATCGAAATCTTCGTCACGGGTCTTGTCGGTTGATAAAACCCGAAATATTGTTAAAGCGCAAAACAAAAAAAAGAAACGGACTGCCCCCGTTTCTTTTTTTCTTGCCTTGTTTTAGCCGTTTCTTCCCGTCAATTCGTCGAGAGAGACGTCGAAAAAATCCGCAAGCTGAATGAGCTGCGATATGGACGGCTCCGTGTACCCTGTTTCCCAGTGCGAAACGGTCTTTGGCGATATATTCAACTTTTCCGCAAGTTTATCTTGCCCAAGACCGTTTGATTTCCTCAATAACTTCAAACTTTCCTGAAAACGCATATTTTTTCCCTTCCCTACATATAATTTTATCAAAAATTGAGAATTTTACTTGATAACCTCAATTTTTGAGAGTATAATATTTGCACCGAAGAATATCGTTCGGCGGAGTAAGGTACGATGCAAGAAGAAGAAAAACAGAGGGAAAAGGGCGCGCTTGCTCATAAAATTTGGACGGTCGCGGGGATCGTGCTTTGCGCCGTATTTTTGCCTATTTTGATCTTGAACTGTATTTTAATGGTCAAAGGCGCGGCAAACGAGGACGAAGTGCCGAGTATCGGCGGCGTAAGCCCTTTGATCGTACTCACCGACTCGATGTACCCCGAAATCAAAAGCGGCGACCTGATATTCAGTAAAAAAACGGACGCGGCGAGCGTGGAGATCGGGGACGTGATCTCCTTTTTCGACCCTTCGGGCAACGGTTCGAGCGTGGTTACGCACCGCGTGATCGATATAGCGGTCGAGGAGGACGGGTACTATTTCCAAACGCAAGGGGACTACAATAATATTCCCGATCGGAAATGGGCGTCGGAAACCGAACTCGTTGGCGTGTGGACGGAAGTCCGTCTGGCGGGCGTGGGAAACGTGGCGATGTTTATGCAATCGACGGCGGGACTGCTCATCTGTATTTGCGTACCCCTCGCGGCGTTGATCGCTTACGATTTGGTACGCAGGAAAAAGCTCGACAAGAGCAAGCAAACGGATATGGAGGCACTCGTCAAAGAACTGAACGAGCTGAAAGCGGCGACCGCGCAGGCAAACGCGGAAACAATCGCGACGGAAACCGTTCCCGAAACGGAAGAAACGGAATAACGGCGAATATCCTTTCCCCGACGAGCCACGAAAGGGGAAAGTATATACATATAGAATTATAAACAAAAAAATAAAGAGAGAGGTAAGGTATATGAAAAAGAAAAACCATACTATGCGTATCGCGGCGGGCGTAATGACGGCGGCTTTGTTATCCACCTGCGCGATCAGCAGTACGTTCGCAAAATATACGAGCGAATCGACGGGAACCGCTACCGCGCGCGTGGCAAAGTGGGATATTTTGTTCGGCGGCGAAACGACGATGAACGAAACGTTTGAATTCGATTTGTTCGATACGACGTATGATGACGCTACAAGCCCTTCGGTAAAATCTTCGAATGATGATAAGGTGATCGCGCCCGGAACACAAGGTTCGTTCGTTGTGAAAATCGCGAATCAATCGGAAGTTACGGCAGAATATATTATTGAATTCTCGGTAACAACTACGGCGAATATTCCCTTAAAATTCAGTAAGGACGGAAGTACAAACTGGACAGCTGATATTACGACTTTGAACATCGCTGATACCGCTGCCGTTAATTTGGCGATGGGCGGCAAAGATACGTACACGGTTTACTGGAAATGGGATTACGAAAATAGCAACGACGCTAACGATACCATACTTGGTACGGCTGGGGCTGAAATTCAGATTACGGCAACGGTTACGGCAACGCAGGTAGATTAACGGCAAAAATCGACCCGCTCCTTACGTGGCAAGGAGCGGGGAAGTTGAAAAACGACGAAGGCGGTGGGTAGGTTGAAGATCGCAAACGGACGAACGGGGGGAGGCAGTCAACTGATAAGACCGATATGGTCGGTATTCCTTCTGATCGTAGTCATATTGATGATCTTGCTCACGCTGGGCATTTCCGCGCTGCGTATCGGCAATTTCTTGCCCGAGAACACGAACGTGATCTTTATCGTTCCCAAAGAACCGAGCTTTCAAACGGGCGAGGGAGAGAACGTTTGGTCCACGCAGACGAAACTCGATATTTTCGAGGCGCAGTACGTAAACGGCGAGGGCGAAACGACGGTCTATTCGCAAGACGGGGATAAGCTTGTCGCGCCGGGTACGGTCGCTACGTACGATTTTTGCGTGTATAACGACGGCAATATGGCTATGGCGTACGAGGTCGGATTTTCCTTTGCTTTGCAGGTCGGCGGTATCGCCGCGGAAACGGCTTTCCCGCTTTCCTTGCGGCTCAGGCGCACGGACGGGGAGTATCTCGCGGGCGGCGAGGACGACTGGGAACGTTTGCCTTTAAACGGCGAATGGGAATATACGGGCATACTCGGCGTGGATTCTTACGAACGGTTCACGCTGGAAGTGCGTTGGGAGTTCGAAGGTAACGACGAGCTGGACACGGCGCTCGGAAACGGGTCGGCGCAAGCCCCCGTGGTTTTGCGCTTTGTCATCGACACGTACGCCGAGGCGAACGACGACCCGACGGCGGAGGGCGGCGTAGCGGTAGACGACGGCGAATGGGCGGCAAGCGGCGGAGAGTACGGCGGTACGATCCGTTGGGATCTGTTCGCCATTCTGATCCTCGCGACCCTGGCGCTCACGGCGTACGTCGTGTGGGTGGCGTAACGATGAAAAGACGGATATTGATCGTGTTGATCGGTCTGGTATTCGGGTTCGCGCTCTGGCGTTGGAACGCCGAGAGTATGACGGGCAACGCAATGCCCATGCCGTTCGGATTCGGCGTGGGCGTGGTGCGTTCGGGCAGTATGGAACCCGAACTGTCGGTGGACGATCTCATTTTCGTCGTCGAGTGCGACGAATACCAAATCGGCGATGCCGTCGTCTATCAACGGCGCACGACGCTCGTCGTGCATAAGATCGTCGCGATCGAGGACGGTACGGCAGTCACGCAAGGCACGGCGAACAACGCGGCGGACGAACCGATCGATATTTCCTCGATCAAGGGCAAAGTCGTATTTCATATCGACGGCGCGGGCGCGGCGGTAGACGCGTTGACCTCGCCGCTCGGTACGTTTTGCACGCTCGCGGTCGCCGTGGGGTTGCTCGTAAGATCGTACGCGAGCGAGAGAAAGGAATTGGAAGAAAAGAAAGCGGAGCTAAAACGCGAGATCGAGGACTTGAAAGGGAAAAAGGACGAGTAGACCGAGCGGACGGGAGGTAGGATCGATGAAAAAAACGGCGTTTGGCAGATACGTATGGTATACTGCGTTCGTTTTGTTTTGTCTGGTTTCCGTGTCCTCGCATTTTACGCAAAAATTATCGGCGCGGTATATCACCGAATCCACCGCCACCGACGGCGCGCGGGTAGCCTCTTTCCACGGCGGCGAGGTCACGACCGCGCAATTTGCGCCTTCCAAACAACTGGTCGCAAACAACAATGCGAACGCCGACGCGCAAACGCTGTACTACGTGTTCGAGGCGGAGTTCACGCTGACGTTCGAGGAATGTGAGGTCACGAGAACGTTCTCCTTTTCCATATCTATGGAAGATACGGAGATGACCTCGCTTGCCTGTCCCAAAACGGACGTTGCTTACAAAACGCTGAAACCGAACGGAGCGGAGTTCGAAACGGTAACGTACGATTATTTTTCGGGCGATACGGCGACGCCGTTTAGTGCGGACGTTGTGTATTATTCCGTCAACAACAAGTGGAGCAGCTCGGCTACGGCGTATAGCGGCGGTAGCGTTACTTTGGAGCTGGCGGGCGGAGAGAAGATCGACTGGCAAAAGCATACGTATTCGTATTCGGTGTTGTTTTTCGTGACGGCGGAACCCGTAACGACGAGTAGTAGCAGCAGTACGGAGAAAATAAGCGAGGATACGTATATTACGTACGATTTGAAATGCGCGCAGGTGGACTGATATGAAAAGACCGAAAAAGTTTTATATAGTCGCCGTTTCCGTGCTTTTCGGCGCGACGGCGTTGTTTTCGTTGCCCGACGTCGTCGGGAAATATAATTTGGAAAAACAGGGCAATGCGTTCCGCGTTCAATTCCCCGTTCTGCCCGACGAACAGCTCACTATTATGAATCGGTTCACCAAGATACTCAACGGCGAAGTCGAGTGCAACCTTACAATCGGCGGCAAAATGTATACGAATTCCTACGACGCTTTGATCGCGGCGTTCGAAAACGGCGGGGATTTACATAACAGTACGTATATCGGCAGTATGCAGACGGGCGAAGGCGAGGACGTGACGGCTTTAAAGACTTTGTTCGGCAGTATTTTGACAAGTCAAGGGAGTACGTATTCGTTGATGTTGAAACGCGACCAGTACGACGGCGAAGTGGAAACGGGCGAAGGCGATTATATGGTGGACGACATTTGGAAAGCGACGAAATACGTGCAAGGCGCGGAGATGGCGTTATTTTCCACTTCGGAAACGCTCGATCCTGTGAATAATAGCAATTATCCGACCGTTTACGTGACCGTTTTTACCAAATATCCAAAGTTGGATCAGAACGGAAAAGAGATACAGGCAACGAACGCGGACGGAGAGTTGCTTTTTCACAACAAGTACGGAAACGAGGTGACGGGTTCGGGTACGTATCCCATATACGAAACGGGCGACTGGGAGGTTATCGGCTCGTATACGGGTACGGCGCAGAACGTAAAATATTCGACAAATTCAAGCGTAGGCTCTTTCGATACGGGCACGTGGAAATCCTCGGAGGTTTACGGGACGGCGGCGGAAGGTTCTACGCTCGCGACGGTCGTACAAGAGACGAAGAAGAACTGGAGAGCGTGAGCGCGGGAAGAAAAACCGAAAAACACAAACGGAGGGAGAAAAGCAGGGCGTTTTGCGGCGCTTTGCTTTTCTTTTTGTTTGGCTCGGTCGGGAAAAGAGGGCGCGAACCTTAAAGAAACTTTCACAAAGAAATTTCGGATAGTCGCTTAATTACGGGAAAAATGTCTTGACAAAACCGTGAAATAAGTATAAAATAATAGAGATATAAAATAATAAAATGCGAAAATGGGCGCAAAGTGTCAAGGCGTGGAGCGGCGAACGACCGTTCCGAAGAGGAAGAAACGGCTTGACTGCGCCGAAATGTATAGCAAAAGAAGGAGTTTTTATGAAAAGATCCATCAAACGTATTTTATGCGGCGCGCTGTCGTTGACCCTTGCGTCTACGCTCGCCGTTGAACACGCTTTGCGAATGACAGCGGAAACGCTCACGGCGACGACTTCCGCCTCGGCGGCGTTTAAAAACGTTACGGGCGAGTTCGACACGACCGCGCTCCGCGAACAGAATTTCAACGATTCCGTTATGCAAACGGAAACGACTCCGACCTACGAGACCCGTACGGTCGTCGTATCTTTGAAAAGCGGCGATCTCGTCGACGCGGCGAACGCCGACGGCGAACCCGTTTCTTCGTACATAAACACTTGGTCGGGGCAAATGGCGGCGGATAAGATCCGCAGTCAGCAAGACGATTTTTTGAGCAAGCTTACGCAAACGGGGATTCCCTACAAACTCGAACAGCGTTACGACGCCGTTTTGAACGGCGTTGCGATCGAGGTCAACACCAAGCACGTTTCCACGATCAAGCAGCTTGCGAACGTAGACAGCGTAGTCATCACGACGAGCTACGCCGTACCCGAATCGACGGAGACGGGTTCTTCCGCGTCCGATATTACCAACGCGACGAGCGTTTATGCGACGGGTATTTACGACACGTCCGCGTATACGGAAAAATACGGCAAAGGCTCGGTCGTGGCGATCCTCGACACCGGTCTCGATTACACGCACGAGGCGTTCCAAAACGATCCCGCAAGCCCGACTTGGAGCAAAGATTACGTAGAAAAGCTTTTGGAAGAATATAATCTTACGGCGGAGGGGAAAGCGGGAACGCTGGATATCAACGACGTATACGTGAGTTCGAAAGTGCCGTTCGCATTCGACTATGCGGACGACGACGCGGACGTATATCCTTCCTATTCCAACCACGGCACGCACGTTGCGGGTATCATCGGCGGTTACAACGAGGACGGGTACACGGACAAGGACGGCAACGCGATCGACGATACGGCGTTCTGCGGGGTAGTGCCCGACGCGCAGTTGGTCATTTGTAAGGTATTCACGGACGATCTCGACGACGAAGAACTCGGCGGCGCGGAGGCGGAGAACATCATCGCCGCGCTCGACGATTGCGTAACGATCGGCGTAGACGTCATCAATATGTCTTTGGGTACTTCCTGCGGGTTCACGACCACCGACGACGGCGACGAGGAGGGCGACCTGCTCAACGAAGTTTACGAAAAGATAAAGAAAGCGGGCATCAGCCTTGTCTGCGCGGCAAGTAACGATTACAGCGCGGGCTACGGCGGCGTATACGGTACCAACCTCACGAGCAATCCCGATTCGGGTACGGTAGGTTCGCCGTCTACGTTCTCGGCGTCTTTGTCGGTCGCGAGTATCAGCGGTCAGAAATCGCCGTATATGAAAGCGACGGACGAGGACGGCAACGAGATCGCGGCGTTCTACGAAGAGGCGCGCGACGAGAACGGCAACCCCTACGACTTTGCGGAACAATTATTAGGCACGGCGACTTCGGGCGAGTTCAATCTCGTCGTGATCCCGAACACGGGTCGTGCGGGCGACTATACGACGAAAACGCAGAATCTGCTCAAAGGCGACAAGGACATCGCGCTCGTAAAGCGCGGCGACAACACCTTCCAAGAGAAAGTGGAGATCGCGAAACAGATGGGCGCGGAGGCGATCATCGTCTACAACAACGTTGCGGGCATTATCCGTATGAACCTCGGCGAGATCGAGAAAGAGGACCGTATTCCCGCGGTGTCCATCGATATGGACGCGGGCGAGGCGCTCAAAGAGGCTGCGGGCGGTATCAATAAAAACTATCCCATCACCATCGACAGAACGTACGAGGCGGGTCCGTTTATGAGCGAGTTCTCCTCTTGGGGACCTACGCACGATCTTAAACTCAAACCCGAAATCACCGCGCACGGCGGCGAGATAACTTCGACCGTTCCCGGCGGTTACGGCGAACAGAGCGGTACTTCGATGGCGTCGCCGAATATGGCGGGCGTTATGGCGCTCATCAGAAATTATATCGAGAGCGACGATACTTTGTCCGCGCTCGTAGCGGGTTCGAACGGCAGCGCGGACCCCGTAAAGGTCAACCGTCTTGCGAACCAGCTGATCATGAGTACGGCGACGACGGTGCGCGATCAGGGCGGCAGGGTATATTCGCCCAGAAAGCAAGGCGCGGGGCTTGGCAGCTTGGAAAACGTGATCGACAAGACGAGCGCGTATCTGTCCGTTAATAACGCGGACAACGACTACCGTCCCAAGCTCGAACTCGGCGACGATCCCGACAAGGACGGCGTTTACGTGATGTCTTTCCAAGTGCATAACTTCGGGTCGAGCGATCTTACGTTCGAGAAAAAGCTGATCTGCCTTACCGAAACGATCGCGAAAGACGGGCTTGCGGTAGCGGAAAAATCGTATACGCTTTCTCCCGACACCGAAAGTTGGTCGGTTGAGGGCGGCGGTACGTATGATAACGGGATCGTCACCGTCAACGCGGGATCTTCCGCGACGATCAACGTGCGCGTGGTGCTTTCGAAGAGCGACAGAGAGTATCTCGATCAGTTCGAGAACGGTATGTACGTGGAAGGGTTCTTGCAGCTTATTTCCAAGGACAACGGCGATCAATGCGATCTGAGCCTGCCCTATCTCGCGTTCTACGGGGACTGGGAGAGCGCGCCTATGCTCGACTACACGGCGTACGAGATCGCGGCGTCCGAACAGGATTCCTCCGTACTCGACGCGAACAAGCTGAAAGCGAGCGTATGGGCTACGCAGGCGTATACGAGCTATTATAACGAAAAATACATTCTGCCGATGGGCAGTTACGTATACCTCGTCGCGGACGACGACGATCCCGTGTATACGAACATGGACTATTGCGCGGTGTCGCGGTACAACATTTACGACCCCGACAACGAGGACGAGAACTACCTGACCTCGACGGCGATCAAAGCGGTGTATGCGGGTCTGCTCCGTAACGCGCGCGTGGTCAAATATAAACTCTACGACGTGAACACGGGCGAGCTTATCCTTGAAGAGGAGTGCAACCGCGTCGGTAAAGCGTACGCGGGCGGCGGCTCGGCTGTTCCCGCGAACGTACAGCTCGATCTTTCGCCTGAGGCGGAAGGTCTGATGGCGAACGGTCAGTACCGTATGGATCTCGAATTCTATATGAACGATCCCGACGTGTATACGGCTTACGAGGGCGAGGGCGTAGATCGGGATAACTCGATGGATACGTTCACGTTCACGTTCACGGTAGACTACGAGGCGCCCGTGCTCGAAGACGTGCGCGTGCGGTACTACGATTATAAAGACGGCACGAAAGAGAAACAGAAGATCTATCTGGACATCGACGTATACGACAACAACTACGCGCAAGCGGTGATGCTTTGCTATCCCACGCTGAACGCGGAGGGCGAAACGGTGTTACAGCTCGTGACGGAATATCCCACGCCCGTGCGTAACCCGAACAAGAACGGTACGACGACGGTCACGATCGAAATTACGGATATTTACGAAGAATACGGCGAACAGTTGTATTTGCAGATAGACGACTACGCGCTCAACAGCTGTCTGTATCAGATCAATCTCACTTCCGCGCAGTCGGGACTTCTGCCCGAAAACGGCGAGTTCGAGCTTGCGGATGGCGAGGACGAGATCACGCTCGGCATTTACGAAACGCATAAAGTTTCGCTCGTCTACGAAGGCGACGCGAACCTTTCCAACTTCGGTTGGACTTCCGTCAACCCCACGGTCGCGGCGGTGAAAAACGGCGAGATCGTCGGTTTGAAAACGGGTACGACGACCATCAAGGTACACGACCGCAACCAGAACGTGCGGACGATCAAAGTTACCGTCACGGACGAAACGGCGCGGCTTGCCACCGTTCCCTCGCTGTCCTTTAACGTGATCAAGACGAGTACCGAATCGCTTGCGAAAGCGACGGGCGTGGTCGAGGTCAACGCGGGCGAGGAGTTCCAGCTCGAAATTTCCCCCGATCCTTGGTATCACCCGATGACGGGTCTGACCTTCGTTTGGGAGTCCAAGAACGAGGCGGTCGCGACCGTCGATCAGGAGGGCAACGTCAAGACCCTGAAAAAGGGTACGGCGGTCATTACGGCGAAAGTATACCGCAACGGCAAGGCGACGAGTTATTCGTGCAGCGTTACGCTCCGCGTACCCGACGAGTTCGACGTGAGCAGTTATTCGCTCAACGACTATCACGGCGTCGGCTATAACGAGGAGATCGATATAGACGGCGACGGCACGGCGGAAAAGGTACTCGTTCTGCCCACCGACCTCAATATTATGTATATCGGCGAGGACGCGTTCAAGGATAACGACAATATCGAATATATCGTCATTCCTTCGTCCGTGACCGAGATCAAGGAAAGCGCGTTCGAAAACTGTTCCGCGCTCAAAGGCGTGTACTTCGTTTCGGTCAACCACCGCGTGACGGAGGCGGGAGAGGACTCGTCCATCGACTGGTCCGACCTGTCTTTGGTCAATAAGAAAGCGTTCTACAACTGTTCCAACCTCGAAACGGTGGATCTGGCGAACGTGAAAACGATCACGATCGCGCACCAGACGTTTGCGGATTGCGTTTCGCTCAAAACGGTGATCGACTGGCAGAGTATCGGTACGATGCACCACTACGCGTTCGCGAACTGCGTATCGCTCGAAGAAGTAGAGCTGGACGGCTTGTTCGTCGCGGGCAACTACGTATTCCAAGGCTGTACGGGTATCACGAAGATCACCACGGGTAAATTCACCGCGATCGGCAACTATATGTTCGACGGTTGCACGGGACTTACCGAAGTCGAATTGCACGGCGCGCGTATCGGCAACGGCGCGTTCCGCAACTGCGTGAATTTGGCGAGCGTTACGTTTAAGTCGCCCGAGAACGTCGAACACGAGTTCGAAATAGGCGCGTACGCGTTCGAAAATTGCGGCAGTCGGCTTGAAAGCGGAAACCTTACGGTAACGCTCGGCGACGAAAAGATCCGCGTACTCGGCAGTTACGCGTTCAAAGGCTCCTCCCTTGCGTCGTTCGAAATGAATATGAGCGCGCTCGAAGTGCTCGGCACGAACCCGTTCGAGGATACGAACCTTACGGCGTTGACGATCGACGACGATTTCGATATGTCCAAACTTGTTCTGAGCGGTATTCCGTTCGAGGGCATAACGTTGAAAATCGCCGACAGCTGTCAGTCGTATGTTGAATATTCTAATCTTATTATTAGAAACGGAACCGAGCTTGTTTACGTGAACCCGGCTTGGCAGCCGGCTTGGCAGGACGAACAGATTTATGACAATTTTGTAAGTATCGGCGCGTATGCGTTTGCGGGAAATAAGACGGTCAAACAGGTAGTCTTTAATAATGCGACGGAGATCGGCGAAGGCGCGTTTGAAAATTCGGCTGTACAGCAAGTAACCCTCGGCGAGGTCAAGGATATTCCCGCATATGCGTTCCGTAATTCCAAGATCACGGAGATAAATCTGCTTTCCGTCGAAACGATCGGCGACTATGCGTTCGCGGGTTCGCCTATCAAGACGGTCGTCGTGGGCGACAGATTGTCCTCGCTCGGCAAGGGCGCGTTCCAGGGCTGTAAAGCGTTGCAGAATATCGATCTCATGTTCGCGGCGGACGGGGACGGATCGGTCGGGAGCTTTGCATTTGCGGAGTGTATCAATCTCAGATCCGTTATGTTGTACCGCGTTAAGACGGTGGGCGACTACGTATTCTACGGCGCGAGCGCGTTGAACGACGCGAATATCATAGCCGAAACGGAAACGTTGAGCTTGGGCAGCTGGTTGTTTGCGGGTACGCCCGTGAAAAACGTTTCGCTCGGCGGCGCGAAAGTGATCGGCGAGGGAACGTTCTACGACTGTGCGGAGCTTGGCAATATCAGTCTTGGCGAGGTCGAAGTGATCGGCGACTATGCGTTCGCGGGCTGTTCGAGCCTGACGAGACTTACGCTCGACAGCGTCAAGACGATCGGCGACTATGCGTTCTACGGTTGCGAGCGTTTGAGCATTGCGGTATTGCCCATTGAAAATACGGCGAATACGGCGAGCGCGGACGAAGATAAGTTGATCGTCGGCGCGGGCGCGTTTGCGGATTGCACGAGCCTGCAATATATCAATCTCGAACACGTAGACGAGATCGGCTCGCTCGCGTTTATGAATACGAAACTGCAACTGGTAAGTATCGACGACGCGCAGAAGATCGGCGACGGCGCGTTCGCGGGTATCACGACGTTAAAGACGATACAGATCGGCGACAAGAACGAGAACGAGAATTTCGTCGTCATCGGAAACGTGCTGTATCGGTATATCGATAAAGACGAGGGTACGTATGCGCTCGTATGCTATCCGAGCGGTTTGGACGCGGCGATTGTAACGGTCAAGACCGAGGACAAAGACGGCAAGACGACGACTGCGACCAAGCGCGTTTACGAGATCGAAGAGGGAACTCTGCTCGTTCAGGCGTACGCGTTCTTCGGCTTGAAATCGGGCGCGGTCGACGAAGTAGTCGTTCCGTACTGCGTCAAGACGATCGGCGACGCGGCGTTCTATGCGAGCGACATACTCGAATATACGTTCGAAAGTATCCAAGCGCCCACGCTCGAAACCTCCTATCGCGACGAAGTTGCGACGACGATCGAGAATATGGCGACGGAGAATACGGCGGCGTATTACAGAGGTTACTACTATACGAACTTCCAGACCTATTTCTATCTGTTCACGAAATACGGTACGGAAACGAGTGAACTCGTGCTCAACTATCCCGAAAACGGTAAAGGCTACGACAACTACCTTTACAAGACGTATTTCGGCGTACGTAACACCACGGGTATCCATATCACGGACGAGACCCGCGCTTGCCGCGAGGCGATCGAGGCAATGTACGACGCGGAAACGGTGAAAGGCTGGTCGAGCCTGACCGTCAACGCGGCAAACACGGCGATGGTGACGGAGTTCGCGGAAGTCGTAAAGAGCGCGCACGCGAAATATAATAATATCGCGAAAGATACCGCGCAGCTCGCGCTCCTCGGCGAGGACAACGCGCAAAAGCTTTCGGACGTGGAGGCGGCGCTCCGTACGGTGAAGAAACGTTTCAACATCGCGGTCAACCTCAGTTCCGCGGAAGTGTCGGCTGCGAGTAAGCACAGAGCGGAATACGCGGTCGGCGAAACGTTCGATATGACGGGGATCGTGGTCGAGCTTACCTACGACGACTATTCCACGGAGATCGCGGATACTTCCAAGCTCACGCTCGTCAGCACGCAAACGCTGTCCCTGCTCGACAACTACGTAGAGATCGTGTACCAAAACGGCGAAGTCAAACAGAGCGCGTACGTGATGATAACGGTCCTCGAAACGCTGCCGACGACGGCGGACGAAAACGAGGGCGGCGGCGTGTCCCTCGGCGTTCTGCTCGGCGTAGTGGGCGCGACGGTCGTCGTGTTCGGGTTCGTGACCCTCGATATATTCCTTCGCAAACGCCGTAAAGCGCAAGCGGCGGCAGGCGCGGAAGAGGTCGAAGAGAGCGTGGAAACGCCCGTAGAAACGACGGAAACGGTCGAGACGGACGGATACGCGGGAACGGTCGAAAAGAGCGAAGAAACGGACGAAAAAGACGAATAAGAGAACGCGGCGCGCCCGCCGTAAGGGGCGGGCGCGAACGCAAAAAACAAGACGAGAAGTCGAAAGACTGAAAATAGAAAACGTAAAAAGGAAGGAAATATTATGAAAGCAAAGAAAAACAATGCTCCCGCACAAGAACCCGTAGTGGCTATGCCCGTAAATACGCAACAGGAATGGGTCATCAACTGTAACAGATGCGGCGCGGCGCTCAACGTGAAGAACGACGGCAACGCGTATATTTGTCCCGTTTGCAATACGTTGTTCCGTATCCATACGGGTACGCGTATCGTAAAAGACCTTTCGCAAAAGGAAAAGCAGGTCCATCTTACGCTCACCGAAAAAGCGGTCAACCTTATCGTGGAAAACGAGGAAAAGGCGCAACGCAAAGCGGCGAAGAAAAAGAGAAAACCCTCGCTCCGCCGTCAGAAGAAGGCGCGCAAGAAGTTGCAACGCGCTTTGGAAACGGTGATGGCGCAAAATATCCGTTTGAGCGAATACGAAGAGGGCGACGTGCTCCTTGTCGATCTCGACGACGAGGGCTTGGTCGTAAAGAAACCGCAGGCGTAACCTGCGGAAACGCTCGAAAAAATAACCTTCTGAAAAGCAAAAGAAAACGCCGCCGATCCTTCGGCGGCGTTTGGGCTTATACGCTCGTTTGGATATTAGTATTCCGCGCTTTCGATCACGCCGCCGCCAAGACAGTTCTCCCCGTCGTAGAGTACGGCGTACTGACCTTCCGTCACCGCGCGTTGCGGTTCGGCGAATTCGATATGCAGTCCGCCGTCGTCGTTTATGCGTACGGCTACGTCCTGATCGGGCTGACGGTAGCGGAATTTCGCTTTGCAGAGAAATTCGCGGCTTTGCGGTTTGCTCGGTATCCAGTTAAAGCCGGACACTTCGCAGGACTTGGAATAAAGGGGTGATTCGTCGCCGTGGGAAACGTAGAGAACGTTGTTTTGCAGATCCTTGCGTACGACGAACCATCTCCCGCCCTCGTCGTCGCCTTTGATACCGCCGAGGTCAAGCCCCCGTCTTTGACCGAGGGTGTAATACATCAAGCCCGAATGTTCGCCCACTTGTTTGCCCGAAAGGTCGAGGATCTTGCCCTTTTGGGCGGGGAGGTAGGTGGAGAGGAATTTGCGGAAATTGCGTTCGCCGATGAAACAGATACCCGTACTGTCCTTTTTCTTGGCGGTGGCAAGCCCGTATTCGAGCGCGATCTTGCGGATCTCGGGCTTTTCCATATCCTGTAACGGGAACAATACGTCGGAAAGCTGCGACTGCGAAAGCTGGTTTAAAAAGTAGGTCTGATCCTTGTTCTGATCCTTGGCTTTTTGGAGATAGTGAACGCCGTTTCGGTGTTCGATCTTGCAATAATGTCCCGTAGCGATATAGTCCGCGCCCAACCTTTTCGCCTCTTGGAGAAAGGGACCGAACTTGATCTCGCGGTTGCAAAGCACGTCGGGGTTGGGGGTCCTGCCCGCCTTGTATTCGGCGAGGAAGTAAGAGAATACGCGGTCGAGGTATTCTTTTGCGAAATTGACGGTATAATAGGGAATGTCGAGTACGGCGGCGACGCGGCGTACGTCCGCGAAATCCTCTTCGGCGGTACAGCAACCGTTTTCGTCGTTTTCTTCCCAGTTGAGCATATAAAGACCGATAACGTTGTAACCCTGTTGTTTGAGAAGTAGCGCGGCGACCGAGCTGTCCACGCCGCCGCTCATACCGACAACGACCGTTTTCGACATAGGAAAACCTCCCAAGTAAAAAAATTTTAAAAATTTTTTCGTGAATTTGGAAATATTATACCATAAACGCTTGCAAAAAGGAAGTAAAAAATAGTAAAATATAAGTGCTTTTTGAAAAAGATGCGTACTCGTAGTGTAATTGGATAACATTACGGCCTCCGACGCCGTCGAGTCTGGGTTCGAACCCCAGCGGGTACACCAAAACACCCCCTTAGGGTGTGTTCAATAGAGATTTTTCTCTTATGGGAAGTGGTACGGCATAAAGCCGTGCCACTTCCTTTTTCTTTCAAGAGACTTGCGGGATTGCGCCCACTCCGTTGTAGAATATTTCTACTGTCTGTTTTCTTTTGCCATCCGTCTTTTCCGCTTGGTGAACGACGACTTTTTCAATAAAGTTTCTTACAATGTCGGGCGTAAGTTCATTTATATCTTCATACTTGCGTATCGTTCTCATAAATCTACTCACGTTATCCGATTCTTCTTTAATGGTCATAAGCTCTTGTCGTAAGACATTTGCTTTTTCCGTTAAGGAAGTTTGTTCTTCTTCATAGATTTGTGTCATCTTGGCAAAGCGTTCTGCCGTTAAATTGCCGTTGACTTTATCTTCATACAAGTTTTGAATAATTCGGTCAAGCATTTTTATTCGCTTTTCTGCTTCTTCTAATTCTTGTGTTTTAAGAAGTATCGTTTTACGGCTTTCTTTACTAACGTTAAAACGTATGGCGTTAAGAAATTCTTGTTCGTTCGTTTTGATACATTCAAATACTCTTTTTAAGTCGTTAAGCACGATATGTTCAATCGCTTCTACCGTAATTTGATGTGAAGTGCAAAGTTTCTTTTTCTTTTTACGATAAGTTGAACAATTAAAATATTCTTTTTGCTTCATCGTCGTACAACGGCAAAGATACATTCTTTGACCGCAATCTGAACAATAAACAAGCCCCGAAAAAATATTCATTTCGCCCATATCTGTAGGTCTGCGTTTGGTTTGTCTTAACCTTTGAACTGTATCGTAAGTGTCTTGGTTTATAATTGCAGGGTGTGTATTTTCAAATATCACCCAATTTTTACGGGGCAAAAACACCTTCTTCTTTGATTTATACGACTTTTTCGCTGTTGTAAAATTAACCGTGTGTCCAACGTAATTCATATTCGATAATATTCGTTTAACCGTTTCCGTACACCATATATCAGGAAATTCCGATTGATAGGTAGTACACGGTAAACCTTTCTTACGATTATGAATCGTAGGCGTATCAATTTTACGTTCGGTTAAAATCCTTGCTATTTGCGTAGGTCCAAAGCCTTTAACACAAAGATGAAAGATTTCTTTTACCACGATAGCGGCTTCTTCATCCACGAGCCAACATTGCTTGTTTTCTTTATCTTTCATATACCCGTAGGGCGGACAAGTGCAAAGATGTTTCCCCGACATACCTTTTGACTTAAATACGGCGCGAACTTTCTTGCTCGTATCTTTGGCATACCATTCGTTCATAATGTTTCTAAATGGCGTAAAGTCGTTATCGTTTCCATTGCTATCCACACCGTCGTTTATAGCGATAAATCTAACATTTGCTTCGGGAAAAGTTACTTCGGTATATAACCCAACTTTGAGATAATCTCTTCCTAAACGGGACATATCTTTTACGATTATCGTAGAGATAAGTCCTGCGTTTACGTCGTCAATTAAGCGAATAAAGTCAGGTCTATTAAAGTTTGTTCCCGAATACCCGTCGTCCACGTAAAACTGCGGATTTAATAAACCGTGCTCGTTTGCATATTTTAAGAGTATTGCTTTTTGATTTTTAATACTGTTGCTATCGCCTTGCAATTCATCGTCTCGTGAGAGCCTACAATACAAGGCAGTTATACCACCTCCAAGTGATAAGTTTCTATTATGCGTCGAAAATTGTTTCTTCATTAGGTTTCTCCTTTTGAATCACTATTTTCGAGCGAATCCTTAATTAAAAGTTTTGTTAATTTACTATTGATTGTTTCCTTTGCGGTTTCGCTTGTCTTTACGATAACGGAGTATTCCGTACCGCCAAAGGAAATTATGTAGTTGTATTGTTGTATTATTATCCTCCTTATATGAAAGTCGAGTCTGCCTTTCAGTTATTGATACTGCGTTATCGCTCATTAAAAAAGTATCATTCTCGCTCATAAGGAAGAAAGGGATTAGAGAACGTTATTTCTTCTCCGTTTCAAAAAAGTCATCGTAGCCGTCCATAATTTTAGCAAGGGATAAATCGCTCTCGGCAACTTCGTCCATAAGAGCGTTAAAACCTGCTTCTATGAGTTTTACTTTGGATATGTTATGCTTTTCAAGGAAAGCGTTTATTTCTTCCGCAAACTTTCTTGGAATACTCGTTCCCCAAACCAAGCTTTTTGCTTTTCTTTCTTCCTTGTGTTTCTCTTCATACCTTTTGTCTGTTACCGCTCTCGGTTGTCTCATTGCTTGTTTCTCCTTAATATTACTTTTCAATATTGTATCGTATTAACACGGAATAGTCAAGCTGTTTTGAGTAAAAATTTCAATTTCGGTAGAAGAATAAAAATCGGGTTTCACGATTGTTTAGATAAATCAAAAGCGCGATTTTGGCAATTCCTTTTACCTGCTTTGAAAAAGCGGTGGAATTGCAACAAAATAATTTTTTAAGCGGTTTTCTTAACCTGCTTAGGATTTTGATATTTTCCGCTTTATTTTTTGGTTGTCTTTTCGCCTCGCAGAGCCCACCACTTTCAAGCGAAAGTGTAGTGGGCTACACTTATAAAAGTCAAGCCTATGGCGGGTGGATAAAGTTATAAAATTTCATTTTTATTTTTCCTCCTTATCTAGTAATTGTCTTTCATTTAAAAGGGTGATTTTTGACTAAAACCGTACCCCTAAATCAAAAAATTCTTAAATTTATTTTACCCCTTCACTTAAAAGGGCTTTTTAGGACAAAAAGTAAAGGCAAAATTCAAAATTTCTTAAAAAAATTTTTTCTCTCCATATAAAGGGGCTATTTTTTACCATTTATGGGGTCAAAATCTTAATTTTTAGTGTAAAAAATTTTGTTCCTCACTTAAAAGGGCGATTTTGGGGTAAAACGTGGCGGTCTAAACTTAAAATTTTTCTTTTAAGCGCAAAAAGGCAAGTAGAACAAATCTACTCGCCTAAATAAGGAAGATACTAAGTTAAATAAAGTAATAGGCAAATGTCTATGTTCTTGCACATTTGCCTATCTTTTGTAAAAGGTTTTATTATCTGCTTAAATCATTTACATTCATATAACCTATAAGTTCTAAAACAATATCTTTTACAGGTTGATTTTTGTTGATGATTGATATTAATGCAAGCTTCGATGTCATACCAATAGAACGATTGTTTTTAATATTTTTCTTCACAACCATAGACAATTGCTCGTTTACGGTGGTAGGGTTAAACTGTTGTCCGTCTAAAACTTGTTGTTTGCTATATACTTGAACTCTACCGTTAAAATCCGATTCAATTTTTTGTCTATACGGATGTGCAGGATTAGATAAATTCTTTAACGTTTGCGTTAAAATTGCTTCAGATGGAACAAGCCAAACGACAACTTTTGCCTTTTTGCTTGGCAGGTTGCCGAAAATAGTTCTTAACGAATTACACGCCAAAAAGGTTTTACCACCACCCGTAGGAACTTTGAAACAAACGTGCGGAGTATTTTCAATCGTGTTTTTGTATGTAGGGATAGAATCAAAACCTACTCTAACTCCTTTTTCTAACCAATAATCGTTGTAGGCTTTAACAACGCTATTCGTAGAGTTTAATAACTCACAATAGCGATTCAAATCATTTATAACTTGTTTTTGAAAGTTTTTTAATTCCATAATTTTACCTCTTAAAGCCTTGTAATATCACGTGGTATTTTCTTGAATACGATATTGAATTTTTCCATTACTTCTTGTGCGAGCACGCATTTATCTGCATAAATAATGTATTCCGTTGCTTTTGTATTTATCGTTGATAAAAATTCGTGATTTAGCGTAGTGATTTCGTCTTTTTTGTAATAGAAGTAATACGCCGTATCGTTATTCTTGCCTAATAAATATGGGTTGTCCGTTGTTTGCGTATCAAGTGGCTTTTTCGTTTCCATATAATAAACATATTTACGGATTTCTTCTTCGGAAACCTCTTCGTTTAAGTTTTTGTCGTCTTTAAATAAAGGTTGTCCAAGTTCATAGTAAGTGAAATCACCGGGAATACCCGCAACGGCTTTATCGCCTTTGCCATAACCATTTATAACGCGTTTTACTCTTTCAGCTGTTAAGGTTTCGGCATAATCCATCATTTCTACAAGAATGAATTTTCTATTGCCGTTATCTTTTTTGTTTAGATTAAGCACAGCATGCGCTGTTGTTCCTGAACCGCCAAAAGAATCTAATATAATTGCGTTTTTATTTATAGTGGAAATTTGTATCAGATATTCTATTAGTTTACTCGGTTTAGCAAAATCAAACTTTATTTCATATGGCAACAATTCTTTAGCACTATGCCTGTTTTCATATTCTGCAATAAGGTTGGTTGGGGTTTGTCCTTCTTCTTGTCTATCATCGAGCCAAATTTTAGTGTAAACATTCCATTTAGCAGGATTTCCTTCAGAATCAATTAAAACTCCTTTGGATTTTTTAAATAGAATATTCCCATTTTGTTTTTCCTCAAGATATCTTTTTCTTGACCATCTCCATACTTTATCTTCACTTGTAATTGGGACTACAGAAGCTCCGTCATAATGTTCAATAGGCATTGCGTTTCCTGGGGGAATAAGAAGCGTGCCATCTGGCGCTTCAATATAATATCTTTGATTTGAACAGCCTCTTAAAGGATCTAAAGAAGATTGATATAAGCCAAATGGTCTATATTTTTGCCCCTTGCGAACACCTTCAGTTTCTATTCCCGTATATAATTTTTTTATAATTTTTTCATCCATCGGTGCCTTGAAATTAACGACATAACTACTGTTTTTACAATAAATCAAGATATAATCAATGTTTGGAGAGAAAAAATTACCTTTATTTCCCCCTGACTTCATTACCCTTGACACGATTCCGCATCTATTAGTGTATCCAAAAATTTCATCGCAAATTATTTTAAGCGTTGCAACTTCGTCTTCTCCAATACTTATGAAAATAACACCTCGTTCAGATAATAATTTTTGTAGAAGTTTTAATCTAGGATAAATCATACAAAGCCATTTATCGTGTCTTGATAAGTCTTCTCCTTCAGCGCCAACAACTTGCCCAAGCCATTTTTTTATTTTTGGGTCATTTACGTTGTCGTTATAAACCCATTTTTCATTTCCCGTATTATACGGAGGGTCGATATAAATGCAATCTATCAAACCTTCATATTGTGGAAGAAGGGATTTGAGCGCAAGCAAATTATCCCCGTGAATAATCATATTATCGGAGTTTTCCGCATTAAACGTATATTTCTTATCAAGAATCCTAAACGGCACTTCTTGATGATGATTTACAACCTTATCTTTTCCAATCCATTCTAACGTAGGCATTATTGTTCTCCCTTGTAAAACTCGTAAGTTTTGTAATCTATTGCTCCAATTAATTTTATTGTTTCCTTTCCAAACTCATCTTTATATGATAAGAAGACTGAACCTGATTCATAAACTTTTTGTATATCATCATTCTTTATCCAACCATATAATATCAGCATTGTTGCCATTTTAGCAGGACAATTAATTATCCCCACATTCTTGTGTATCGGAATGGAATTATTTATGCGATGTTTCAGCGATTCGTCATACGGGGCAACTGAAAACATATTAAAACCTTTTCGGTGAAAAGTAATTTTAATATCCTTCATTACTTTAATATCTTCGCTTGAATTATATATTTCCAAATTCACTTTATAAGCAAATTTTTGTGAGTTGTCAATGGACGTGGCGGGAAATCCATCTTTCGTTAAAAACTCTCCGTTTAAACCATTTTTAACATTTATTATTAGTTTCCCTTTTTTAGTAATGTTGTTTAACCACCAGCCAAGAACAACACCAAAAATTGACCCTATAACGCCAATAATTGTCCCTAAATTATCACATATAGCTTTCCAAAACATACTTTTCTCCTGTGTTTAATTCTACTAAACCAAATATGACAATTCGGGTCATATTTAATTATTTTCTTTCCCTTAATCTTCTAAAAAATGTTGCTCTACTTATTTTTAATATCAAAGACGCTTGGTCGGCGGATATTTTTCCGTGCAAATAATCATTTGCAACTCTATCAAAGAGTAAGGGGTCAATTTTTATTTGTCCACGACCTTTATAAACGTTTTGTTCTTTCGCTTTTTCTATTCCGCGCATTTTAAGCCTTTTTTTTCGCTCAAATTCGCGGATATACATCGGCATCAAAAGTCTGTAATAGTAAAGGCGAGATTTGTCGTCTATTATAATATCATCAGCATAAAGATAATCGCCAAAGCAAATAATTTCAAGCAATTTTTTATTGAGACTATCCGACCTTCTTACCAAATCGTACATAGAGCGCTCTTTATAACTAATAGCATCTTTACCGTCAAAAGGCATAACGAAAAATCTATCGCCTGAATATCTCTTGTTTGTTTTAATGAGCCATTCTAAGCGGTTCAATGCTTGCATACCGCTTTCCTCCATCAACGCCCACAAATCTTCACGATGTTCACTTGGCGTTCTTTCCGCAATAAAAGTGGGAACTATATTCTTACGTTCGTATACGGCTCTTTTCAAACTCAAATCAAGTCCGGGAATGCCCTGAAATAAGTGGTCAGGCAACATATCAATAACGTTATAAAATGGACGGAATATATAGTTAAATGCACCGTCTTCCCATTCTTCATATTCAATTTTAGCAATTTTGTAAATGAACTTATAATCGTCTTCAAGACAGATAAAGCCCATTGTGGTTAACTTTCTCATTTTATTTCTCCGTTAATTTCTTGTAAGCGGGGAGCAATATCTTTTCAAATCTTTGTCTTAATATATATTTGTAAAATTCTTTATGAGTATCGGTTAAAAACGGGGTTTCGTCAATCAATTCGTCGATTTTTTCTTGCGAATATCTTTCGCATATTTTTATAACAGCTTCATTGCATTCCTTAAACTCCAATGAATTGATTACTTCAAAATAAGAACTATTTTTGCCGTTTAATTGGACTTGCGACGTGGGGAATTTATAAATCCTTTCGTTTGTCATTTCTTCCGACTGCATAATTTGTTTCATCATATCATCATCTACAAGTTGAGAATAAAGTGATGAGCCATTGTCAAAAACGGGGGCAAGTGTATATTTGTTGTTCTTTTTTAAGAATCCCCAATTTCCACCGTGTCTATCAAAGTTGCCAATTAATGCGTCTACAACATAAACATCCCAAAACATACTTATCGTTTCTTGAACGTTTGTAAGTTTTACATTATCTCGAAGCATTTGCATTATATCTTGATAAGAATATTGATAGGTCTCCTTATCTTGTTCAAGCGAACTTTCGCCAACATCGTTAAAGGGTACGAATTGCGTTTCGCCGTTAATAAAATTTTTGCACGCCACAACTTGCTCACCATTGTATAATCCAAGATAGGTGTCTTGCGTTTCAAAGCCAAGCAACTCAAAAATATGCGAGCCGACGTATTCAGAGATGTGATTAAGACGTTTTACACCGAAATTTGTTTGCTTTTGAAATTTAATCATATATTCAAAGCCGTCAACATTTACGCCAAATTTACGTTCTGTTCCACCATAATATGTGTTAGTTCTTTCGTATTTTGAAAAGTCTATCATATAATCTCCTCAATAAATCAATAGGGTTATGTTTCTATTTTGACATAATAACTATAACACATATTAAAAGTAATGTCAAGCAATTATGGCGTCTGTATCAATAGAATTATAGATTTATTTTGATACATTTTGTTGTTTTCAGCTTAAAAGATATTTGTGCATAGAAAAAGAACTTGGAGCTTAAATCCAAGTTCTGCCTCTTTGATTCACCCGAAATAGTGTATTCCTATTGATTTTTATTTGTTTTTCAAAATCCCTATGAAATACACCTCTTGCGGGGTGTTTTTTCGTACCCGACGGAGTTCGAACCATCGCGAGAGGGGGTATCCGCCGTCGAGGGTGGGACGAGTTACCCGTTAAGCAAAGCGTTGATAACGCTTTGTAGGGACGAGATAAGCGAACGCCGATAGGTAGGCGTGAGCGTGACCGAGCGCAAAGAACAGCTTTGCGTGAGAAGAACCCCAGCGGGTACACCAAAACACCCCCTTGCGGGGGTGTTTTTTATCTTAATCGGTTCGTCATACCGACGGGGTTTCCGAGCCGTGGGCGGCGGCGAGGTCCAGCGCGTCGTCGATGCTCGCGGCGAAGTTCCCCTCGCCGACTTCCGCGTAAAAGCCCGACTTTTTCATTACGCCGAGCGGTTGCTCGCCTACGTGCGAGAGTATGAGCCGTACCCCTTTTTCGCGGCAGTAGCCGAGCAACGTTTCCAGGTTTTTCATCGCCGTCGAGTCGACGGAAAGTACGTTGCTCATTCGCAGGATCATCACCTTCGTTTCTTCCGAAACGTTGAAATCGCGGAACTTATCCACGGCGGCAAAGAACATGGGTCCGTTTATCTCGTATACGATCGTTCCTTCGGGTATCTTTTTCGCTTTGCCCGTGGGGTCGTTCGTTTCGTCCTCCCAAACGCGTACTTTGGTGAGATCGGAGGTGTTTTTCAAAAAGAGTATCGCCGCAAGCACGATCCCGACCGCGATCGCAACGACGAGATCGAAAACGACGGTGAGAACGAACGTCGTGGCGAGTACGAGAATATCGCTCCGCGGCGCGGTGCGGCAGATACGCACGAAATGCCGCCATTCGCTCATATTATACGCGACCATAAACAGTATCGCCGCGATGATGGGCATAGGGATCATTTTCGCGAGCGGCATAAGTACGAGCAAACACAAAAGCAAGACGACCGCGTGTACCATACCCGCGATAGGGGTACGTCCGCCGTTTTTGACGTTCGCCGCCGTTCTCGCGATCGCGCCTGTGGCGGGGATGCCGCCGAAAAGCCCCGAACAGATATTGCCTACGCCTTGCGCGATGAGTTCGGTGTTGGAATTGTGCCGATCTCCGATCATACCGTCGGACACCACGCAGGAAAGCAAGGACTCGATCGCCGCGAGGATCGCGATGGTAAACGCGCTGGGCAGAACCGCCTTGACCGTCGTAAAACTGAATTCGGGCAGCGACGGCAGGGGAAATCCCGAAGAAAGGTCGGGATAGAGCGTTCCGATGGTATTGACTTCGAGCGGGGTGAACTTAACGAGCAAGATCCCGACGACGACCGCGACGATGGACGGGGGTATCTTGGCGCAGATCTTGGAAAACGCGCCGAGCTTGGTCTTGCCCAGCATGGGCCAAAGGATCAGGATCGCCATACCGATACACCCGACGAGTAGGGCGTGGAAATTGAACGTTCCCAGCGAAGAAAAGATCGCCTCGATCTTTTCCGAAGTTTCGATCGCGTTCGTACCGGGGGCGAAGGTCAGACCCAAAAAGTCCTTGATCTGTCCGACGACGATGGTCACCGCGATACCCGCGGTAAAACCGACGGTGATGGTCGTGGGTATGTACTTGATGAGCGCGCCGAAATGGAAAACGCCCATCAGGACCAGGATAACGCCCGCCAGGAGCGTGGCGATGACAAGTCCCGAAAGACCGTGCGTGGCGACGACTCCGGCTACGATGGTCGCGAACGCGGCGGTAGGGCCGGAGATATTCACGTTACTGCCGCCGAGAAGGGCGATAAAAAAGCCCGCGATGATGGCGGTGTACAGTCCCTGTTCGGGCGAAACGCCCGAGGCGATCGCGAGCGCGATGGAAAGCGGCAACGCGATGATGGCGACGATAACGCCTGCGATGAGATCGTCGACGAGCTTGGTCTTGTTATACGTTTTCAGCGCGCCGAAAAGTTTGGGTTGGAACGTTTTCATATCCTATCCTACGGAGTTCGGAAAAGGAACTCCCCTCCACGTAAAAAATCAACCTCTCTATTATACTACCGTCGTTTGGATTTGGCAAACGCAAAAAGGCGGTATCGGCAAAAAATTGTTAAAAAGATGAAAAATATTCGGACGAGGAAAAAGCGTAAAAGAAAACGCGAACGGGGGATATTCCCGTTCGCGGGTATATTCGAATGGATCCGCCTGTGCCGCACCTCGGCAAAAAGATGAACCCGCGTTCTCGCAGGTGGGTGCCGTATCTTGACGCCTCGGACTTTCCGTATAACAGACCTTACCTATCGCCACGAATAACTTGCTCCCGATTTCATATTGTGGATTCCGTTTTACACCGAACTCCGAACACCGCAGATCGTTACCTATTATACACGCCCAAGCCGCGTTTGTCAACGGAATGGGCATACTTTTTTCAGCCGTTGAGTTTTTTTAAGAAGGGAAAAATTTCCGCCTCGAAATTCAGCCCGTACCGTTTGTCCTCAACTTCCGTCGCCGAACGGCGGATCGCGGCGGTGGTCAGCTCGGCGGCGAGCGTTACGGCGGTCCGTTCGTCCTTGCCGCGCGCGAGCGCGCCGACGAGCGCGGAGGCGAACACGTCGCCCGCGCCGTGGAAAAAGCCCTCTACGTTCTCGGACAAGTATTTTTTCATCTCTCCGTTTTCGTCCGCATAGCAAACGGATATTTCCTTTCCTTCCAAAAGCCCCGTGACGACGGGTCGTTTACAAAGCCCGCGCAAAGCGGAGAACACCCGTTCGATGGGGTAAGGCTCGCCGTTTTCGGGATAGGGAATATCGGCGAGATAACACGCCTCGGTGAGGTTGGGCAGGATATAGTCCGCCTCGCGGCAAAGCCGCCGCATTTTTTTCACGTATCCGTCCGAGAACCCCGCGTAGAGCCTGCCGCCGTCGCCCATAACGGGATCGACGACGAAAAGTCCGTTGTCTTGCAAAAATTCCCGCTTTATTTGGGAAACGATATCGATCTGCGCCGCATTGCCGAGGTACCCGCTGTATACGATATCGAACCGCAGACCCAGCGACTTCCAGTGCCGAAGAACGGCTTGGAGATCGTCCGTGAGGTCGCGGAAGGTATACCCCTCGAACCCGCCGGTGTGGGTGGAGAGGAGAGCGGTGGGGAGAACGTCGCAGGTCACGCCGCAAGCCGAAACGATCGGCAAGGTGACGGTGAGGGAGCATTTTCCCACGCAGGAGATATCGTTGACGGCGAGTACGCGCATAAGTTTTGGGTTTCCTTGTATTTTTCTTTGGTAAATCTATTATAAAATTCTTGCTTTTTTTTGTCAAATGGATTAAAATAATATCCGTAAAGAAAATTCAAAAGATTTTTGAAAGAGGTATATTTATGACTATCACGGGTGAAATACAGGCGAATACCGTTTCCTTTCGCGATTTCGAAAAATACGAAAATCAGATCGTAACGGTAAAGGGAACGATCCATAATATCCGTATGATGTCCGACTTCGCGTTCGTCATTTTACGTACGGCGCGCGAAACGATACAATGCGTATACGCGGAGAGTTTCTCCGACTACCGTATGGGCGAGGACGTCAAGGAAGAATGTGCGGCGAAGATAACGGGTAAGGTCGTTGCGGGCGAAACGCGCGACGGCAGCAAACGCTACGAATTGCAGATACACGACATCGAGCTTTTGTCCCACCCCGCCGATATCCCGCCCGTCGTCATCACCAAAAAACAGGTGAATTGCGACCTTTCCACCAACCTCGACTACCGTCCCGTCACCCTTCGCAACCCCAAGGAACGCGCGGTGTTCAAATTGCAGGAAGGTATCCAGCGCGGTTTCCGCGAATATCTGATGAGTCAGGGCTTTACCGAGATCCATTCCCCGAAGATAAACTTCGCGGGCGCGGAGGGCGGCACGAACGTGTTCAAGCTCGACTATTTCGGGAAACAGGTCTATCTGGCGCAGTCGCCCCAGCTTTATAAACAGGCGCTCGTGGCGGTGTACGAACGCGTGTTCGAGATCGCGCCCGTGTTCCGCGCGGAGCACCACGATACGAGCCGTCATCTTAACGAGTATATCTCGATGGATTTCGAAATGGGCTTTATCGAGAGTTTCGAAGACATTATGAATATGGAAACGGGCGTGCTCAAATATATAATGGAACTTCTGAAAACGGAGTACAAGAACGAAGTGGAGCTGTTGCACGTCGATATTCCCGAGATCAAGGAGATCCCCGTCCTCAAATTTATGGAGGCGAAAGAGATCATTATGAAGAAGTTCAAGTATCAGCCCACCGATATGAAAGACTTCGATCCCGAGGAAGAACAACTTCTCGGCAAGTACGCGAAAAAGCAGTTCAACTCCGACTTTATTTTCATCACGCACTATCCCTCCAAGAAACGTCCGTTCTATACGATGGACGATCCCGAAGATCCCGAATACACGCTCTCGTTCGACCTTTTGTTCAGGGGCTTGGAGATCACTTCGGGCGGTCAGCGCGTACACGACTACAACGAACAGGTCGCGAAGATGAAAAAACTGGGAATGGACCCCGAGCAGTTCGAAACGTATTTGATGCTCCATAAATACGGCGCTCCCCCGCACGGCGGTCTGGGACTGGGGCTTGAACGTTTGACGATGCACCTTTTGGGCGCGAAGAACGTCCGCGAGGCGACGATGTTCCCCCGCGACATCAACCGCGTGACCCCGTGACGAATAACATTATTGTAAAAAAATGCGTAAAAATCGCTTTACAAAAGCGAAAAAATCCGCTATAATAAAATAAATTAAAAAGAAAGGCGTTAAAAGAGGACAACGTTTCCGCGTTTGCTTGCCGCAAAGAGAAATTCCGTTTCGGTGAAAGGAAGAAGGGGCGCGCGGGAAATATCACCTTATCAGCCGATCTTGCGAAACGCGTTCGTTTTTTTGGGCGCGGAGTAACGAGGTACGGGGTCGCGACCCGTTATCCTGCGCGACGAATGACGGTTCGGTGGTTTGTAAACAGCAGCGAAAAAGCTATTGTGTTTTCCGAAACACGATAGCTTTGTTTTTTGGTCAAAGGAGAAAAGAAATATGTCTATGTACAAGAAAGTGGACACCTCTCTCAACTTCGTCGAGAGAGAAAAGAAGATCGTCGAATACTGGAACGAAAAGAAGATATTCGAAAAGAGTATGCAGGCGACGGAAGGGAACGAGGAATTCTCTTTCTATGACGGTCCTCCCACGGCGAACGGTAAACCGCATATCGGTCATATCCTGACCCGCGTTATGAAGGATATCGTTCCCCGTTATAAGACGATGAAAGGCAAGCACGTTTTGAGAAAAGCGGGCTGGGATACCCACGGTCTGCCCGTAGAACTCGAAGTGGAGAAAAAACTCGGTTTCGAGCATAAGACGGAGATAGAGGGGTACGGTATCGAACCGTTCATCAAAAAATGCAAAGAATCCGTATGGCAGTACACGACCGAGTGGAAACAGATGTCCGACCGCGTAGGGTACTGGTGCGATATGGATAACCCGTACGTGACCTATCACGACGACTATATCGAGTCCGAATGGTGGGCGCTCAAAGAGATACACAAAAAGGGTCTGTTGTATAAAGGTCATAAGATCGTACCCTATTGCCCCCGTTGCGGAACGGCGTTGTCCTCGCACGAGGTCGCGCAGGGGTATAAAGACGTCAAACAGACGACGGCGTTCGTGAAATTCAAAGTCGTCGGCGAGGAGAACAAATATATCCTCGCGTGGACGACCACGCCCTGGACCCTCCCGTCCAACGTCGCGCTGTGTATGAACCCCGACTTCGATTACGTGGAAGTGCGGATGGAAGAAAGCGGCGAGAAGTATATCCTCGCGGAAGGGCTTTTGAAATCCGTGCTCGGCGAAGAGGGCTACGAAGTGCTTTCGAAAAAGAAAGGCACGGCGTACGAATATACCGAATACGAACCGCTTTACCCGTTCGGGAAAGAGAAATTCAAGTTCCGCGAAAAGGCGTATTACGTTACCTGCGATGGCTACGTTACTCTTTCCGACGGTACGGGCGTCGTGCATATCGCGCCCGCGTTCGGCGAGGACGACTATAAAGTGGGCGTGCGGTACGGTCTGCCCGTCGTACAGCTCATCGATGAAGAAGGCAAATTCCCCGCAGGTTGCGGCGAGTTCACGGGCGTAGGCGCGCAAGCCGCCGATCCCGCGGTCATCAAAGACCTTAAAAACCGCGGCCTGCTTTTGAAACCGCTCGAAGTCACGCATAGCTACCCGTTCTGCTGGCGTTGCGACACGCCGCTCATCTACTATGCGCGGTCGAGCTGGTTCATCAAGGTCACGGCGATCAAGGACAGACTTATCGCGGCGAACCGTTCGGTGAACTGGATGCCCGACACCATCAAGGAAGGGCGTATGGGTAACTTCCTCGAAAACGTGATCGACTGGGGACTTTCCCGCGATCGGTACTGGGGTACGCCGTTGCCCGTCTGGGTCTGCCCCGATTGCGGCGAGATCGAGGTCATCGGTTCGCGCAAGGAGCTTGCGGAAAAATGCGGCGCGGCGGAGAATATCGAATTGCACCGCCCGTATCTCGACGATCTCACCTGTCAATGCCCGAAGTGCGGCGGAAAGATGAAACGTACGCCCGAGGTCATCGACTGTTGGTTCGATTCCGGTTCGATGCCGTTCGCGCAGTACCATTACCCGTTCGAGAACAAAGACCTGTTCGAACAGACCTTCCCCGCGGATTTCATATCCGAGGCGGTCGATCAGACCCGCGGTTGGTTCTATACCCTGCTCGTTATCTCGACCCTGCTGTTCGATAAAGCGCCGTTCAAGAACTGTATCGTACTCGGTCACGTGAACGATAAAAACGGCGTGAAGATGAGTAAACATAAAGGGAACGTCGTCGATCCTTGGTCGGTGCTCGATAAACAGGGCGCGGACGCCGTGCGTTGGTATTTCTATACCTCGTCCGCTCCTTGGCTGCCTTCCCGATTCTATCCCGAGGCGGTCAGCGAGGCGCAGAGAAAGTATATGGGTACGCTTTGGAATACGTACGCGTTTTTCTGCCTGTATGCCGATATCGATAATTATAACCCCGCCGACTACGACGTTAAGACGTGTAAACTGTCGTTGATGGATAAGTGGATACTTTCCAAGCTCAATACGCTCGTCGATACCGTGGATAAAAATCTGGCTGTATATAATATAACGGATAGCGCGCGCGCGTTGCAGGATTTCTCGGATATCCTTTCCAACTGGTACGTGCGTCGCGGCAGAGATCGGTACTGGGGCAGCGAAATGACGGAGGATAAGGCGGCGGCGTACACCGTGCTTTGGCACGTGCTCGTCACGTTCGCGAAACTCACCGCGCCGTATACGCCGTTCATCGCGGAGGAGATGTATCTCAACCTCGTTCCCGCGTTCTTTGAGAACGCGCCCAAGTCCGTGCATCTTTGCGAGTTCCCCGTTTACGAGCCGTCGTTCGTCGATACCGAACTGGAAAAGGGTATGGACACGGTACTCGACATCGTCAACCTCGGCAGAGCGGCGAGAAACACGGGCAACGTCAAGAACCGTCAACCGCTTTCCGAAATGTACGTCGTCACCGCCCGCGCGGAAGAACTCGACGAGGGCTTGAAAGCCATCGCGCTCGACGAACTTAATATAAAGGAATATAAGACGGCGGCGGACGCGAACGAGTTCATCTCGTATAAACTCAAACCCCAGCTCAAAACGCTCGGACCCAAGTACGGCAAAAAGCTCGGCGCGATCTCCGCGTTCTTGGCGGCGTGCGACGCGAAAAAGGTGGTGGACGCCGTTCGCGGCGGCGGTGCGTACGTGATGGATACCGATCCCGAAGTTACGCTCGGCGAAGAGGACTTGCAGATATTCACCGAAAGCAAAGCGGGCTTTATCTCCGCGAGCGATCGCGGCGTTACGGTCGCGCTGAATACCAAGCTCACCGACGAACTGATCGAAGAGGGTATCGAACGCGAGATCGTTTCCAAGGTCCAGACGATGAGAAAGGAGGCGGGATTCGAGATCACCGACCGTATCTCCGTCTATTATAAAGCGGCGGGAAAGGTCCGCGAGGTACTCGCTACGGGTAAGTTCAAAGAGGACGTCCTCGCGGTGAGCGTGGAAGAAGGCTCGGCGGACGGCTATACGAAAGAAGTGGATATCAACGGCGAAAAGATCGCTTTGACCCTCGTAAAAGTCGTGAAATAATTTTTTCGACAAAAAAAGTAAAAAAAGTCGAAAAAAGTATCGAAAAACAGTTGACAAGAGGGATAAGAAAGTGCTAATATAGACGAGCTGTCCGCGAGAAAGGCGAGAAAAAGCCGATGGAAAGCGTGAAAAAAGCGTGATTTGAAAAAAATAAAAAAATTTCAAAAAAATGCGAAAAAACGCTTGACAAAAGGTAAAGGCTTGTG
>JBGVLV010000016.1:0-36224 GCA_045124465.1 Candidatus Scatosoma sp.
TATAGTATGTTCCGAAAAGCGCTCTCCAAAGCCGTGTTGCGACGACGGAATAAAAAGAGGAGAGATTTCGGTTAAAGAAAAACGAAAACTGTGCGAGATTTTACTATTGAAAAAGTTTTCGGATTATTTTATAATTTATTATAGAAACACTATAAACGACAAATGAACGGCAAAAGGAGAACGAAAACGATGATTTGCGGAAAATGGATCTGGTATCCCGATGATTTTGAAATAGAACTTTCGGCGGTGTTTATGGCAAATCGGTACGAACGCGAGGTTTTCATTCCGCCATTTTGGAAACAGTATTCCTGTTGGAGAAACGTAAAGTTCGTCAAAGAAATAAACATCGACAGCCCCGAATGTGTGGATGCTGTACGCCGTATCCCTGCAAAAGACGGCGAACTTGCTTAAAGAGTTCGGCAGGACCGCCGAGGCGGAAAAATATCAAACGATCGCGCTCGACGTCCTTGGAAAAATCGAAAAGTTCTGGGACGAAGAAAAGGGCGCGTACGTACATTCCTTTAAAAACGGAAGATCGGACGGAAAAGTTTTGCGCTATGCAAATATGTTCGCTATCTTATATGACCTCTGCGACGAAGACCGTCAAAAACGTATTACGGAAAACGTCTTGAAATCGGATAAAGTCCAACAGATCACAACGCCGTATATCCTCTGCCCGTATCCGAAGACAGCGACAACGAGTTCGCGGGATATATGGCGGGCGAAGGTCTTGCGGGTAATATCATCACCGTTTCCAAACAGACCGCAATGAATAAAGGTATGTTCAAAGGGAATCGATTTCGCGGGAAAAACGCAGTCGGACAGTCCGATCGTTAAGAAATGGAACGAATACATGAAAGACGTGATGGATATGCCTATCGACGAAAGAACGGGCGCGCAACCGCTTTTGGAACAAGTTTTCTATCTTCAATAAGATTCCACAGACTTCTTCGTAACGAAATAAAAGGGTGAAAAAAGCGGCTCGCTTGACGGCGAGCCGCTCTTTTCGTTTGGATATTCCGTTTATTTTTTTCTTTTTCCCCCTGTATTCTTGTTGACATATCAACAAGAATATGCTATAATCCACTTGTTGACTTTTCAACAAGTTGGAGGAAGATATGCACGAAAGATTCGAGAAGTTCACGGTGTCGATCATGAAGATCAATCGACAGATACACAAGATAAAAGCGGAGGAGATGGCGGAATTCGACCTGAAAAGCCCGCACGTTTCCTGCCTGTATTATTTGTACGAGTCCGAGCGGTTGACGGCGAAGGGGCTTTGCGATCTTTGCGCGGAGGATAAGTCGTCCGTTTCCCGTTCGATCGAGTATCTGGAAACGAACGGATACGTTGCCTGCGATTCCAACGCCAAGAAACGCTACAACGCGGCGCTCACCCTGACGGACAAAGGCAAGGAAGTGGGAGCGCGGATCGCGGAAAAGGTAGACCGTATCATGGAAAGCGCGGGCGCGGGATTGAGCGACTTGGACAGAGCGGTACTTTATCGAAGTCTTGCGCGTATCGAAAACAACTTAAAAGAAATTTGCAAAAAATACGGAGAATAAAAAAATGGCAATCAGAATATTAATAGACTCGGCGGCGGACATCGGCAAAGCCGAGGCGGAAAAAATGAACGTTATCATGCTCCCGATGATCATTTCTTTCGGAGCGGAGGATTATTACGACGGTGTGAACTTATCGCCCAAGCAATTCTATGAAAAACTCATCGAGAGCGATACCCTGCCCAAGACCAGTCAAGTGACCCCTTACCGTTTCGAGGAGGCGTTCAAAAAGTACACGGAAAACGGCGACGAACTCATCGTCATCACGATCTCGTCCAAACTTTCGGGTACGTACGAGGGTGCGAAACAGGCGGCGGAGAATTTCAAAGACAAGGTATACGTCGTAGACAGTATGAACGCGGCGATCGGCGAACGGTTGCTCTGCGAGTACGCGCTCCGCTTGATAGAACAGGGCAAGACGGCGAAAGAGATCGTCGCGATCCTCGAAGAGGAGAAGTCCAAGATCAACGTCATGGCGGTGCTGGGAACGCTCGAATACCTGCGTAAAGGCGGCAGGATCTCGGCGGCGGTCGCGTTTGCGGGCGAAGTGCTTTCGCTCAAACCCGTCGTCGCGGTGGTGGACGGCGAGGTCAAACTCGTCGGGAAAGCGTTAGGCTCGAAAAAGGGGAATAACCTCTTGAACAGGCTCGTACAGGAAAAGGGCGGTATCGATTTTTCCAAACCGTACGGAACGATATATTCGGGCTTGGACAGAACGACGCTCGACAAGTACGTAAAGGACAGCGCGGCGCTTTGGGCGGAGCATACCGACGACGTTCCCGTGCATATCCTCGGCGGCACGATCGGTACGCACGTAGGTCCGGGCGCGGTCGGCGTTGCGTTCTTCCGTAAATAATAATATCCGACGGGAGATGACGGGATCATGACGATACAAAATATAGACGAGATACTGCAAAGCCAACGCGCTTACTTCGAAAGCGGCGCGACGTTGCCCGTAAAGTTCCGCATAGAGAACCTCAAACGGTTGCGGGAAACGGTCAAAAAATACGAAAAAGAGATTTGTGCGGCGCTGACCGCCGACCTCGGCAAGAGCGAGTTCGAGGGGTTTATGTGCGAGGTCGGACTGGTGCTGTCCGAGCTTACGTATATGATCAAGCATACCCGCAAGTTCGCGAAAGCGCGCAAGGTCTGCACGCCGCTCGCGCAGTTCGCCTCCAAGAGCTATAAAAAGCCCTCGCCTTACGGTAAAGTGCTCGTTATGAGTCCTTGGAACTATCCTTTCCTGCTCACCCTCGACCCCGTAGCCGACGCGATCGCGGCGGGGAACACCGTCGTTGTCAAACCGAGCGCGTACTCGCCCGCGACGAGCGCGGTCGTCGAGAAGATACTGACGGAATGTTTCCGTCCCGAATACGTAGCCGTCGTGACGGGCGGGCGTAAGGAGAACGCGGCGCTGCTCGAAAAGAAATTCGATTTCGTGTTCTTTACGGGCAGTCAAAACGTGGGCAAGGAAGTTTTGCGCCGCGCCGCCGAATATCTGACCCCCGTCGCGCTCGAACTGGGCGGGAAAAGCCCGTGTATCGTGGACGATACGGCGAAACTCAAACTCGCCGCCAAGCGTATCGTATTCGGTAAATACCTCAACTGCGGTCAGACCTGCGTCGCGCCCGATTACGTGCTTTGCCAAAGCTCGGTGAAGGACGAACTGGTGCGGGAGATCGTCGCGCAGATAAAAGCGCAATACGGCGAAAAACCGCTCGAAAACCCCGACTACGGAAAGATCGTCAACGACAAACATTTCGAACGTATTTGCGGTCTTATCGACCCCGAAAAAACGGCGTTCGGCGGGGGCAGGGACGAGGCGGCCCGCAGAATAGAACCGACGGTAATCGATAACGCGGCGTGGACAGACGCGGCGATGCAAGAGGAGATCTTCGGTCCCGTTCTGCCCGTGCTTACCTTCGAGCGTTTCGAGGAGGTGTACGGTCTTCTCAAAGACAGACCCAAGCCGCTCGCGCTGTACCTGTTCTCGGAAAATAAAAAACATATCCGCGAGGTAACGGAAAGGTGTTCGTACGGCGGCGGGTGTATCAACGACACCGTGATCCATCTTGCGACGAGCGAAATGGGATTCGGCGGCGTGGGAGAGAGCGGTATGGGCGCTTACCACGGCAAAGACGGGTTCGACGCGTTCTCGCATACCAAGAGTATCGTGGACAAAAAGACGTGGCTGGACCTGCCTATGCGCTATCAGCCGTACAAGAAAGGCTTTTTCGGTAAATTATTGCATCTGTTTTTAAAATAGGCTCTGTTACAACACTCGGTCGATTTTAGACGGAAAAACGCTACGAAATGCGGCGCGTTGTTCTCGGTTACAGACCACAGAGGGTATGCGCCCTCGAAAAACGCTTGTCTTTCTTGCGTTTTCCTCGTCAAACCGTGAAAAATAAATTTTTCACTAATCAACCGTTTGTTGCGCCATCGCCTGATAAAAGCTAAAAAAAGGAGAATCCAAATGATAAAAGTCGTTTTATTCGATCTGGACGGCACGTTGCTGCCGATGGACCAACGTCTGTTCACAAAGACCTATTTCGGATTGCTCGCGCAACGGCTCGCGCGGCACGGCTACGAACCCCAAAAGTTCATCGAGGCGATCTGGACGGGCACGGCGGCGATGGTCAAAAACAACGGCGAAAAGACGAACGAGGAAGTGTTCTGGAACGCGCTCGCCGAGATCTACGGCGCGGGGGTGAAAGAGGATATCGAAAAGTTCGACGAGTTCTATCGGGAAGAGTTCGACGGCGTGCGGAAAAGCTGCGGATTCGACCCCAAGGCGGCGGAAACGGTGAGAAAACTCAAAGAGAAAGGTCTGCGCGTAGCGCTTGCGACAAACCCGATCTTCCCGCGTATCGCCACGCAAAAGCGGATCGCGTGGGCGGGGCTTTCGCCCGACGAGTTCGAACTGTACACCACGTACGAAACTTCGCGGCATTGTAAACCCAACCCGTATTACTACATAGATATTCTGCGGGAGATGGGCGTGAAAGCGGAGGAGTGCCTGATGGCGGGCAACGACGTTTCGGAGGATATGATCGCGAAAGAGATCGGTATGGACGTGTTCCTGCTCACCGCCTGTCTTATAAATAAGGAAGAAAAGGATATTACGGCGTTCCCCCAAGGGAACTTCGACGACCTGCTCGCCTATATCGAAAATAAGTAAAAAACCGAGTTATCGGTTTTTTTTTCGGAAAAAGCGTTTACAAAATCGGAAACGAATGCTATAATAGTAGAGTAGAACTATTGATAAAATAAAAATAGGAAGGTAAGTAGTATGGTAGAAAATCGGCTTTTGCGCGAAAACGCGCGCAAACAACTCGACGGCAACATTTTCAAGACCAAATGGCTGATGATGCTCGCCGTGTGCGCGATCCCCGCGTTGCTTTCGAGCGCGTCGGGCAGCATTTATATTTTCGGCGCGGTCATCGCGATCGTCATCGCGGGTCCGTTCTCCTACGGCGTGGCGCGCACGACGGTGGAATGCGTCGAGGGCGAGAAGTGGGACGTTTCGCATACGTTCAAGGGCTTTTCCGAAAACTTCGGTCATTCCGCGATCCTCGGCTTTTTGTCGGGCTTGCTCACGTTCCTTTGGTCGTTGCTGTTCATCGTGCCCGGTATCGTCAAATCGTACGCGTACGCGATGGCGTTCTATATCCAACAGGAACGCGGCAATAAGGGCAAAGAACCCATCGACTGTATCACGGAAAGCCGCAAGATGATGGACGGTCATAAATGGCAGCTGTTCTGCCTCGATCTGAGCTTTCTCGGTTGGTACATAGTCGGCGCGTTGTGTTTGGGTATCGGCGTGTTCTTCGTTATGCCTTATCACGAAATGGCGCGCGCGAACTTCTACGAGGCGCTCAAAGCGGAAATGCAGACGGTCGTTGCGCAACCCGTAGCCGAGCCTGCGGAATTGCCCGAACCGACGGAAGAAAAGAAGGACGATTAAAAAGAGGATAGGAAATGTTTAACCGAAAGATGTACGAACTGGGCAGTAAACGCTCCACGATACGGGAAATATTCGAGTACGCGAAAACGCGCGCGGCGGAGATCGGCGCGGAGAACGTGTTCGATTTCTCCATCGGCAATCCTTCCGTACCCGCGCCCGACGCGGTGAACGCGGCGATCTGCCGTATCGTGAACGAAGTGCCGTCGGTGGCGTTGCACGGCTATACCTCGGCGCAGGGCGGCAAGGACGTGCGCGATAAGATCGCGGCGAATTACACCCGCCGTTTCGGTGTGGAGCTGACGGGCGACGATCTGTATATGACCTGCGGCGCGGCGGCGTCGCTGACCATCACGTTCAAGGCGTTGTGCGAAGAAGGGGACGAATTCATCGTGTTCGCGCCCTTCTTCCCCGAGTACCGCGTGTTCGTGGAGAACGCGGGCGCGAAACTCGTCGTTCTGCCCTCGGACGGAAAGACGATGCTCCCCGACTTCGGCGCGCTCGAACGGGCAATGAACCCGCGCGTGAAAGGGGTGCTTATCAATTCCCCGAACAATCCTTCGGGCGTGGTCTACGGCGAAGAAACGCTGAAAACGCTTGCCAAGCTGCTGAAAAAGAGTTCTGCGGAATACGGCAAAACGGTATATCTGATCTCGGACGAGCCGTACAGGGAACTGGTGTACGACGAAAAGACGGTCGTGCCCAGTCCGATGCGGTATTACGACGATACCGTCGTTTGCTATTCGTACTCGAAGTCGCTGTCTTTGCCGGGCGAACGCGTAGGCTATATCGCGATCAGTCCGAAAGCGAAGGAAAACAAAGCCCTGTACGCGGCGGTTTGCGGCGCGGGACGGGCGTTGGGATTCGTTTGCGCGCCCGCACTCTTTCAGAGGGTGGCGGCGGAATGCGACGGCTTGACGGCGGATCTGAGCGTGTATAAGCGCAACCGCGACTTGCTCTATAACGCGTTGACGGAGTACGGGTTCACGTGTATCTATCCCGACGGCGCGTTCTATCTGTTCGTGAAAGCGGCGGGAGAGGACGCGAAGTCGTTCTGCGAGAAAGCGAAGAAACACGAGCTTTTGCTCGTCAACGGCGCGGACTTCGGCTACGAGGGCTGGGTGCGAATCGCGTACTGCGTGCAGACGGAAACGATCGAGCGCGCTCTGCCTCTGTTCCGTAAACTCGCGGACGAGTGCGGTCTTTGACGTAAGAACGCGGAAAATATCCCCGAGATCGCGGGAAGGCGGTCTCGGGGTTTTGCAAAAATTCGGGGAAAAAATAAAAAATTACAAAAAATTACGAAAAAGCTTTGAAAAAAGATTGACAAGGTTTTCAGAATGTGATAAACTCTATGTACGCGCCTGACGAAAGGTGTAATTTTTTTGTATGGAGTTTTGATTATGGCAACCAAAACGGCAAGAGCCAAAATTACGTTTGAATGCACCGAGTGCAAGCATAGAAATTACGACACGATCAAAAACAAGAAGAACGATCCGGACAGACTCGTTCTGAGTAAGTATTGTCCTTTCTGCAAAAAGCACACGGAACACAAAGAATCCAAATAATCTGAAAGTCGCGCAAACGAACGCCGAAGGACGAGCTTTTTCGGCGGCGCGCGCTATGAGGTAGAAAATGGCAAACGCAACAAAAACAAAGAATAAGAAACCCAACTGGTTTCGTCGCGTAGGCGCGAAGTTCAAGGAAACGTTTTCCGAACTGAAACGCGTAACGTGGCCCACTTTCCCCACCGTTTTGAAAACGACGGGCGTGGTCCTTGTGATCGTCTGCGCATTTCTCGCGGTCGTGACGGGCGTCGACGCGCTTTTGGGTTGGCTGTTGAGCTTGCTTTCTTGATTTAGAGGAGATATAATATGCCGATGAATGAAGAACCCAAGTGGTATATCCTGCATACCTATTCCGGGTATGAGGCTATGGTCAAAGACAGCTTGGAAAAACTGATCGAAAACAATAACCTTGGCGATTATATCGTGGATCTCAAGATCCCGATGGAACAGGTGATCGAGGAAAAGAACGGCAAACGCAAGGTCGTGGAAAGAAAACTTCTGCCCTGCTACGTGTTCATCAAGATGATCTATACCAACCAAATTTGGTATTACGTCACGAGTACGCGCGGCGTAACGGGTTTTTGCGGACCGCAAGGCCGTCCGATCCCGATGAAACCGGACGAGATCCGCAAAATGCGCTTGGAGGAGTTCGTCTCCGAAGAGAATTTCGCGATCGGCGACACCGTTTCCGTCGAGGAAGGACCTTTGAAAGGATTCCTCGGTACGATCAAGGAACTCAACGCGCAGGCGCAAAAAGCCAAGATCGCGACGAGCATGTTCGGCAGAAATACGGACGTGGAAGTGGAGTATATCCAGATCCGCAAAGTGGACGCGCCCCTGCCCGAACCCAAAGCGGACGACGAAGAATAAGTTCGGCGTTTGCGGAAAAGCCCGCAAAGAGCGTTCGCTCTTGCGGCGATAAACACGCTAATTAAGTGGGAGAAGTATCAAATTTTCGAGGGTACTTTGTCAAAACCACGATAGGAGAAAATATTTATGGCTAAGAAAATCACAGCAGTCGTAAAATTGCAACTTCCGGCAGGTAAAGCAACGCCTGCCCCCCCCGTAGGCTCGACGCTTGGTCCGTTCGGTATCAACCTGCCCGGCTTTACGAAGGAATTCAATGCAAAAACGGCAGACAAACCCGGTCTTATAATCCCCGTTGTCGTAACGATCTATCAGGACCGTTCCTTCACGTTCATTTTAAAGACGCCCCCCGCTCCCGTTCTGATCAAGAAAGCGCTTGGTCTTGAAACGGCAAGCGCGAAACCCAACAGCGTAAAAGTCGGTAAGCTTACGAAAGCGCAGGTCGAAGAGATCGCGAAGACGAAAATGCCCGATCTTAACTGCACGTCGTTGGAAAGCGCAATGAGTATGATCGCCGGAACCGCTCGCAGTATGGGCGTGACCGTCGAGGACTAAGTCAAGGAGATGAGCGGCAGAGAGAATATCTCGTCATCGACCGCAAGGAGGATTTAAAATCATGAAACACGGAAAAAAATATCAAGACAGCGTAAAAGCATTTGATCTGACAAAGCAATACGAGGCGGCGGAGGCCGTTTCCATCTTGCTCGAAACGGCGAAAGCGAAATTTGACGAAACGGTGGAAATGCACGTTCGTTTGGGCGTAGATCCCCGTCAGGCGGATCAACAGGTCCGCGGCGTACTCGTACTTCCCAACGGTACGGGTAAGACCAAGAAAGTCCTCGTGATCGCGAAAGGCGCGAAAGCGGACGCAGCGGCGGCAGCCGGCGCGGACTACGTAGGCGCGGAAGAAATGATCGCGAAGATCCAGAACGAAAACTGGTTCGACTTCGACGTTATGATCACCACCCCCGACATGATGGGTATGGTAGGTCGTATCGGTCGTGTGCTCGGTCCCAAGGGCTTGATGCCTAACCCCAAGTCCGGTACGGTAACGATGGACGTTGAAAAGGCGATCAAGGAAGTCAAAGCCGGTAAAGTCGAATACAGACTCGACAAGACGGCGATCATTCATTGCCCCATCGGCAAGAAGAGCTTTGGCAAAGACAAGCTCGTCGAAAACTTTACGGCTCTTATGGACGCGATCGTAAAGGCGAAACCCGCCTCCGCGAAAGGTCAGTACGTAAAGAGCGTGGTCATCGCGTCGACGATGGGACCCGGCGTAAAAGTAGCGACCAAAGCTTAAAGAAAACGCGTATAGCGGAGGGGACTTGTCCGTAAGATCGGGTCCGACCTCGTTCGCTTGCGTAAAACAGTAGAAAAAACGATAAAATTTTCGCCAAAGACGGTCAAAAACAGTTGACTGTCTTTGGCGGAGATGATATAATAAGACAGTAAAAAATGAAAAGCCGTAGAACACGAGTATCGAAAGATTTGATGGGCGACCGCTCGCGGAGGTTTGAGGAAATAACGCTTTTAAGAAGTATTGAGTCCTTATGCCGTGCGGCGTGAGGAATTTTTTTATCGTCAGGCGGCAACGCTTAAAGGAGGTAAAACTATGTCGGCAAATGTAGAGGCTAAAAAACAGATCGTAGAAGAGATCAAAACGAAGATCCAGGCAAGTAAGTCTATCGTCCTTGCGGATTATAACAAACTTACCGTTCTGGAAGTAACGGAACTGAGAAGAAAGTTCAAGGAAGTAAACTGCGAGTACAAAGTATATAAGAACACGCTCGTGAGAAAGGCGTTCAACGAACTCGGCATCACCGAATTCGACAACGATCTCAACGGCACGACGGCAACGGTGTTCTGCGCGGACGAAACGAGCGGCGCGGCAGTTTTCGCGAAAGAAACGAAAGCAAATCCCGCACTTGTGGAGAAAGTCGTTCCCAAATGCGCGTACGTGGACAAGAAGTATCTTGACAAAGCGGGCGTAAAAGAACTTTCCGCGATCCCTTCCAAAGAAGTACTCATCGCGAAAATGCTCGGTTGTTTCCAATCTTCGCTTTCCAAGTTCGTTGGCGTTTTGGATCAGATCGCAAAAGCAAAAGAAAGCAACTAATTATTTAAAACAAAATCTTTATTAAAAAATCATTAAAAAATCGGAGGATTAAATTACCATGGACGTACAGAAACTCATTGAAGAAGTAAAAGCTATGACCGTTCTCGAATTGAACGAACTCGTAAAAGCGTTAGAGGCTGAATTCGGCGTAAGCGCGGCAGTAGCGGCGGCTCCCGCAGCGGCAGGCGCGGCAGAGGCAGCACCCGCAGCGGAAGAAAAGACGGAATTCGACGTTGTGCTTAAAGACATCGGCGCAAACAAGATCGCGATCATCAAAGTTGTTCGCGAGGCTACCGGTCTTGGTCTTGCAGACGCGAAGAAAGCGGTCGAGGCTATGGGCGTTATCAAAGAAAACATGCCCAAAGCAGACGCAGAGGCTCTCGTTGCGAAACTCAAAGAGAACGGCGCTACGGCTGAACTCAAATAAGTTTTACCGACTGAACAGAAGAAAAACGACCGTTTTTGCGGTCGTTTTTTTATACAATGATTTAGTCTTTCATTTTTAATTTTGATAAATTTATGGTAGTTTTTCCTGTGTAGTCGTATTTGTAAATTAGAGCTTTGTTTAATCGGAAATGAAACGTTTGTCTGTGGTAGTGTTCTCTGTAATAGTCAAAGTATGAGTAATCAAACAAATCGTCCATAAAGTAAAGGAGCTTATCTTGATAATTATCTTTAATACAATGAATAATATTGTTTTTTAAATACTTTCTTAGATCTTTGCGCTTTTCTATTCTATAAGCAATAAGATTAGGGAGTAGTTGGTTGAAAAAAGCGTTTGCATTATCGCTGCCGTCCGATTTTCTGAAACCGAAATCGTCAATATCTGCAAGTAATTGATAATAAACGCCTTCGCTCACTCTAACGCTCAACTTTCCTTGTTCTAAATCAAAAGGTGGCATTTATCACTCCTTATACGATTAAATTTTTTAAGAAAGCGTTTCTCTGCTTTTGCGACATTTTTTGTGCAGACAGCTTTAACAATTTTAATTTCATTGCAAGAAAAAATTATTCTATCGTCGATAAAAACTATATTATCTTCAAGACAACGAATCGTATTTAATCCAAATCCGTTACCGCTCATAAACTCTTCGTAATTGTTGTTAAACCATTCTCTTTTAAGAAGTAAATAATCGCTAAGCGGTTTATTGGGGGCGTAAGAAGAAATAGCCCAATCATCGTCTGAGCAAGGGTATTTAATTACGTTGGTGCTTCTGATCCATTCAACACCGTAAAAATTGACTTCAATTTCGTTTGGAGTATTATTATCTGTATAGTATTTAAAAAAGGTCATCGATAATACATTGCCATCCCATCTTGCTCCTTTGGCAACAGAATCGCTTATATTATAAGGAAAAATATAATCTTTTTTAATTGTTTTTTTGCGTTCATAGTAAGTTTCTTCGCTTAATTCATTTACTTGTAAATCACTATCAACGCTAAAGACGAGCCAACCGCCGTATCCCCCAATTTCATAATTTCCGTCTTCATTTTTTTCAATAACAGCACTATGAAAACAAATATCATTTTTATTTTCAAGTTGTTTTTTTAGTATATGAAATTTGCCGACTATTTCTAAATAATGGTTTACCATAAACTGACCATTAATGTTGTGTTGGTGACAATAGGCGTAAACAATAGTATGACTGTTATTTTGTTTGACTAAATCAATATCTAGTTCGTGTGTGCCGTATTTATCAATAATCGCATCGAGTGTCATTGTTATTCTCCTTGAATATGACTTTCTTGACTGTTTCTAGTGCAGGGAATCCCATATTTATCTAAATATACTGCGTCATTTTTATCCCCACGCATAAAATTGTTTGGAAGTTTATCTTTTTTCCACCAATTGTACCAATGCCAATGCGTTTTATCATCACGAACCAATTGATTTGTGCTTTTTCTCCTATAAGTCACAGGTGCTTTGGAGTTGGACTTGCTAATTGTTTTTGGCGTTTCATTAGTCCAACCTTGTTTTTCTAGCTTTTGACCTTCTTTAGGTAAATATGACCCCGAGTATACTCTATGCGCTTTGCTCCAATTGTTGTATTGCACTTGCCTGGCATCTTGTGGTCGCAACAATTTACCGATAGTTGTTTTTGGGGGATTTTTTACTTCTTTATAGCACGCTGGTTTTTGTGTGATTTTGTATATAATCTTATCAATCCAACTTTTTGCCATTAAATTATATCACCTCGTTTGTAAAAAGTCAAGTTTTAACGCTTGCACCTATAGTATAACATAATAAAAATGTAAATAATAGCCGACATTTTCAACTCTTTTTTGTCGGACAAAATAAGGTAAAAAAGGTTATAAAAATAAATAAAATCGAATCAGAAATATAATAGTTTTGTCGGACAATTTTGTCCTACAAAATTGAACGGCATAGTATATATTTTAAACCAGAGCGCCGACGTACGGACGAGGAAGGATATTTTTTTTCTTTACGACGAAGTAAAATTATAAAAAGCAGACAAAAGGCGGGGCGGGGAACGCTCCGCCTTTTGCGGTTAAAAAGACGGAAAAAACGCATAATCGGGGGATTACGGGCGGTTGTTATGTGTAAAAAAGATAAAATTTGCCGAAACTATCCTAAAACTACTTGACGAGCGACGAAATAAAGGGTAAAATAGAATAAAACGATCGGATCACGATCTCAGGAGAACTGTCCAAATGTTTAAAAAGACGATGAAAAAACTTATGTGCGGCGTGCTTGCCGTTGTCGGTACGGTGGCTTGCGCGGGTACGTTTACCGCTTGCGAAAGCTCTCACCCCAAGGTGGAAATGGAGATCGAATTCAACGGCACTACGTACGAACTCGAATATAAGTTATACAGAAAGATCGCGCCGGCGACCGTCGAACATTTCCTCGCGCTCGCGGAGAACGGCTATTACGACGGGCTTTGCGTGCACGACTACGACGACGACAAGTTATACACGGGCGCGTACAAGTACGAGAGCGAGAACCTCGTTTACCAAAAATATTACGATATCGTAAAAGGCTACGAAAACTTCCCGCAAAGCGTTTGGACGGACGAGGACAAGACCAACCCGACCTACACGTTGTACGGCGAGTTTTACGCCAACGCCGATTTCACGGTCGAGAACGGTGCGAAGAAACAGGAATTCGGTTCGTTGACGATGTACTACACCGACAAGGAGACCGACGACTATCAAGTGGTCGTGGAACGCCACAACGGCGAGGGCATCGCACACCGCGACTATCAGGAGAACTGCGCGACTTCGTTGTTCTTTATCTCGATGTCCGATACCTCTAAATCCGACTCCAACTATTGCACGTTCGCAACGCTGGACGAGGATAGCGTAGATACGCTCAAAGACCTGCGTACGGCGATAGAGGAATATATCGAGGATAACTACGGCGAGGAGGACGATCCCGAAGAGGCGTTCGCGCCCGAAACGGAAACGGAAGTGGACGGCGACGACCCGTTCGTAGACGAGGCGACGACGGAGAAGTACAACGTTCCCAAGAGCGCGATCGTGATCAAGAAAGTATCCGTCAAGAAATACTAAGCGAAAGAACGAAACAAAAAACGGTACGGAAAAATTTCCGTACCGTTTTCGTTTCGTTTACCCGATCAGTCGTTCGCTTTGAGCCAAGCGTTCGCCTTGTCCGCGCTCATTCTCGTGATGTCCTCTTTGGTGTACTTGGAGTTTGCGCCGCCGTTGGTGTAGAGGAAGAAATTGCCGCTTTCCGTCTTATACAGGCTTTCCTCATAGCCGTCTTCGCAACCGTAGCAACCGAAGGTCACTTTCTTTACGAGCGTGGAAGTTTCCGTGTCGTAAACTTTCTTACAAATAGTCTTTTGCATAGTCATACCTCGCTTAATTTATTCTGTATCTCCATACTATACCAAAACGCCCCCGTCTGTCAAGTCCAAACGGGTCGATTTCTTAAAAAGCGAGCGTATTTTTCTTCCAAATAACCCCTGTTTTCCCGTTTATCCCCGTATATCCGTTATCTTTCCGTTCTCGATCTCCGCGGTAAAGTACGCCGCCTCGAACAGATCCTTGCCCTTTTTCCGTATCAGCGCGCAGGTATGCGGATCGTCCGTGGGCGTTACGCTTATAAAATCGCCCAAAAAACCGACGATCTTTTCTTTCTCGGCTACGAGTTCGTCGCAGAGCATAACGTCGAAATTCGCCCCGATCAGAACGCTCTCGAAGAACGCGTAGGGCAGCAGTTCGTCCCGTATCTTTTGCGGCTCGGTACCGCCGTCGCAGGTACGCGCCTGTCGGAGGGTGAACGAGGTCCGTTCCGGCTGACCGCCGCGCAAAGTCCATTTGCAGTCCGCGACCCGACCGAGCCTGTCGGACAGGGGCAGCGTTGCGGAAAGCACGTCGCCGTCCACTTCGAACGAAAGCACGTTTTCGAGGAGCTTGCGTTCGCCCGTTTGGTCGTATACGGCGAGGGAGCTTGGGGAACGCAGAAAGAGCAGGTCGGCGTGGAAGGAGAGTTCGCAAACGGAAAAGGCGGGGGGCAGGGTAGCGACGAAGAACCCGCGCGGGGATTGCAGGGAGAGCTGGACCGTTCCCTGCACGAAAACGGTGGCAAGACAGTCCCCGAAACGTTCCTGCGCGACGGGGCGCAGGGAGAGATCGGCGGGCGGGAAGTCGCGGGCGTAGACCGCGATACCGTCTTTAAGGAGATAGACCTCGCAACCCGTCGGGGGCGTGAAACGGATTTCTTCGGTGAGGAAGAACCCGATCGGGAGCGCACCTTCGGGGGTGAAACGGACGAAAACGCGGTCTTTCAAAGAGATTTCGGCGTAGCGTTCGAAACGGTCGGTCACGCCGAGATAGGCGTCGTTCACGCTCAGGGCGCAGGGCATAGAGGATAAAAAATAAATTTTCATAATTTATTATATTCCCGAGGGTATAAAATTAGAAATATTTGATAATAATCACCGTGAAAAACCGCTCGGAGGAAAAAATTATGAACAAGATCAACGGTTATACGGAAGAAGAGGCGAAGAGCCTTGTGGAATACATCAAAGAGGGCAAGAGCAAGGGCAAAACGCTCACGTGGCTGTTCGAAACGTACGGACTCGAACGGGGCAGAGCCAAGGGCAGCGTGCGGAACTATTACTACGCGCTGATGAAGAATGAAAAACAGGACGAACGTATCGTAAAGCTTTTGGACGGTTCGCACCTGTCCGTCGAGAAAATACGCGAGTTCACGGAGGAGGAAACGGACGAAGTGTTGCGTAGCATCCTCGCGGAAAAGAGCAAGGGTCTGTCCGTGCGCCGCGCCATTTTCAATCTCGCGAGCGGCGACGACAAGCTTATGCTCCGTTTGCAGAATAAGTATCGGAATATGCTCAAAAAAGACCCCACGCGTATCGCGGCGATCGCGGCGGAAATGGGCTTGACGGAGGAGGCGGGCAAGCTCGAACGCCGCGCGGCGGGCGAGAAGTCGGAGTGGGAAAGACCGCCCCTGCCCGACAAAGACTTTCTGCGCCGTCGTTTGGAAAACGAGATCAACTCGCTTTACGACCGTTTGGCGCAAGCGTTGAAAGCGGAGAACGAACGGCTCCGCGCGGAGAATCAACGGCTCAAAGACGAGCTGACGGCGCGTTGAAAACAAGTTCCGCCCCGACCCCAGTCGCGGTCGGGGCGGAACGTTTATCGAAGGACTGCCGCATTGTTTATTTCGCGGACTTTTTCGTTTCGGTCGCCGAGTCCTCGCTCGCGCCGCCGCTTGCGGAAGAAGATTCCATATTGCGAAGTTTCTCGTCCAACATTTCGTCGAACTTGGTTTGAAGTTCTTCCTGGCTCTTTTTGACGAGCGAACGCATCTTTTGGTTATTCGCGCAAAGGAGCGCGCCCGCTACGCCGCCGAGGAGAATACCGATCGCAAATTTTTCCATATTTTTTTGACCCCCTTTCGGGAACGCGACGTTCCCGTTTGTTTTCATTATGCGACGAAATCGGGAAGATATACGCGCCCGCGTAAAAAATACCCGAAAAATATCCTTGCAAACGGTGGACGAAAGGTCGTTTTTGTGGTATAATAAAATTATGATCGAAAAACGAGCGATAGCCTTCGATATAGGCGACAAACGGATAGGCGTGGCGATCTCCGACCCGTTCAACGAATACGCTATGCCCTGCGAAACGTATTTCCGTACCCGTAATTTCCAAGCGGACGTGAACGCGTTGGCGAAGATAGCGAAAGAGCGGGGCGTGGGCGAGATCGTGTGCGGTATGCCCGTCAACTTCGACGGGAGCGAGAGCGTGCAGACGGTGAAAACGCGGGAGTTCGTAGAGGCGCTCAAAGCGGCGACCGATCTTCCCGTGGTCTTGGAGGACGAGAGGTTCACGACGATGCAGGCGCGGGAAACGCAGATCGCGGGCGGAGTCAAGCGCGGGGACAGGAAAAAGACGATCGATTCCATCGCCGCGTCGTATATACTCGAAAGCTATTTGGAGCGTAAGAAAAATCAGAAAAAACAAGAGGTGAAAAGTATGGACAACGAACTGGGAAACGAAGTACTCGACGACGAAGAAGAACGTATCGTCGAGATCGAGGACGAGAACGGCAACGCGGAGAAATATGTGCATATCGGCACGATCGAATACCGCGGCGAATGGTACTGTTTCTTCCAGAAAGCCGAACCCGAAACGGAGGAGGAAGAGGACGAAGTGGTAATGTTCCGTCTGGACAAAGAGAACGAACTTCTTCTCCCGCTCGAAGACGAACAGCTTATGGACGAAGTCTTTGCGGAGTTCTGTCATCAGTATGAGGAGTATGAGGGGAGCGAGGACGCCCTCGAATTAGAGTAAGAACGCTTTATATACGTCGCAATACGTCGTCGAAGATGCGCTTTTCTTGCTCGTTTACGTTTAAGTAAACTCCCGTCGAAAATGCTCCTTCTCCTTGTCTTGCTCGTATCTAAACCGTTCGACGGGCGGCGTTCTGTATCTAAATCGTTCGACGGGCGGCGTTCTGTATCTAAATCGTTCGACGAGTGGCGTACTGTATCGAACTTCGATGAGTGAGCGGAAATCTCCCGTCGGGAAATCCGCGCCCTCCTTATCTTGCTTTGTCCATTTTCTTGGCTAATTCGACAAAGTAGGTCTTATTTTTCGCAAAAATATATTGTATAATAGCCCCAGTAAAGTCTTGGGGCGTTTTTTTATGGTCGTTTACGTGGAGTACGCGCTTGCGGAAAATTTTCTTCTCGACGGTATGCTCTTGTATCTCGCGCTCCGTGCGGCGAAACGCAAGATACGCAAAAAACGCTTGTTTTTCGCCGCGGCGCTCGGCGCGGCGTTCGCGGTCGCGTTTCCGCTCCTGCCTATGCCCGAATTCCTTGCCTATCTTCTCAAATTCGCGTTCGGGGGATTGTTGTGCCTCGTCGCAAACGGGCGGGGCAGGTATGCGGCGACCTGCGTTTTCTTCTTCGGCTTTTCCTTTGTTTTCGCCGGTGCGCTGTTCGCGCTTTTAAACGGGTTCGAAGTGAGCGGAACAAAATCGGGTAGCTACGAGCTTGCCCGCGCGCCCGCAACGTTCACCCTTTGCGGCGGCGCGGCGTTCGCCGTGCTTGCCCTCGATCTCGTCAAAAAACTCTATCGCAAACGCGCCGTGGAGAAATTCACCTACGATTGCGAGATACGCGCGAACGGCAAAACGGCGTTCGCGGCGGGCTTTTGGGACAGCGGGAACACGGCGGCGAAACACGGTACGCCCGTGTGTTTCGTTTCTCCCGACATCGCCTACGACCTGTGGGAAAGCCTCGCGCTCGACGGGGAAAAGATCGTGTGCGAAGAACTCGCGGTCACGACGATGAGCGGCGTGAAAACGGTACGGCTGTTCAAAGGCACGCTGATCGTGAAACGGGAGGACAAGACCGCGGAAAAAGAGGTATATTTTTCGCCGTCGGCGAATATCTTATCGAGAGGGTACAAGTTGTTGTTACATTCCCGTATATTCGAAGAAACGGGCGATTGAGCGAGGTGGAGAAAAACAATGAAATTTTTGGAAATACTGCAAATATTTTTACAGAAGGTCAATTTTTCCGAGGCGAAAAACACGGTCGATTACGTTTGCGGCAACGGCGAGGCTTTGCCGTTACCTTTGTCCGCCGAGGAGGAGGGCAAGACCCTGCGCCTGATGATGACGGGCGAGGAAGAGGAACGCGAAAAAGCCAAGTCCGAACTTATCCAACGCAATCTTCGGCTCGTCGTGTATATCGCCCGCAAATTCGACAACACGGGCGTGGAGAACGACGACCTCATCTCCATCGGCACGATCGGACTTATCAAAGCGATCAATTCCTTTAAACCCGACAAAAATATCAAACTCGCCACCTACGCCTCGCGCTGTATCGAAAACGAGATCCTTATGTACCTTCGCCGCACGGCGCGGCTCAAAAGCGAGGTGTCCTTCGACGAGCCTTTGAACACCGATTTCGAGGGCAACGAACTCCTGCTTTCGGACATTCTCGGCACGTCCGCGGACAGCGTGTACGGGGACATCGAGGCGAACGCCGAAAAAGAACAGCTCAAAGAGGCGCTCAAAAAACTTTCCGACAGGGAACGTAAGATCATGTTTTTGCGGTTCGGACTGGGCGGCGGCGAAGAGATGACCCAAAAAGACGTCGCCGATCTTTTGGGCATTTCCCAAAGCTACATATCGCGGCTGGAAAAAAAGATCATCTTGCGTTTGAAAAAAGAAATAGCGAAAATGGAATGAGGGCGCGCGGCGCTCTCTTTTTTTTGCGCGCGGAATATTGACAAACCCGCCGATTTGGTGTATAATGGAAAAGTAACGCGGGAAAAATGTTCCGCGGAACGCAAATACTTTTTAAGGCAGGGAATTTTTATGATCAGTTTAAACGGTAAAGTCGTCATCATCACGGGCGGCGGCAGAGGTATCGGGTTCGGTCTTTCCACGGCGTTCGCCAAGGCGGGCGCGAAACTCGTCATCACGGGCAGAACGGAAAGCACGCTCCTTTCCGCGAAAGAAAAACTCGAAAGCGCGCACGGTTGCGAAGTGCTCACCGTCACCGCCGACGGCGCGGACGAGGCGGCGATCGCGAACGTTATCCAAAAAACGGTGGAGAAATTCGGCAGGATAGACGCCGTCATCAATAACGCGCAAGCCTCTGCGTCGGGCAAAATGCTCGTCGACCACACCAAAGAAGATATCGATCTTGCGATATATTCGGGCATTTACGCGACCTTCTTCTATATGCGCGCGGCGTATCCGTACTTAAAAGAAACGAAAGGCTGCGTCATCAACTTCGCATCGGGCGCGGGTCTGTTCGGCCGTATCGCGCAGTCCTCGTACGCGGCGGCGAAAGAGGGTATCCGCGGTCTTTCCCGCGTGGCGGCTACGGAATGGGCGCCCGACGGCGTTCGCGTAAACGTGATCTGCCCGCTCGCAATGACCGAGGGTCTGCAAAAGTTCAAGGAAGAATACCCCGAACGCTACGCCCAGACGATCAAGGGCGTGCCGATGGGCAGATTCGCCGATCCCGAAAAGGACGTCGGCGGCGTGTGCGTGTTCCTCTGCTCCGACGAGGCTTCGTATATCACGGGCGAAACCATCACCTTGCAGGGCGGCAGCGGTCTGCGCCCGTAAAATTTTTCTTAACTTTCACAAAAATCGCTTGACGTCTCCACAGTACATTCCTATAATATTTTCATACTTAGTTTGTTTCTTAATTAACAATCTAAACAAAAAGGAGTACAAGCGGTGTCGAAATTTGTGGAAAAAGAGGGCGAGCGGTTAGGACCGATCACCTATCCGAAACTGTTTTGGCTGTTCATAGCGGGCAGTCTTGTCGGCGTGGTGTTCGAAGGGCTTTGGACGCTCGTTTGGTACGGGCGGTGGGAAACGCACGTGGTGACGGTGTTCGCGCCGCTGTGCGTGATCTACGGGTTCGGAATGGCGGGCTGTTACGTCGGCGCGGTGTTGCTCCAAGGCAAGAATATTTTCGTGAAATTTCTGACGTTCGCGCTGATCGGTTCGAGCGTGGAATTTCTCTGCGGGTTCGTGCTGGAATACGGACTGGGTATGTACGCTTGGGATTACAGCGCGAGCCGTTGGAATCTGATGGGCTACGTAACGCCCGGAATGACGGCGCTTTGGGGCGTTTTGGGGGTCGCGTTCGGGTTCGTCGTGCCGTACGTGGAACGGCTGTTCAAGCGGATAAGCTCCAAACCGTGGAACGTTTTTTGCGCGGCGTTGAGCGTGTTTTTGGCGTTTGACGTCGGAACGAGCGCGGTGTGTTTCGTGCGCTGGAAGGAGCGGCACGAGGGGGTGGAGCCGAGCAACCGTTTCGAAAGATTTATCGACGAAAAGTTCGACGACGAATGGATGCAAAAACGTTTTTGCGAGTGGCATTTTATAGACGAAAAAGGGAAAACGGACGGGTAAAAAAGCCCGCCCGCTTTTGTTGCGGCGTATAAAAAAACGTAGGGTGGCGCATACTCTCTCTATACCTGCCCTTTGCGTACATACGAAAAGGAGGATAATGGGAAGATATGCAGAAAGTGGAAATTTGCGGCGTCGATACTTCGGGACTTCCAAAGCTCACGGCGAAAGAGAACGAGGAACTGATGAAAAAACTCAAAGCGGGCGATAAAGCGGCGCGGGAGAAATTTATCGTCGGGAATATGCGGTTGGTGCTGTCGCTCGTGAAAAGGTTCAGGATCAAGAACCTCGGCGCTGACGACGTGTTTCAGGCGGGTTGCGTGGGTCTTATCAAAGCGATAGACGGGTTCGATACGAGCGTCGGCGTGAAATTCTCGACGTATGCCGTACCGATGATCGTCGGCGAGATAAAGCGGTATCTGCGCGACGGGAACTCCTTGCGGGTATCGCGCAGCATACGGGATATGGCGTACCGCGTACTGAAAGCGCGCGAGGCGATCGAGGACCGCGACGAAGAGGCGACGATCGCGCGGATAGCGGAAGAAATGCACGTAGCGGAACGGGAAGTGGTGTACGCGCTCGACGCGATCTCCGATCCCGTATCGTTATACGAACCCGTGTATAATAAAGCGGGCGACACGCTGTTGCTGATGGACCAGCTTTGCGACGAGAAGAACACGGACGAGATCTGGACGGAACACGTCGCGTTGGGCGAGGCGATGAGCAAATTAGGCGAGCGGGAAAAGAAGATCCTGTTTCTGCGTTACTACGAAGGCAAAACGCAAACGGAGATCTCGGCGGAAGTAGGCATAAGCCAAGCCCAGGTATCAAGACTGGAAAAGAACGCCCTCAACGAGATCCGCTCGAACATCTCCTGACCCTTCCCTGCCAAGGGTCAAGGGACAACGTTCCTTGTGGGTTGCAAGGGCAAAGCCCTTGACGGGTGTGGGCAGCGCCCATGGACAAGCCCCAAACAAAGCGACCGCAGGTCGCGCCACACGCCATAGGCGTACTCACGGCATAAGCCGTGCCCTTTTGGCGCACCCTGTCGTCATTACGAGCGTAGCGAAGTAATCTCTTTCAGATTGCCACGCCTACGGCTCGCAATGACGGATTGTGCGCCCTGTCATTTTAAGCAACGCGAAGAATCTCGCCTCCCTCTCGAGGGAGGCTTTTTTTGGGTACTTTCTTCCGAGGGATTCTTCACTTCGTTCAGAATGACGCATTCAACCCGTCGTTACGGCAAGAAAAGCGCCGAAAAGGGGCAAAAATCGAAAAAAAGCGTAAAAATTTCCAAAAAATAGCGTTTATACAGGTAAAATAGGTTGCATTTGCTTGTCCTTTATGGTAAAATAGTAAAGCTAAAAATTCACACTCGCTCATTGCGCGCGATCCGTGTCTGTAAAATCTTTTAATGCGGACGTCGTCGCGAGCCAACGCAAGGCGGGGAGGTATAACGGAGGTTTGAATTATGGCAGTTATCACTATGAAACAGCTCTTGGAGGCTGGCGTTCACTTCGGTCACCAGACCAGAAAGTGGAATCCCAAAATGAAGAAGTACATCTTCGCGGCAAGAAACGATATCCACATCATCGACTTGCAGGTCACGGCGAACCTTATCGAAGAGGCGTACGCGTTCGTTTGCGAAAGCGTAAAAGCGGGTAAGTCCGTCCTTTTCGTAGGTACGAAAAAGCAGGCGCAGGACGCGATCAAGGAAGAGGCGGAAAGATGCGGTCAGTACTACGTTAATTCCCGTTGGCTCGGCGGCTGTCTGACCAACTTTAAGACGATGAGAAGTCGCGTGGAAAGACTGGAAAAGCTCGAGGCGATGGAGGCGAACGGAGATTTCGACCTTCTTCCCAAGAAAGAAGTTATGCTCCTCAAAAAGGAAATGGGCAAGTTGCAGGCTAACCTCGGCGGTATCAAGACGATGAAGTCTATGCCCGGCGTTATGTTCGTCGTAGATCCCCACAACGAAAACATCGCGATCGCAGAGGCGAAGAAACTCGGTATCAAGATCGTTGCGATCACCGACACCAACTGCGACCCCGACGAGATCGATTACGTGATCCCCGGCAACGACGACGCGATCCGCGCGATCAAGCTTATCTCGTCCGTTATCGCGAACGCGGTCATCGAGGCGAACCAAGGCGAAGAGGCTTTGGTAGCGGCTGAAACGGAAGTAGCGGAAGAAGTTGCGGCGGAACCCGCGTCCATCGAGGAAGTCGTTGCGGCGGCGGAAGAGAACGCGTAAGATAGCCCCGAAAGTTTAACAAAAATCATTCATAGCAGAAAGGAGAATACAAGTATGGCATTTACCGCAAAAGACGTAATGGCGCTCCGCGAAAAGACGGGCGCAGGCGTTATGGATTGTAAGAGAGCGTTGACGGACGCAGACGGAGATATGGCGAAAGCGGCTGACCTTTTGAGAGAAAGAGGGATCGCGAAAGCGGAGAAGAAAGCGTCCCGTATCGCGGCGGAAGGTATCGTAGCTTGCCACATCGAAGGCAAGACGGGCGTTCTGATCGAGCTGAACTGCGAATCCGACTTCGTTGCGAAGAACCCGCAGTTTGCGGAGATCGCGGCGGAAGTATCGAAAGTGATCGTAAAAGCGAACCCTGCGAACGTAGAGGCGTTGCTTGCGTGCGCTTGTGCAGAAGGTACGGTAGAAGAATATTTGAAGAGCAAGATCGCGATCATCGGCGAGAAGATCGCGGTAAGAAGATTCGTACGTTATGAAACGGAAGGATTCTTGCAGAGCTATATCCACCTCGGCGGTAAGCTGGGCGTTATCCTCGATATGGCGGGCGAGGCTACGGACGCGGCGAAAGAAGTCGCGCACGACGTGACCCTCCAAATCGCGTTCACGAAACCCGCGTACCTTGCAAAGGACGAAGTTTCGGCTGAAACGCTCGAAAAGGAGAAAGCGGTGCTTAAACAGCAAGCGATCAACGAAGGCAAGCCCGAGGCGATCGCGGAGAAGATGGTTATGGGCCGTATCAAGAAGTTCTACGAAGAGAACTGTCTGTTGGAGCAAGCGTTCATCAAAGACGAATCCAAGAAAGTTTGCGACCTGTTGAAATCCGGCAACACTTCTATCAACAAATTCGCGTTCTACGTAATGGGCGAAGGTCTTGAAAAGAAGAGCGAAGATTTGAGCGAAGAAGTTGCGAAACAAGTAGCGGCGATGAAAAACTAATCGGAAAACGAAATACGATCCCCTTGCAGACCCAAGTCCGCGAGGGGATTTTTTTTGCGCCCGCCGCGCTACGGTCATTCTGAGCAACGCGAAGAATCTCTGCCTCCCTCTCCGAGGGAGGTGGCGGCGATAGCCGACGGAAGGAGTAAGTATAAATCCAAGCCTTTTTACTCCCTCAGTCACCTTACAGCGACAGCTCCCTCAAAGAGGGAGCCTTTTTTCGCGTACTTTCCCCCGTGGGATTCTTCACTACGGCTCGCAATGACAGGGGGCGCTCGTAATAACGTTCCTGTATTTCGCGCGCTGTGTCCGAGGGAAGGACTTCCGACATATACTGTATGGACTAATGTTTTGGAGGTGCGTCTATGGATAACAATATGCACGGCGAACAAGAAAATTTACCTTACCCCGACCCCGAAGAACTTACCGAAAATCCCGCGCTCATCAAGATCATCGCGCCGGCGTATGCGGGTCTGGAAAGCGAACTTTCCGCTATCTTACAATACGTATATCAACATATCATTTTCGAAAATCTCGGTCTTGACGAGTATGCCGAAATCTTACTTAATATCTCGATCACCGAAATGAAACATATGGAACTGCTCGGTTCGGCGATCCTCAACCTCGGCGCGTTGCCCATCTATACCGCGCTCCCGCCTTGCCCCGTCAACTTCTATTCCTCGCGGTGCGTGTCGCGGTCGCATACCCCCGAAAAGATGATCCTCGACGACATCGCCGCCGAACGTAAGGCGATCGCCGAATATACCAAAATGCTCTGTGAGTTACAGGACGAAAAGCTTGCCGCGCTCATACAGCGCATACGTATGGACGAGGAATTGCATTTGCGTACTTTCGAGCGCATTTTCCGCGAACTGACGGAAAAGAATTGACAATCGGTGCGGAAAATGTTATTATAATAACATAGAGGACGCCGATCGGCGCAAGAGAGGAAATAAGTAATGTGTGGAATAGTAGGTTTTACGGGGAGGCGGCAGGCCTCGCCCATTTTGTTGGAGGGTCTTTCCAGACTCGAATACCGCGGTTACGACTCCGCGGGGCTTGCCGTTCGCGACGGCGCGGGCGACGTGGAGATCGTCAAAGCCAAGGGCAGACTTCGCGTGCTTTCCGAAAAGACGAACGGCGGTTCGACGTTGAAAGGCTGTTGCGGTATCGGTCACACCCGTTGGGCGACCCACGGCGAACCGTCCGAGCTGAACGCGCATCCGCATTGCAGCTTGGAGAATAAAGTCGTCGCGGTGCATAACGGTATCATCGAGAACTATCAGGAACTGAAAGAAAAGCTGATCAGGAGCGGGTATACTTTCTACTCGCAGACGGATACGGAAGTTGCGACAAAGCTCATCGATTATTACGCGAACAAATACCTGGGTGGGCCTATCGACTCGTTGGCGCGGTTTATGATGCGCGTGCGCGGTTCGTACGCCATAGCGGTAATGTTCAAGGAATACCCCGACGAGATATACGTCGCGCGCAAGGACAGCCCGATGATCATCGGCGTTTCGGAGGGGGAAACCTATCTCGCCTCCGACGTACCCGCTATTCTCAAATACACCCGTAACGTATACTATATCGGGAATTTGGAGATCGCGCGGTTGGAAAAGGGAAAGGCTACTTTCTACAATATCGACCGCGAGGAGATCGAGAAAGAACAGGTCGAAATAAAATGGGACGCCGAGGCTGCGGAGAAAGCCGGGTTCGAACATTTTATGATGAAAGAGATCCACGAACAGCCCAAAGCGGTCGAGGACACCTTACATTCCGTGATCACGGACGGCAAGATAGACCTTTCGGGCATAGGGCTGACGGAAGAAACGATAAGCAAGATCGGACAGATCTATATCGTCGCTTGCGGTTCGGCGTACCACGTGGGCGCGGCGGCGCAATACGTGTTCGAGGACCTCGCGCGGATACCCGTCCGTATCGACGTCGCCTCGGAATTCCGTTATCGGAAACCGCTGTTGACCAAAGATACGCTCGTGGTCATCGTCAGTCAATCGGGCGAAACGGCGGACTCGCTCGCGGCGCTCCGTGAGGCGAAAAGCGCGGGTGTGAAAACGTTGGCGATCGTCAACGTGGTCGGCTCGTCCATCGCGCGGGAGGCGGATAACGTGTTCTACACCCTCGCGGGACCCGAAATTGCCGTCGCGACGACGAAAGCGTATTCCACGCAACTGGTCGCGAGCTATCTTTTGGCGGTAGAGTTCGCGCGGGTACGCGGTCTGATCAAGGAAAAGGAGTACGCGCGGTTGATCGCCGAACTTCTCGCTCTGCCCGAAAAGATGAAACGGGTGCTGGAAGACAAAGAACGTATTCAATGGTTCGCGGCGAAATTCGCGAACGCGAAAGACGTATTTTTCATCGGCCGCGGGATAGACTACGCGATCGGACTGGAAGGCAGTCTGAAAATGAAAGAAATAAGCTATATCCACTCGGAGGCGTACGCGGCGGGCGAACTCAAACACGGCACGATCTCCCTCATCGAGGACGGAACGTTGGTCGTGAGTATCCTCACCCAACAGAAACTTTTCGAAAAGATGATCTCGAATATGGCGGAGGTCAAGAGCCGCGGCGCGTACCTGATGGGCTTGACGAGCTACGGCAATTACGCCGTCGAAGATACCGCGGATTTCACCTCGTATATCCCGCGCACGGACGAACACTTCGCGGCGAGTCTCGCCGTCATACCCCTGCAACTGATGGGGTACTACGTGAGCGTTGCAAAGGGCTTGGACGTGGATAAACCGAGAAACCTCGCCAAAAGCGTTACGGTGGAATGATCAAAAAAGAAAAAACAGGCGTTTTCAAACGCCTGTTTTCTTTTCGTTTTAAGGGGGCAGGTATGCGGCGACCGCGCGTTTTACGCAAACAGCGGGGGCAGGACGAGGGTCGCGATAACCAACGCGCCGAGCGCGATACGGTACCAGCCGAATACTTTGAAATCGTGTTTTTTGACGAAGTTCATCAGGAACTTGATGGCGAACATAGACACCGCGAAAGCGACCGCCGCGCCGATGAGCAGGTAGCCGAATTCCGCGCCCGTGAATCCGCCGTATTCCACGAAGAATTTCAAGAGCTTGATCGCGCTCGCGCCCGCCATTACGGGTATGGCGAGATAGAACGTGAACTCCGCGCCCGCGGGCCGCGCTACGCCGACGAGCAGCGCGCCGATGATGGTCGCGCCCGAACGGGAAGTGCCGGGGATCAGGGAGAGGACTTGGAACACGCCGATAATAAGCGCGTGTTTGTACGTAATATCCGCCGTCGTTTGCAGGGGCAGCGTTTTGCCCTTGTTCTTGTTCTCCACGACGATGAACGCCACGCCGTAGACGATGAGCATAAGCGCGATGACGAGCGGGGTGTGCAAATACGTTTCCAAAAGATCGTCGAAAAGTATGCCGATCACGCCCGCGGGAACGCAGGCTACGAGTACTTTGCCCCAAAGGGAAAGTATATTTTTATCCACAACGATCTTGCTTTTCGAGGTTACCTCGGATGTTCCGTCGGGGCTTTCCGATCTTTCTTTGCGCCACGGGAAAAGCTTGTGCCAAAAGAGCACGACGACGGCGAGGATCGCGCCGAGCTGAACGACGACGAAGAACATTTCTTTGAACTCGGCGCGCACGTTGAGCTGAAAGATCTCGTCCAAAAGGAGCATGTGTCCCGTGCTGGAAATGGGGAGCCATTCGGTGACGCCTTCGACGATACCGAGTAAGATAACTTTTAAAATTTCGATAAATTGCATAACGTTTCCGCTCCGTTGCGGCAAGAGCCGCGTAAGTATCCTATTTGCGAGTGCCGTTAAATTATAACACAAAAGATAGGAGAAAGTCTATTATTTTGGTCAAAAAAGCAAAAAATAAGGAAAAATCGTAAAAAATTCCCCGACGAAGTATTGCAATTCGGAAAAAAATGTGGTATAATAAGCTTGTATCGGATAGAAAAACAAGGGGTACGATTTTTACCGGTAACGAATTTGTTCGGAGGAAAAAAGATGAGTCAGGGAACTGTAAAATGGTTCAATGCGGAGAAAGGGTACGGCTTTATAGCCAACGACGAGGGCGGCGACGACGTGTTCGTACACTTCTCGGCGATCGTGGCGGAAGGGTATCGCAGATTGAAAGAGGGACAGAAAGTGTCCTTCGAGATCGAACCCGATCCCAAGAACCCCGATAAGCTCCGCGCGACGAACGTTTGCGCGTTGTAAGCAAAAAGGCGATTTGACCGTATCGTGAAAACGATGCGGTTTTTTCGTAAAACGCAAAAAAAAGGTGGCAGTACTCCCTTGACAAAAAGCGTAGGTTATTGTATAATCATAGAGTAGGGTTTTTCCGCGGCTTTGCGCGCGGGAAGGAGGAGTGAACGCCGAATGTATCCTTACGGAGTGTTGGGAAAGATCGGATTATACGATATTTTGATGGCGGCGGGCGTATTGATCGCGTTCGTCCTCGCCGATAAGCTTGGCGTGAAACGCGGGTTCTCCCTCGCGCTCCAACGCATACTCATCGTCGGGTTCGTCATAGCGATCGCGCTCGGCTATCTCGGCGCGGTGCTTTTTCAGGCGTTTTACGATTTTATGAAAACGGGCGTGTTCAAGCTCGGCGCGGACACGGGAATGACCTTTTACGGCGGTCTTATCTTCGGTGCGGGCGCGTTCCTTTTGGTATGGTTTATAGGCGGTAAGCTGTTTTGCAAGGACGGCGAGGCGGTGAAACGGTTCGGCGACATCGCCGACATCGCGGGTTGCTTGATCCCGCTCGCGCACGGATTCGGTCGGCTCGGCTGTTTCTTCGCGGGCTGCTGTCACGGCAAGGTCACGACGGCTTGGTACGGCGTGGAAATGCTCACCGAAAACGGTTGGCAAAAAGTCGTACCCGTGCAACTGTACGAGGCGGCGTTTTTGTTCCTGCTCGCGGCGGGGCTGTTCTGCCTGTTTTTCAAGTACGAGGGCAAACGGCGTTTGCCGTTGCTTGCGTTGTACGCCGTCGCGTACGGCGTTTGGCGGTTTTTCATCGAATACGCGCGGGCGGACGACCGCGGCGCGACGGTGGTCGCGTTTTTGTCGCCGTCCCAGCTCGTCGCCCTGCTTATGATCGTGGCGGGGACCGTATATTTTTGCGTTCGGTTTTTCGGAAAACGGACGGAAGAAAAAAAATAAAAAATAATAAATAAAAAAAATAAGAGAGGTAGATCATTATGGAAAAAGCGGCTACGCAATGTTTTGAGGAAATTTTCGGTCACGTAGCGGAGGACCTGTTCACGGCGGCGGGACGTATCAACGTCATCGGCGAACACGTGGACTATTGCGGAGGGAAGGTATTCCCCGCGGCGCTCAATCTGCGTTGCAACGTATACGGGCGTAAGACGGGCGCGAACGTTATCCGTATGGCGTTCCGCGGCATCGAGGGGATCGTCGAAGTGGACGTGAACAAGCTCGACAGCTATCGCGGGTTGAAGATCGGCAACTATCAGGCGGGCGTTGCGTATTTCTTGCAACAAAAGGGCGTGGAGATCGTCGGTTGCGATCTGTATTACGACTGCACCGTGCCGTTCGGCAGCGGGCTTTCCTCGTCGGCGGCGATCGAGGTCGCGACGGCGGTCACGCTGTGCGAATACGCGGGCGTGAAGTACGACAAAGTGGAGCTTGCGCTCCTCTCGCAAAAAGCGGAGAACGAATACGCGGGCGTAAACTGCGGCATTATGGACCAGTTCGCGTCGGCGATGGGTAAAAAAGACCACGCGGTACTTTTGGATTGTTCCACGCTCGAATACGAATACGTGCCTTTGAAACTCGGCGATTACTGCCTTGTGGTCGCGAACTGCAACAAGCCGCACAACCTTGTCGAGAGCAAGTACAACGTACGCCGTCAGGAAGTGGAAACGGCGCTCAAAGCCATTCAAAAAGTTAAGGACGTAAAGTGTCTTGCCGAGCTTACGCCGGAAGATTTCAAGGAAGTGAAATACCTGCTTTCGGGCGTGGTCGCAAAGCGTGCGGAACACGTCGTTATGGAATGCGACCGCGTACATAAAGCCGTTGCGGCGCTCAAAGCGGGCGACCTTGTCGAGCTTGGAAAACTGCTCAACGAGAGCCATTACAGCCTGCGCGATCTGTACGAGGTCACGGGCAAGGAACTGGATACGCTGTCCGCGCTTGCGAGAAAGGAGGCGGAGTGTCTCGGTTCGCGTATGATCGGCGCGGGATTCGGCGGCTGTACCATTTCCATCGTGAAAAAGACGGCGGTGGACGGGTTTATCCGCCGCGTAGGCGCGGCGTATGCCGAGGCGATCGGGTACAAGGCGAGCTTTTACGAAACGTCGATCGAGGACGGCATTACGGTAAGCAAGCTGTAAAAAACGCGTATATCCGTACGAACGCGTTTTAAGGAGTTACGAAAGGTGAAAAGAAGGCTCGGCGTCGTCGCCAACTGTATCGTGGGCGGCGACGGAACGCAAAACTTAAAACGCATTAAAGACAACGGGTTCGAGGCGTTCTTCGCCTCGCAGGAGCAATATACCCGCCCCGTCGTTTCCGCGCTCAAAGAGCAAGCCGAAAAGCTCGGTCTGTATTTCGATTTTATCCACGGTCCGTTTTTCGGCGTGAACGGGCTTTGGTCGGCGGAGGAAACGCCGCCGCTGATCGCGCAGATACGGGAATCGATCGACGCGGCGGACGAGGCGCGGGTCAAGACCGTGGTCGTACACGCGTCGAGCGGTTGGACGCCGCCGCCCGTGAGCGACAGGGGGCTGCAACGCTTTGACGGGCTTGTGGAATACGCCGAGAAAAAGAACGTGATCTTAGCGTTCGAGAATTTGCGGAAACTCGGCAATCTCGCGTGCTTGCTCGACCGTTACGAAAACAACGCGCACGTGCGGTTTTGCTACGATTGCGGTCACGCACATTGTTTTACGATGAACGTGCCTTTTCTCGATTTTTACGGGGACAAGCTCGTTTGCACGCATATCCACGACAACCACGGCGTGCGGGGCGAGGACGAGCATTTGTTGCCCTTCGACGGCAATATCGATTACGCGCCCGTGATCCGCGGGTTCGACCGCGCGGGGTTCGCGGGTACGCTTATGCTGGAAACGACGAACGAAAGATACGGGGATATGACCCCCGACGAGTTTTTAAAGACGGCGTACGAGCGTATCGAAAGAATATCCAAGCTGTAATAAGGGCGCATTATGACGACGATGGAACAAATTCGGAAAGCTTTGACGGAGGCTTTAAAGCGGCGACCGTCTTTGACCCAAGCGGAATTAGCGGAAAAAGTGGGCGTTACGCAATCTATGATCTCCCATTACGCAAGCGGCAGAAAAATGCCGGCGCTGGATACGCTTTCAAGACTTTGCACGGTTTTGGACTTGGACGCGAACGAGATCCTTTGCGTGGAAAAACCGAAAGAGTATTAAAAAATCTCTCGAAAGAACGAGAGATTTTCTTTTCTTTGCAGAGCTATTCCGTTTTCCGCGCCCGTAAGCTTTTTTCTTCGCCCAGCGCCAGTTTGATAAGACGGGGCTTGGCGTTGTCCTGCGGCTTTACGACGGCGTGCAAAAGCAGGCGTTGGAGCAGTTCCGCGATATGCGCGGGCTGCAGTCCCGTATCGAGCAGGTCTTTGCCCGTGACCGCCAGTTCTTTGCGCGTGAGCGGGGCGTTCTCGGCGCGTATTTTCGAGAGCAGTTCCCGCCATTTCCCGACCGTCGGGGCGACGGAGGTATCGTCCGTACAGGCGGAAAAGTCCGCCTGTTTGAGCGCGAGCAGTTCTTCGAGCAGGGGATAGTTGCAGACGAAGAAACGGCGGAGCTTGTTCTCGCCCGTCTTACAGTCGAAATCGTACATATGCAAGCCGATCAGTTCCGCCGTCCGCGCGGCGAGCCGTTTGGGGGCTTTGAGCCGCGAAAGTATCCCGCCCGCGATCCGCGCGCCCTCCTCGGGGTGGGCGAACGAGTTCCCGTCGCGGAGGGTACAGAACGGTTTGCCCACGTCGTGCAACAGCGCGGCGAAACGGACCTCGGTCGGCGCGTACGATACCGCGCGCAAAGAGTGTTCGAGTACGTCGTATTTATGGAAGTCGGCGCGTTGCGCCATACCTCTGCCGAGGGTAAGTTCGGGCAGGATACGGTCGAGCACGCGCGTTTTATCGAGCAGACAAAGCCCCGCGTACTGTCCGTTCGCAACGCCGTATTTCCCGTCGGCGCGGAGCAGGGCGCAAAGCTCGGCGAATACCCGTTCGGGAGTGACGTCGTCGAGGAGCGCGGCGTTTTTCGTTGCGCCGTGCAAACATTCGCCGTCGGGCGTGAAACCGAGCTGGGCGGCTTGGCGGGCAAGGCGCATTAGGCGCAGACCGTCCTCGCCGAACACCTTTTCCGCGGGCGCGACGGTCGTCAGCCGTTTTTCGCGGATCGCGGGTATGCCGCCGAGGGGATCGACGTACGTACCGTTTTTGATATCGTAATACACGGCGTTCGCCGTGAAGTCGCGGCGGCGGGCGTCGAGGTTGATGTCGGAGGTAAAGGAAATTTCGACGGGGGTATGCGTGCCGCGCACGTATTTATCCGAACGGAAGGAGGAGTATTCGTATTCCTCGCCCGCGTTATCCTGCAATTTCACCGTTCCCGTATTCTTGAACACCGAACGGATCGAAAGACCGTTTTCTTGCGCGATCTTGACGAAGGTATCGGCGGGCATAGGGGAACAGATATCCCAGTCGCGTTCGCCCGTCAGCGGGGTCAGACCCGCGAGCGTATCGCGCACGCTGCCGCCGACCGCGTACAAGGGCGCGGGGGAGCGGTGCGCAAGTTCTTGCAGGGTTTTCGGCAAAATTTTCCGCATAAGACCTCCTTTTATCAAAAATTTTTCATTTCTTTCACATTAAAAGTATATCAAATTCGAAAATAAATTGCAATTCTCGGCAAAGTGTTATATAATATATTTGTGGAAATTTTCGGTGAAAACCGAAAAAACGCATATGGATGAGTGGTTTGAGGTAAACGAATGAGGAGAACGTATCATATTATATCGAATCCCGCGGCGGGCAAGACCAAGTCGGGAAAGAGCTTACAGATCGTGCAGGACGTTTTTACGGAAAGCGGCGCGGCGTTCGAAACGCACTTGACCGAACGTGCGGGCGATGCGACGGAGATCGCCCGTCGGCTGACGGAAAACGGCGAAACGGAGATCATCGCGCTCGGCGGCGACGGTACGCTGCACGAGGTCTTGAACGGGCTTGCCGATCCGTCCGCTTGTAATTTCGGGTTGATCCCGTCGGGTACGGGGAACGATTTCGCGGAGAAGATAGGTCTGCCCCTCGACGCGGACGCGACGGCGCGGATCGTGCTCAAAGGCGAGGTCAAAGAAACGGACTATCTCGAAGTCGGCGGTATGCGGTGTATGAACGTAGCGGGCGTGGGTATGGACGTAGACGTTTTGGAACGTTGCCAAAAGGGAAAGATGAAAGGGAAGTTGAAGTACTTTAAAAGCCTTTTGCAGAGCCTGTTTTCGTTCAAGGGATACCGCGTGGAGATACAGAGCGAAGAAGTAACGGAAACGCGGGACGTATTGTTGGCGGCGGCGTGCAACGGTTCGCAGTTCGGCGGCGGGATACGCATTTGTCCCGCGGCGGACGTCGCGGACGGAAAACTCGACGTCGTGATCGTGGACTGTTTGGGCGGGAAATGGAAGATCATCAAAGCGTTTATGGCGCTGCTCAAAGGCAAGATCCTCGAATACCCCGCCGCGAAACATTTTCTTTGCGATACGGTGAAATTTTTGCCTAAACAGGACTGCGCTATGCAACTGGACGGCGAACTTTACAGGGGCGTGCCTTTCGACGTGAAGTTGCGTAGGGGCTTGAAATTTTACAGATAACGGAAAAGAGAAACGGAGAGAACTATGACGCTTGGAACGTATAAAAAGATACTCGACCGTATGCCCGAAGGGGTGTTCGTGTTCGACGATAAGCTGCGCGTAAAGTTTACGAACGCGGCGTTTCGGCGTTGTTTTTCGGATACCGCGAAAAAGAGCGGTACGCTCGCGCAGGCGCTCGGTTGCAACGAAACGGGCAAGTGCGGCGAGGGGAAGAATTGCGAGTATTGCGCTTTTCTGCGCACGACGAGGGCGGCGGTCGAGGAACGCGCGGAGAAGTCGGAAACGATCCGCACGAGCGTGAAACGGTCGGGGCATACGGACAAAATATCCATACGTATCCGTATCCTGCCCGCGGACGAAAAGGGGAAACTGTTTTTGGGGCTGACGGACGGTACGTATCAGACGGAGATAGAACGGGAAATGCTGTCCGCACAGCGTATGCAGCAACGGCTGTTGCCCGCAGGCAAGAGTATGGGCGGCGTACCGTATTCGTATATGTATATACCCTGTTACGGCGTGGGCGGGGATCTGCCCGACGTGTACGAGCTGAACGGTCAGACGTACGGGGTGCTTGCCGACGTGTCGGGGAAAGGCATTTCGGCGGGTATGCTGTCGGCGTTCGTGCGGGCGGGGTTCGATCGGAAACAGCCCGATCTTGCCAAGGCGTTGTCCGCTTTGAACGTGAAGTTCAACGAGCTGGATCAGGACGAGCGGTCGTATATCACGGTGGCGGCGGTGCGTATAGATACGCGGGAGAAGAAACTGCGGTACGCGTCGGCGGGGCATAACGCGCCGATACTGTTAAAGACGGCGGAGGGGATAAACGAGATCGAATCGCCCGCGCCGCCCGTGTCCAACTGGATGCCCGATTTCGTCTATCGGGAGAACGAATTGCCTTTCGAAAACGGGAATATCCTCGCGCTCGTGACCGACGGCGTGACGGAATGTATGAACGCGAAAGGGGAACTGTTCGGCGTGGAGCGCACCGAAAGCGTTTTGCTGCAATCGCACGGCGCGGAGGATTTCATAGGAAAACTCAAAACGGCGCTCAACGTGTTCAGCGGCGGGAAGTTCTCGGACGATATTACGGCGATCGCGTTCGATCTTTGACAAAGTAAGCGGAAAGGTCTTTCGGGGAGATGCGGAAAAGAGTAAACTGGAAAAAAATATTCGAATACGTGATAGACCCGCCCACGTGGGTCGTCGTGCTTACGTTCGCGCTCACGCTCAACGTAAGCTCGCTGTCCGTCATCGCGGCGGCGTCGGGCGCGGGGTTGAGCCTGTTCGCGTTCGTTTTGTACGCGGTCGCGTTCGTTTGTTGGGCGTATTCCGTTTATCTTTGCGTGAACATCGCGAGAAAGGTCAAGGGCAAGGTATTGTTCGTTGCGGACAAATACAAGTTCACGAGGAATTTGCACAAGGACTACGAGTTCCGCACCATCTTTTTCGGGGTGTGTTCGCTTGCGTTCAACGCCGCGTATACCGTGTTCCTGTGCTTGACGGCGTTGTATGCGGATACGTTTTGGTACTGGGTCTTGGCGGGGTATTATATCCTGTTGACCTCTATCCGTGCGGGGGTGCTGGCGGATAATCGGAAGAACGAGAAACGGTACGGCGGCGAACCGCTCAAATTGCAGAAAGAAAAGGTGATGACCTACCGTTCCTGCGGGCTGGCGCTGTTCGCGCTCACCGTCGTTTTGGCGGCCGCCGTGGGTCTGATGGTAGTGGACGGGGAGCGGTTTCCCACGCCCAAGGTCACGGTGTACGCGCTGGGGATTTACGCGGGGTATCGGATCGTGATGGCGGTCTATAATCTTATCAAGGTGAAAAAGTACGACGATCTCGTAGTGCGGGCGGTGCGGAATATCAATTTCGCGACGGCGTTGGTGTCCTTTCTTTCCTTCCAGACGGTGTTGTTGGATATGTACGAGTTCGCGTATATGACGGAGCTGAACCTGTTCACGGGAATAACGGTGTGTTTGCTCGTTCTGACTTTGGGCGTGTATATGACGGTATACGCGGGTCGGGTGAATAAAGAGATCGCGCGGCGGGAAACGGAGATGCGGGAGCGTTTTGGCGGCGACGAGGGATATAACCGCGAAGATTACGGGTTGGAATACGGTCGGAAAGAAGAGGGAGAACGTTTCGAAAAAAAGGAATGAAAGATTTTTCGGATAAAAGCGGTAAAAAGTAGGCAAAAACAGTTGACAAATCAAAAAAAAAATTCTATACTATATAAGCGCTTTGATGAGGAAGGTCTTTTTCAAGGTATTGCGCGAGAACGGTCTACGACCGACGCTCGAAAAAAAATTTAATATGCACCCTTAGCTCAACTGGATAGAGCGTCGGTCTACGGAACCGAAGGCTAGGAGTTCGAACCTCTTAGGGTGCACCAAAAAGCCCTGTGGCAAATAGCCACAGGGCTTTTTGGTGCATTTTGAGAGTAACTCGAACGCCTAAATTAATAGGAGTTCGGGCAAGGAGCGAGCGTGAGGGGTTGGGGCTATCCGCGCGGTTGTCGAGCGACGCCGCCGCGGGCGGTAGCCCGCTAGCTCTTAGGGTGCAAATAGCCACAGGGCTTTTTGGTGCATTTTGAGAGTAACTCGAACGCCTAAATTAATAGGAGTTCGGGCAAGGAGCGAGCGTGAGGGGTT